>JANOBX010000305.1:0-1843 GCA_031411875.1 Burkholderiales bacterium | reverse complement strand
GCACCATCTCCTTGTCGATCTGGGTCTGCACCGTGGCCGGCATGCCGTGTTCGAGGTGGCGAAAGCGCTCCTGCGCGCCCAGCGCGGCGAGGGCGCGCAGGTGCTCGATCGGCGTGAGGCCTTCGGGCACCAGCTCGGCGGGGTACTCGTAGCGCAACTCGGCCAGGCTGAAGTTGCAGGACCGGGCGATGTGCAGCCCCGCCTGCAGCCAGGCCGGGCGGTAGAGCTGGGCCAGGCGCAGGCGCGAGCGCAAGTGCTGCTCGGCATTGCGGGCCAGCGCGTAGCCGCAATCGGCCAGCGGTTTCTTCAGGCGCACGGCGGTCAGGGTGTCCTGCACCGGCTTGCGCGAGCGCAGGTGCATCAGCACATCGCCCGCGGCCACGATCGGCAGCCCGGTGCGCCGGGCCACGGCGTCGAGGTGTTCGACGAGCAGGCTGTCGTCGGCGTACAGCAGCAGTTCGGCTGCGACGGCCGCCCGCTCGCCGAAGGTGGCCTGCAGCCAGTGCGCCTGGGCAAGGAGTTGTCCGGGCGGGTCTTCGCGGCGCGGGATCAGCAGGGCGTGGCAGCCGGGTACGCCGCGCAAGGCGCTCTCGACGCGGTCGAGGTCGCGCACCGTGAGTTTGTACTCGCCTTTCTAGCAACGCAAGCGGGCCAAGCTGATCACCTCGCACAGGTCGCCATAACCTTCGCGGTCGCGCGCCAGCAGGACGAGGCGGCAGGCGGGGGTGTCACCGTCGCCCTGCACCTCGAAGCTGCTGCCGATGATCAGCTGGATCGGGCTGCCGGCCTCGTTCTGGCGCTTGGCCTCCTCGTGGGCGCGCACCACGCCGGCCACCGAGCATTCGTCGGTGATCGCGATCGCCGTGTAGCCGAGCTGGGCCGCGCGGGCCACCAGCTCTTCGGGGTGCGAGGCGCCGGTGAGAAAACTGAAGTTGGAGCGGCAATGCAGTTCGGCGTAGGCCGGCACGCGGTCGAGCAGCGGGGCCGGGGGCGGGGCCAACGGCGGGCGCGGCCGCGGCTCCTTGGGGTGGGCCGGCTGGGGCATGTCATCCGAACAGGCCGTGCAGGTACCACTGCGAGCCGTCGCTGCGGCGCTCGCGGAAGATCCAGCGCCAGCGATGGTCCACGCCTTCGGCCAGGTGGTAGTCGCGGCTCACCGGTTCACCGTCGAACCAGCCGGCCTCGATGCGCTCGGCGCGGCTGCGCAAGCGCAGCACGCCGCCGTGCACGGGACGGCCGGCTTTTTCCTGCAGCCGCAGCGGTTGGGGCAGCAACCAGGTCGGCCGAGGCTGGGCGTGACCGGGGACGGTGCCGGGATCCTGAAGTGGCTGCGAGGTGTCGGCTGCGCAGGCCGGACGCACCCGGGTGGCCTGCTCCGGCCGGTGGTCGGCCTGGAGCGCCAAGCGTTGCACCCGTTCGGGGCCCAGGCGCGCGCCGAGCCGGTCGATCAGTGCCAGCAGGCCCGAGCCAGGGGCCGCGCCATCGTCGGTCCACAGCACAGAAGCTTTGCCCGCGTGGCTCACACACTCGTCCACCGTCAATGTGAGTGCATACACGGGAGCAGGCAGTTCGAGCCGCTGCAGGCGCTCGGTCAGCAGCAGGTTGATGTGGGGGGGGTCGCGTGACGCTTCGGCCAGCCCAAGGCACAACACGGTGTCGGGCAACACGCGGCGGCGCAAGGTTTCGTGCCGCAGGTGCAGCGTGAGGCGGGAGGCGGCCAGCCATTGCTGCGCCAGCCAGCCCACCAGCGGCTGTACCAGGTGCTGGGCGGCCATCCCGAGGCGCCCGGCGTCATCGGCGCGCTCGAGCAATTCCAGGCCCATCTCAAATCGACGGGGCGGCA
>JANOBX010000304.1:0-80877 GCA_031411875.1 Burkholderiales bacterium | reverse complement strand
TTGTGTCGCCGGTGGTCTTCAGCGTCTTGCGGGCTGACTTCACCACCTTGGAATTGGTGAGGAACCCGGTGCCCATGCTGTTGGCGACCTCGACCGCGGCGATCAGGTCGATGACGCTGGCCCAGGTGATCGGGCCGCCGTTGGCGCCGATGGCCACCGAGCCGATGCCGCTGGTCTGCAGCACGCCCCGCGGGGTGGCGCCGGTGCCGCTGCCGTTGATGGCCGCGGCGTCGATGGCCTGCGCGAGGATCGAAGCGAAGTCGGCGCGCACCAGCGTCTCGACCGCGGGCGATGCCTGCTGGATCATGTTGCGGCTGACCTCGGTCAGGGCGCCGACGTGCTTGGGCGTCAGCGAGACCTTCTCGAACTGGTGGTCCGCAGCCGTCAGCGCGGCGTTCTCCGCGACCCAGGCCGACGTGCCGGAGGCCTTCAGCCGAGGGATGTCGACGTTTCCGGTGAGGCCTGGCAGCACGGTCGCGCCCAGCTGGCGGATCCTTAGCGCGGCCCGCAGGATGTCGATGAACAGGTCGCCGCGGTGATCGGTGGCCACTAGGTTGGACCCCGGGCCAGCCACCGGCAGGCCTGTCGTCAGCACCCGCTGCTCGAAGACAGCCATCGGCACCGCGATGCCCTCGAAGGTGCGGCCACTGCGGCGGGCCAGCTCGACCGAGACCTCGCGCTCCCGGCCAGCGTCGACGGTGCTGTTCGGCAGCTGCGCGGCGATGGCGCGGGTGAGACTGAACGCGCGGCACTCGGTCTCGAAGTTCTTGTCGCCTGTGGCCGGCAGGCCTTCCATGCGGCGCTCGGCGTCGGCGAGAAACTGCGCGCGGGCTTCCTGATCTTCCAGGCCGGTGACCTCGCCCTTGAGTCCGTCGAACCTTGCCTGCTCGTCGGCGGTCAGGGCACGTTTGTCGGCCTCGGCCTTGGCCAGCAGGGCACGCATCTCGCCGACCTTGGCGGCACGTTGTTCGCGGATTGCAGAGAGGTTCATCAGGGGCACCGGGTTGTCGTTGATGCCCCGACATGTATCGGGTTCGCGCGCGAAGGGGAAGGGCCCTTGAACACTTCGCACGTCAGCGAACACCCGCGCACATTCACTGTTGCGGCTTGTCCTCAGTGATGCCTTCCAGCTCGACGCGCGCCAGCTGGTGGGTCTTGCCGTCGGGCAGCACGATCTCGATGCTGACGATGGTCAGGCCCGTGGTGATGCTGATTGCGGTCGTGCACTTGGCCATGGCGCCGGCGCGGAAGGCGGCCATGACATGCGCCCAGTTGTTCTTGTCCTTCGCCCGCAGCGAGTCGAGGGCGTCGTCGATCATGTTGCCGGTGGCGTGCACGTGGGTCTGCAGCCGGTCATATGCGCTGGCGGTGTTGTCGGTGGTCATGCGTGTGCCTCGGTGGTGCTGAACAGGTCGGCGGTTTGCTGTCCGGTGGGAGTCCCGGCGTTGTCCCGTGGGACAGGCTGCGGAACTGGCTCGACGGTCTCGGGTTCTGGCTCATGGGCGAAGTCCTCGACGCACTCGCGCACCAGGTCAGCCAGCGCGCCGGCCATGCCGACCTCTGCAGTCAGGTCGGCGTGCTCGTGGTCCGAATAGCTGCCCAGCCAGTGCGCGAGCTGTTCGGCCCGATGGTTGATCAGACTCAGACGGCGTTGCAGGCGCAGCAGCTCGCGGCGGGCCGTGGTCTCGCTCGTCAGGCCGGCCAGCTCGCCGATCCGCCGGGCCTGCAGCGGATGCAGCCTGATGGTGGCCTCGTAGCCGTTGCCCGTGTTGTCTGGCTCGGTCAGCGTTACGGCGCCGTCAGCACCGACCTCGAGCACCAGCTCGCAGAAGCGTTCACAGTCACTCATGTCTTCAGCCCTTCGTGGTTGGGCCGTCCGCGTCAGCAGATGGCAATATCTAGATAGGTCACCGGTTATCGGTGTAGGGAGAGGCCTTAAACGGGCCCTAGTGCACCGGTTATCGGTGCAGTGGAAGACCGCTCTACACCGATAACCGGTGCAGTGGCGGCGCCTCCTACACCGACCATCGGTGTAAGGACCTCGTTTTTCGCCGGTGTCGGCTGCAGATAGGCGCCGCGTCGGAACACCCTCAGCACGTCGTGGTCGTACCGATCCGAAGCATCGACCGCCCGCCAGCCCACGGCGTACAGCCCGCAGGTGCTCGGCCTGGCCCCGCGCCGGGTCTCGTACAGCAGGCCTGTCGCCAGCAGCTCGCGCTTGGCGCGCGTGATGGTCTCGTTCGAACTCCAGCCCAGCGGTCCGAGGTGCGACATGCTGCAGACCAGCAGGCCGTTCTTGCCGGGCACGTACTGGCGCGCTACGTCCACCAGCAGGGCCCTGGCGGCGTAGCTGAGAGACCTGAAGGCAGGCGAGTCGACCACGATGTTCGGGAGCGCAACAAAGCCGCCACCGTCGCGACCAGCATCGCGCCGTTGGCGGCCGCTGTTACGCGCGTTGGCCATCGCGCCCCGGACGGTTGGCGCCGGTGTCGGCCTGGTGGCCGCTGCTGGTGCTCCGCACGGCTCGGAGGAAGTCGTCGACGGCGTCGTCGTCGGCAAGCTCGCGCTGCAAGTTCCAGCGTGAAACCAGCCACGTGCCGTCGGCCAGCTTGCGCAGCTGGTGGCCCGACAGCGCGGCCAGGGCCACGCGGGTGGCGTCGTCCTTGTTGGTCGTCATGGCGACGGCCTACAGGGTGACGCAGCCAGGGCCGCCAGCGGTCTCCTGTTCGACCTGGCGGCGCCAGTCGGCTGCGGCCTCGACGCTCACCAGCGTGCGGCGGCCGATCTTCATGAGGCGCGGGCCGCGGCCTTGCTTGATCAGCTCGTAGACGTGGGTGCGGCTGACCTGGTGCGCGTCAGCGAACTGGGTGATCGTGAAGGCCTGGGAAGTGTGGCCAGGTGATGTTGCGGGCATTGGGCGTTTCCTTTCTGATTCGCTGGCGTCCGGGTTGAACGCCTGCGGTCAGTGTCGGAAATGCCCTCAATTCCTTCTAGGATGTTCCTCCTGCAGGAAGTGCCTTGACGTGCTTTGCTCTGTGGGCTAGGCGGCGCTGATCGATCCGCTTGCGCAGGTACTCGGCCGAAACGTCGTGCGCCTTGGCCAAGCCTTCTAGTTCATCGTCTGTGGCCCCTGCAGCGAGGTAGGCACCAGCGACGTCGACTTCCAGGTCTGACAGCCGCGGTTTGCCCTTACCCCATCCTGTCTTGGTCATCAAGTCGTCGAGGTTGTCGGCGGCGCCCAGTGGACCCTTGAGCAGCACCCACACCACTGCCATCCGAACCTCCAGGTCCTGCGGCAGCGCGAACATGGTGCCGGGAATCGGGTGCTTGCCTTGATCGTCATACCGTGTCGAGTACAGGAGGAGCTCCAGCAATCCGCGGGCGTCGCCGTCCCAGGCCCGCTTGATGGCACTGTTCCAAAGCGCCGCGGAGGCTTCAGGGGGGGAGGCGAGGCCTTCCGGCCCGGTATCCAGCTTCATCCCTGGTCCCCGTCAAGATTCATCATGTCGTCGCGCGAGTTCAGCACCCCGTTCGCCCGGTACTGCATTTGTGCAGCCACCCCAATCGCCTCCACTGGGTTTTGCCAGTACTGGCCCGTGAAGCCGATGCGGTGGCGATTTGGCCCGGTCTTGATGGCGAATGCGAGGCCTCTGATGTGGCCCTTCTCTGCGCGGCTTAACAGCTCACGCAAGGCATCGACGATCTCTTGCGTGCCGTGCATGTGGATGTCAGCCACCTTGGAGGAGTTGGGGTAGGGGCTTGGAGAGTCAGCCGGTGGGCTGCTATGGTTCTTCCTAGGCATTTGCGTTTTTCCTTGAGGCACGTGAATGCTCAGGCCGGCTCGGGTGTTTGTTCCACCCGGGCCGGCCGCCTTGCCACTGATCGGCAGTGGCCACCGTTGCCCGATACCTCGGGCGGGGGTCTGGTGGGGGGTGGGGGTGCACCTGGTGCGGGGGCGGGGTGCAGCTCGTGCGGGGGGCATCTGGTGCGGGGTGCATCAGGTGCGGGGGTCTGGGGTCATCCTGTCAGGCTTCCGCCCGTTTTTGCTTGATCGGCAGCACGTTGCTCGCCGGCTTGCGCTCCAAAAGCTCGTGCAGGGTTTCCAGCGCCTTGAGCTTCTCGGGCAGATAGTCGTGTCCATCGTAGTGGCGGGCCTGCACGCCTGAAATGCCGTGCGACTGCAGCCGGCCGCGGATTTCCTGCGACACGCCCGCGCTGGCCAGCAGCGTTTCGATGCCGGAGCGCAGCCGCTTGGCTTGGAAGTCCTCGATGCTGTTGCCGACGGCGGCGGCGGCCCACTTGCTCAGGATTGGCGCGGCGATGTGGCGGTCGCCCTTCGCCCAGCCTTCCTTCGTGCCGCGGCCGTTGCTCAGGGCATAGGTGCCGGTCGGCGCGATCTCTGCCAAGGCCTGCGCAGCCGCGGCAGTCAGCGGCACCGTATGCGGCCGCGGTGGTCGTCCGGGGCGGCCCTTGCCGTCCAGCAGCGTGATGGCGTCGACCGTGATGTTTGCGGTCTGCAGCGTCACCAGCTGCTCGATGCGTTGCCCACCGGTGAGCAGGTGCAGCCGCAGCACCGCGCCCTGCCACGTTGCCAGCGGCTTGATGGCCTGCCAGTAGGTGCGCATCTCGTCGGCCGTCAGGGGGCGCTTGTCGGGCTGGTTGTGGCTCTCGTCGGGCTCGGTTTCCGCCACCGGGTTGGACGTGATGCCGTAGTCCTTGAACGCCACGGGAATGCTCGGCTTGGACTTTGCCGCCTTCGCCGTCTGATACGCCGCGCGGGCGTAGCTGCGCAGCTTGTTCGCCGTGCGGCCCTTTCCGGCCTCGTTCAGCCGGCGCATCATGTCGGCGATCTGTTCGCCGGTCA
Organism: Burkholderiales bacterium; assembly: GCA_031411875.1. Taxonomy (GTDB): domain Bacteria; phylum Pseudomonadota; class Gammaproteobacteria; order Burkholderiales; family Burkholderiaceae_C; genus Rubrivivax. Next base: position 76,013 of record JANOBX010000304.1, on the reverse strand, counting down.
CGTCTTTGGCCGGCAGCGCGGCCACGGCCGGCCACGCCGCGATGACGTGCAGCTTGAAGATGCTCCGAGCGTCGGCGTGCGATCGCCGGCCGATGTCCTGCAGGTGGTCGCAGTAGGCCAGCAGCAGCCTCTCGAGGGTGTTGTTGGCGGCGCGGCGCTCAGTGTCGGCCGCTTGCTGCTTTGCCTTGCGCTGTGCCGCCAGCAGCGCCGGCCGGCCACCTTCGTCGCGGTGGGCATGGTGCTCAATAGCCAGCGTCTCGGCCGCACGGGTGGCTGCGGCGACCGAGTACCCGGTCGGCGTCGGGCTCAGGCTCTTGGGCGGCGCGCTGGGGTCGTACAGGCCGATCAGGGCGCGCTCGCTCGACGTGCCGATGCTGTACCGCCAGTACAGCGCCACGGCGCCGGTGGCCTGTTTGCGGGCCTGTAGCCCGCCCATCGGCTTGACCTTGCACAGTGTCTTGAAGACCCCCGGCGCCAGGTTGTTGATGGTCTCGCCGGCGGTCTGTTTCGTTGCCATGTCTTGAGTCCGTTTTCCTGCCGTTGCCAGATCGTTGCCAGAATTCTTGCGAATGGTGGCGGACGCCTACGGACTAGTGTGGACTCAAAACGATGGTTAATCAATGACTTGCACCCCGTTGCCAGTTCGGGGGTGTTCGCCAAAGTCCCGGTTTCTGGGACTCTTAATCCGTTGGTCGACAGTTCGAATCTGTCAGGGCCCACCAGAAAACAAACGCCCCGGACGCTGTGTCCGGGGCGTTCTTGTTTGTGCCCGGCACGACGGCGGCGGTCGTTCAGTCGATCACCTTGGCCACGGCCGCCAGCAGGACCGACAGGTCCAGGGGCTTGGTCAAGTAGTCGGCGAACCCGACGGCGTCAGCGTGCTGCAGGTCGCTGGGCATGGCATTGGCGCTGACCGCGATCACGGGGATGTGGGCCGTGCGGGCGTCGGCACGCAGCCGGCGCAGGACTTCATAGCCGTCGAAGCCCGGCAGCTGGATGTCGAGCAGCACCAGCTCCGGTTGCGCCTGCAGCGCCATGGCCAGGCCCGTTTCAGGCAGGCCGGCGGTGAGCAGCCTGACGCCGGGGCGGTGGGCGAGCATGCCTTCCATCAGCACCTGATTGACCGGGTTGTCTTCGATGTGGAGCACCGTGTGCGTCTTGGCGGCCACCGCGGGCAGCGACGACGCTTCGGCCGAGGGAGGCGCCGGCAATGTCGCCACCGGGCCGACTTCGCCCGTGTTCAGGCGCACCCAGAAGCGGCTGCCCTGGCCGCTGTGGCTGTCCACGCCCAACTCGCCCTGCATTAGGCTCACCAGCCACTTGCTCAGCGCCAGGCCGATGCCCGCCCCTTCCACCGCCGAATGCCTGGCCTCCAGGCGCTCGAAGACCTGGAACAGGCGCGCCTGCTGGGCTTCGTCGAGGCCCGGGCCGGTGTCTGCCACGGACACGCAGACCGTGCGCGAGGCGGCTTCGGGTTTCCACGACACCCGCACCCGCCCGCCGTCGCGGTTGTACTTCACGGCATTCGAAAGCAGGTTCAGCACCACCTGCCGAAGCCGGATGGGGTCGGCCAGCACATGCTGGGTCGCGGGGGATTCAGGCGCCACCGACAACACGATCTGGCGCTCTGCAGCCGCAGGCGCGACGAGGCGCAGGCAGTCACCCACCAGCTCGCCCAAGGCCACCGGCACCAGTTCGAGATGCAGGGCCCCGGCTTCGATGCGCGACAGGTCCAGCACGTCGTTGATCAGGCTGAGCAGGTGGCGGCCGCCGTGCATGAGCTCCTGCATGCGCGAGGCCTGCGTGGCCGACAGCGGCTCGACCGGGTCGGTCTGCAGCAACTGCGCAAAGCCGAGCACCGCGTTCAGTGGCGTGCGCAATTCGTGGGACATGCGCGACAGGAACTCCGACTTGGCACGATTGGCGCGCTCGGCTTCCTCCTTGGCCTTCAGCAAGGCTGTCTCGGCCTGCTTGCGCGTGGTGATGTCCCAGCCGTAGACGACGAAGCCTTCGAACTCACCGTCGCTGCCGAACAAGGGCACACCCTGGTCCGCGATCCAGAGCCACTGGCCGTCGGCCCCGGGCAGCCTGAATTCCACGTGGTAGGCCGACACGGCGTCGCGCGCCTGCTGCAGGACTGCCAGGCAGCGCGCCTGATCGTCGGAGTGCATGCGCTGGGCCCAGGTGCAGACCAGTTCCTGCGACAGCGTGCGCCCGGTGATCTTCAGCCAGCGCTGGTTGAACCACAGCGCCCGGCCTTCGCGGTCGGACTGCCAGATCAGCGCCGGGGCGCCATCGGCCAGGGTGCGAAAGCGCGATTCGCTCTCGCGCAGGGCCCGGCTGGCCTGGGTGGCGGCGGTGATGTCGGTGTAGGTGCGCACGATGCCGCCGTCGGTGGCCACATGCGTCTGCACTTCGACGATCAGGCCGTCCGGGCGGGTGCGCTGATAGGTCTCGGTGATGGCCGGCCAGAACAGCGGCTGCTGCGGCAGCAGGCCCCTGTCGATCTGCCAGCGACAGAGTTCCAGGAAGCCCGGCCGGGCGGCCATCACCTCCGCCGGCACTTCCATCAGTTGCAGGAAGCGCTGGTTCCAGGCGTTGATCTGGCCGTGGGCGTCGACGCTGAGCACGCCCTGGGCCAGGCTGTCCAGCGTCACCTCGAGCACATGCGACTTCTGGGCGAGCAGGCTGCTGGTCAGGTTCAGCTCCTGCTGAGCCTTCTTCAGCGGCGTGATGTCGGTGATCAGGCCCAGGGCCCCGAAGCGGCGGCCCTGGCCGTCGTAGATGGGCGTCACGTTGTTGAAGCAGTCGACCTGCCGGCCGTCGGCACTGCGCAGGCTGATCTCGTAGCTGCTGACCTGGCCCTGCGCGCGCAGCGCAGTCTGCCGGCGGAAAGTCTCGGCATTGGCTTCGTCGACGAACTCGAAGATGCTTCTGCCCACGAGGGCTTCGCGTGCCAAGCCCAGCATCCGGCACATGGCGGGGTTGGCGTCGAGCGTGCGCTGTTCGGTGTCGATGAACCAGAAGCCTTGGGCCGTGGTCTGCAGCACGAGCTGCAGCATGCGTTGCTCTTGCAGCAGCGAGCTCTCGGCGGCGCGCTGCTGGGTCACGTCGGCGTAGAGCATGACGAACCCCCCGCCGGGCGTGGGCGTGCGGCGCAGCTCCAGGGCGTGCCCGTTCGGGCGCACCCTGTGCGTCAACCCCGGCGGGCCGTCGCGCAGCTCGACCAGGCGGCGCTGGCAGATGGCTTCGCGCGCAGCGTCGTCGGCGTGCAGTCCGAATTCACCGGCCAGGGCCATGGCACGCAGCAGGTCCAGCAGTTCTGCACCCGGCTGTGCCGGTGCAGCTTCGAGACCGGTGCAGTCGAGAAAGCGCTGGTTGTGAACCCTCAGCCGCAGTTGTGCATCGAACACGCTGATGCCCTCGCCAGCATGATCGAGGATCAGCTGCAGCAGGGCTGCACTTTCGCCGGGCGGCACAGACATGCACGTCATTCTGCAGCCGGCCGCATGGGTTTGGGGAAGTTCCGCCAGGGCCCTTGTCGGCCTTGCGGCAACATGCGGCCGCGCAACGGAACGGGCAAACAAAGGGGTTTGAGCATGAAACTTTTCTGGCTGTTGCCAGCCGCGGCCCTGTGGCTCGCGGGCTGCGTGGTGAAGCCGCCGACCACCGGCTCGACCGAAGTCGAAGTGCTGCAGCGCTGGGGCCAGCCCACGGCCCGCTATGGCCTGGGCGCCGGTGGACAGAGGCTCGAATACGCCACCGGACCCTTCGGCCGCAGCACCTGGATGCTGGACCTCGACGCCACGGGCCGCCTGGTCCAGGCCCGGCAGGTGCTGACCGACTCGTCCTTGCAGGCCTTCCAGGCTCGGGCGCCCGGCATGACCCGCGACGAGCTGCTGCGCACCCTGGGCACGCCGGGCAACCGCCGCGGCGGCGGCCGCCAGGGCGGCGAGATCTGGTCCTGGCGCTACGAAACCAATGAATGCTTCTGGTTCCGCGTCTCGATCGGCGACGACGGCCGGGTCCGCGACGGCGGTTTCTATCCCGATCCGGCCTGCGACATGCCGAACGACGGCAGCTGAGCGGTCGCATGGTCGTCCGCGTCTACGGCATTGCCAACTGTGACAGCGTCAAGCAGGGGCGGGCCTGGCTGGCCGCTCGAGGCATGGAGCATGTCTTCCACGACTTCAGGAAGCAGGGCCTGCCCGCCGAGCGCCTGGACGCCTGGCTGCAGCAACCGGGCTGGAACCTGCTGCTGAACCGCCAGGGCACGACCTGGCGACAGCTGGCGCCCCAGGCGCAGGCCGCCGTGGTCGACGCGGCCAGTGTGCGCGCACTCGTGCTGGACCAGCCCAGTGTGATCAAGCGGCCGGTGGTCGAATGGCCCGACGGTCGCATCACGGTGGGGCTGGCGGGCTGGGCCAAACCCTAGGCGTCGTCAGCCCAGTTGCACGGGCAGATGCCTGAAGCCGCGAAAGCGCACGCGCGGATCGCGTTCCGGCACGCCTGCCAGGGTCAGCTGCGGGTAGCGCGCCAGCAGCCGGCCGATGGCGACCCGGGCCTCCAGCCGTGCCACGTTCATGCCCGAACAGGCATGCGCACCCTGGCCGAAGGCCAGGTGGTTGTTCGGCCGGCGCCGGATGTCCAGCCGGTCCGGTTCCGTCACCACCGCCGGGTCGCGGTTGGCCGCGCCGATGCACAGGGTGACGAAGCTGCCGGCCGGCAGCACGCCCCGGCTCAAGGCCAGCGGCGCCGTCAGCCGGCGATTGTTCAGCTGCAGCGGGCTTTCGAAGCGCAGCAACTCTTCCACGGCGCTGCCGATGAGGGCTGGTTCGGCCACCAGCGCATCGAAGGCGTCGCGCTGCGTCAGCAGCGCATGCACGCCGTTGCCGATGAGGTTGGTCGTGGTCTCGTGGCCGGCGTTGAGCAGGAAGATGCAGTTGTGCAGCAGTTCGCCTTCGCTCAACGGCGTGTCGTCGCCGCCAGCGGGCTGGCCGTGCAGCAGCCGCGTCAGCACGTCGGCTTCGGGGTCGCCGGGACAGTGGCGGCGGTGGGCGACCAGTTCGCGCAGCATCGCGAGGAAATCGGTCACCGCCGCATTGGCACGCGCCAGCACCTCGGGCGTGGGTGCGGGTTCCAGCGCCGACAGGATGCACAGCGACCACTCGCGCAGCGGCGCGCGGTGCGCCGTGGGCACGTCGAGCAGGTTGCCGATGACCTCGACCGGGATGCGCGCCGCGAAGTCCTCGATCAGGTCCGGCGCCGCCTGCCCGGCGATGCGCTCGAGCAGGCCGTCGACCAGGGCCACCACGCCGGCTTCCATGCGCGCGATGGCACGCTGGTTCAGCGCGCCCATGAGCAGGCGCCGCACCCGGGTGTGCGAGGGCGGGTCGTTGAACACCAGGCTGCTGGTGTGGTGCTCGAAGATGGCGCTGCCAAGGCCCAGACGCGGAGCGAACTCAGCCTGCTTGTCGCTGCTGGCGACGCTGCTGCGATAGACCGCGAGCACATCGTCGTGGCGCGTCAGCGCATGGCTGTCGGGCGCGAACGGGTGAACCGGTGAATGGCGCCGGAGTGCGGCATAAAACGGGTAGGGGTCGTCGACGAAGCCGGCCGGCGGGCGGGCGAAGCTGAAGCCGGGCAGCCAGGCGGGCGGGTCCGGGCACGCTGTGGAATCCATGGCGCCCGAGTCTAAGCAGGCTTGGCTTAAGCTTCGGCGCATGTTCACCGGCATCGTTCAGGGCATCGCCCAGGTTCAAGACCTCCACGACCAGGCCGGCCTGCGCAGCTTCGTGCTGAGCCTTCCTGAAGGCTTCGACGCGGGCCTGGCCATCGGCGCCAGCGTCGCCGTCGACGGCGTCTGCCTCACCGTCACCTCGCGGCCCGCGCCGGGCCGGGCGAGCTTCGACGTGATGCAGCAGAGCCTGGCGCTCACCACCCTGGGCGGCCTGGTGGCGGGCAGCGCCATCAACGTCGAGCGCGCGGCGAAGGACGGCGCCGAGATCGGTGGCCATCCGCTGTCGGGCCACATCGACTTCCAGGCCACCGTGGCCGAAGTGCGCCGCCCCGAGAACAACCAGGTCCTGCGCATCGCCGTGCCCGCGCCCTGGATGCGCTATGTGTTCGCCAAGGGGTACATCGCCGTCAACGGCGCCAGCCTGACCGTGGCCGAAGCCCGGCGCGAAGCCGACGGCAGCGGCTGGTTCGAGGTCTGGCTGATCCCCGAGACGCTGCGCATGACCACCTTCGGCGAAAAGCCCGAAGGCGCGCTTGTGAACATCGAGATCGAGCGCAGCACGCAGGTCTTCGTCGACACCGTGCGCGCCGCCATCGACGAGCGGCTGGGCCCGCTGCTGCCGGCCCTGGAAGCCCTGCTGCGCCAGCAGGGCCAGACGCTGGACGACATGGCGCGGCCGGCGGCCCTGCCGCCGCGCTGAAAAGCCACGCCGGCCAGGCCGGTTCTCGGGCTTCGCCAAACCGTCACCGTGGCTTCGCACACTGCGGGCTCCTCGAGCTGCTTTCGGAGCCTTCATGCGTCGCCTGTCCTTTCCGCTGTCGCCTTCTCCCGCCGAATCCATCGAACTGAACCGCCGCCGCCTGCTGCAGGGCTCGGGTGCCGTGATGGCCTCGTCCTTCGTCGGTGCACTCGGTGTACTGCACAGCCGCCAGGCCCTGGCGCAGACCGGTGGCGGCAAGCAGACCACTTCGGCGGTGTCGCCCTACGGCCCGATCGCCCCGGTGGCCGACCTGACGACCGGCCTGCCCCTGCTGCAGCTGCCCGAAGGCTTCAGCTACCGCAGCCACGGCTGGACCGGCGATCCGATGCGCGACGGCCGGCCCACGCCGTCGAACCACGACGGCATGGCCGTGGTGCGGGCATCGCGCGTCTCCCGCGATGGCCGCGGCACCGAGTTCGTGCTCGTGCGCAACCACGAGCGTGGTCTGGCCACCGGCCCGGCCGACGCCATCCAGGCGCCGCAGGTTTATGCGCCCGGCGCGGTCAACGGCATCATCACGATCGGTGGCGCGCTGACGGTGCGCATCGGTGCCAGCGGCGTCGTCACCAACCCGGCCGCGCCCGCGCCCACCCCATTCACCGGCGTGGCCGGGGGTGGCACCACCAACCTGGTGTTCCGCAATGGCCAGTGGGTCGACGCCTATGCCTCGATCGGCGGCACGCTGGGCAACTGCGCTGGCGGCCCCACGCCCTGGGGCAGCTGGCTGACCTGCGAAGAAACGATCTTCGACTTCTCGCCGATCGGCGGGCGCAAGCATGGCTACGTCTTCGAGTCGGCCGTCGACGCGACCGCTTCGCTGGCCACGCCCATCGTCGGCATGGGCCGCTTCGTGCACGAGGCGGTGGCCGTGGACCCGGCCAGCGGCGCCGTCTACCTGACCGAGGACAACCGCAACGCGTCTGCGCTGTACCGCTACCTGCCGGTGGACACCAGCGGTCGCCTGGGCAGCCTGCAGCAGGGCGGCACGCTGCAGGCGGCGCGCATTCGCGGCGTGGTGCGCCAGGCGCAAACACTGACGCTGGCCGCCAGCAACAACGTGGGTCTGCTGAACCCAGAGATCGGTGACGAGTACGAACTCGAGTGGATCACCATCGCCGACCCCGACGCCGACCCCCGCACCGTGGCCGGACTGCCCGGGGGCGTGGCCCTGGCGGCCATGGCCGGCCCGACGATCCAGGCCCTGGCCGCGGGCTGCGCACGCATGAGCCGTGGCGAAGGCATCTGGCATGCCGACGGCCGCATGTTCATCGTCGACACCGGCGCCGGCGTGAACGGCAGCAACCAGCCCGGCCAGGGCGAAGGCGCGGTGTGGGAACTGAACCTGGCGTCGATGCGCCTGCGCGCGCTGTTCGTCAGCGGCGCGGCCACGGCCGGCAACAACCCGGACAACGTCACCGTCAGCCCGCGTGGTGGCCTGGTGCTGTGCGAGGACGGTGGTGCCTCGCCCGACGCGTTCGGCAGCGGCACGCGGTTGCTCGGCCTGAATGCGGCCGGCGAGGCCTACATCCTGTGCAAGAACAACCTGCAGCTGACGGCGCCGCAGATTGCCGGCGCCGGCAAGCTGGTGGCACCGGGCGACTACCGCGGCTCGGAGTTCTGCGGCGCTTGCTTCGACCCGACCGGGCGGGTGCTGTTCGCCAACATCCAGTCGCCCGGCCTCACCGTGGCGATCGTCGGGCCCTGGGGCCGCGGCAACCTGTAGACGCTGCCGCGGCCGCTGCCGGCCTCAAGGCGCGGTGCACAGGCAGTGCACGAGGGCGTCGAAAGGTTTGCCCCGCTCGCCGACCGCGGCCAGCCAGCCCAGGTCGCGGCGCACGCCATCGACCACGGCCTGGGGTGCACCCGGCAGCAGCATCTGCACCGGGTCGGGCAGCATCAGGCCGGGGGCCAGCACCGCGAGCAGGCGCCCGCCCAGGCTGGCTTCGCTGACGCCGAACATCTCCAGCGTCTGCTGCAGGCGGCCCGGCGGGCGCTCGACGTAGAGCAGGCGTGCATCGGCCGTCAGCTTCGCGCGTGCCTGGGCTGCCGCCACGGCATCCCCCAGGCTGCCGAGCTTGTCGACCAGGCCACGTTCCAGCGCCTGTGCACCGGTCCACACCCGGCCCTGGGCCACTTCGTCGATCTTTTCGGGCGTGGTCTTGCGCGCCTTCGCGGCGCCCTGCGTGAAGTCGGCGTAGACGCGGTTGATGCTGGCCTGGACGATGCCGGCCAGGCGGGGGTCGAGCGTCTTGCGCGGGTCCAGTGCGCCGGCCAGCCAGGTGGTGCCGTAGCCGGCGGTGTTGACGCCCACCTTGTCCATCGCACCCTTGATGCTGGGCAGCACGGCCAGCACGCCGATGCTGCCGGTGATGGTGGTCTCGTCGGCGATCACCTCGTCGGCGGCCATGCTGATCCAGTAGCCGCCCGAGGCCGCCAGGTCGCCCATCGACACGACCACGGGCTTGCCGGCGGCGCGCGTCAGCTCCAGTTCGCGGCGGATGAGCTCCGAGCCGTAGGCGCTGCCGCCGGGCGAATCCACGCGCAGCACGATGGCCTTGACGTCCTTGTCCTCGCGCGCCTGGCGGATCAGGGCCGAGGTCGATTCGCCCCCGATGCTGCCGCTGGGGGCTTGGCCGTCACCGATCTCGCCTTCGGCCACGATCACGCCAACGGCATCGCCCGAGGTGCGTGGCTTGGTGCGGGCCAGGTAGTCCTTGAAGCTCACCTGCAAAAAGGTGGTTTCGCGCTGCTGCCCGCTGGCCGCGGTTTCGTCCTTCGCGCCCTTTTCAATGAGGAAGGCGCGCATCTCGTCACGCGTCTTCAGCTTGTCGACCAGTTTTTCCTTCAGCACCAGCTCGGCGGCGTCGCCGCCTGCGGCCACCAGGTTGTCGGGCAGGCCGTCGATCAACCGCATGATGGTGCCCGCGGGCAGCTTGCGGGCACCCTCGACGCTGCCCAGCCAGCTGGTCCACAGGGCGTCGTAGAGGAACTTCTCCGCCTCGGTGGTCTCGGGCGAAGGTGCGTTGGCGGAGTAGACCTCGCCGAAGCTCTTGAACTTGCCCACGCGCAGCACGGTGGCCTGCACGCCGAACTTGTCGAAGGCGTCCTTGTAGTAGTTGCGCGGCCGGCCGAAACCCTCGAACCCCAAGCCGCCCATCGGGTGCAGCCAGATCTCGGTGGCATGGGCGGCCAGAAAATAGCTGCGCTGGTCGTAGCCGGCGCCCCAGGCGTAGACCGGCTTGCCCGCGGCCTTGAAGCGCTCCAGCGCTGCGGCCACCTCGCGCAGCGTGGGCATCCCGGCGCCGCCGAACTCGTCCAGCGACAGCAGCAGGTGCGGCACGTTCGGGTCCTTGGCGGCGGCGTCCAGCACCGCCAGCACGTCGCGCAGGCGGGTCTGGGCCATGTCGTCGCCCTGCACCTGGGCCAGCGCGCTGTCGCGGGCACTGCCGGCCTTCTGCTCGGTGATGGGCCCGGCCAGGTTCAGCACCAGCGCGGTCTTGGGTTTCAGCGCCGCCGGGCCGGGCTTGAGCAGGGCCCAGGCCACCAGGCCGATCAGCGCCAGGAAGATCAGGTTCAGCAGGGTGCGGCGGCTGGCGTCCACCAGCCACCACAGTCGGCCCAGGAATGACATGCGCTTGCGTTCTTCGAGCATGGTGAAACGGGCTCCGGTCTGTTCAGGATGAACGCGAGCATAGGCAATGCTTCATGACCCTGGACTGTCGATGCGACGAACGGCCCGTTCAGGGCGGCCAGCGCCGGGTTGAGATACTCCCGGCCGCATGCAGGCCATCCTCTCCGTCACGGTTCCATTCTTCGCGCTCGTCCTGGCCGGCTATCTGGCCGCCCGGCACCATGTGCTGCCCGAAAGCGCCATCCCGGGCCTGAACGCCTTCGTGCTGTATTTCGCATTGCCCTGCATGCTGTTCCGCTTCGGCATGAACACGCCGGTGTTCGATCTGCTGAACCCTGCGGTGCTGCTGGTGTACCTGGCCGCGGCGCTGGTGATCGTGTTCTTCACCATCGCCGTCAGCCTGAACGAGCGGGTGCAGCTGAAGGACGCCTCGTTCGGCGCGCTGGTGGCGGCCTTCCCCAACACCGGCTTCATGGGCGTGCCGCTGCTGGTGGCGCTGCTGGGCCCGGTGGCGGCCGGGCCGGTGATCTGCACCATCCTGGCCGATCTGTTCATCACCAGCAGCCTGTGCATCGCGCTGGCGCAGGCCCAGGGCGCGGCCGCCCACGGCGCCCGCACGGCGGCCCTGCGCGCGGTGCGCGGGGCGCTGTCGAACCCGCTGCCCTGGTCGATCGCGCTGGGTGCGGTGTTTTCGATCACCGGGTCGAAGCTGGCCGGACCCGTGGACGTGGTCGTGCGCATGCTCGCCGACGCTGCCAGCCCGGTGGCCCTGTTCACCATCGGCGCCGTGCTCTGGCGGGCCGGCCAGCACAGCCACACCCGCACGGCCGTGGCCGACTACGTGCCGGTGGCCTTGATCAAGCTGTTCGTGCACCCGCTGCTGGTGCTGCTGCTCGCGGCTTCGGCGCAGGCACTGGGCGCGCCGCTGTCGAATTTCCAGGTGATGGTGCTGGCCCTGGCGGCGGCGCTGCCCAGCGCGAGCAACGTGTCGCTGCTGGCCGAACGCTATGGTGCCGACAACGGCCGGGTGGCCCGCATCATCATGACCAGCACGGTCCTGTCGTTTCTGAGCTTCAGCCTTCTCGCCTGGGCTTTTGACGTGAGGCCGGTCTGAGCGAGGACCAGCGGGTCAGCGACCCGCCAGGGCGCGGGCTGCAGCGCCCACCAGTTCCGGCCCGCCGTAGATCAGGCCCGTGTAGATCTGCACCAGGTCGGCCCCGGCCTGCAGCTTGGCCTTGGCGTCGGCTGCGCTCATCACGCCGCCCACACCGATGATCGGGGTGGCGCTGCCGAGTGCGGCCCGCAGCTGCGCGATGACGCGGTTGCTGGCGGCCAGCACCGGCGCGCCCGACAGCCCGCCGGCCTCCTCGGCATGGGGCTGGCCCTGGACCGCGTCGCGCGCCAGGGTGGTGTTCGTGGCCACCACGCCGTCGATGCCGTTCTTGCGCAGCGTGGCGGCGATCACGCCGACCTGGGCTTCGTCGAGGTCGGGTGCGATCTTCACGAACATCGGCACCGTCTTGCGGTGCTGCGCAGCCAGGCGCGCGCGGCGTTCCTGCAGCGCCGACAGCAGCGCGTCGAGCGCCTCGTCGCTCTGCAGAGCGCGCAGGTTCTTCGTGTTCGGGCTGCTGATGTTGACGGTGACGTAGTCGGCGTGCGGGTAGACGCCGTCCAGGCAGGCCAGGTAATCGTCGGCGGCACGCTCGATCGGCGTGGCCGCGTTCTTGCCGATGTTCAAGCCCACGATGCCGCCGCTGCGGCGGAAGCTGTGGGCACGCTGCACATTGGCCAGGAACGAGGCCAGGCCGTCGTTGTTGAAGCCCAGTCGGTTGATCAGCGCCTGCCGCGCTGGCAGCCTGAACATGCGTGGCTTGGGGTTGCCAGGCTGGCCCAGCGGTGTGACGGTGCCCACCTCGATGAAGCCGAAGCCCATGGCGCCCAGGCCGTCGATGCAGCGGCCGTTCTTGTCCAGGCCCGCCGCCAGGCCCACGCGGTTGGGAAACTTCAGCCCGGCCACGGTGGCCGGGTCGCTGACACGCGGCTGCGCCCACAGGCATTGCGCCGGGGTGTTTTGCAGCCTGGCGATGCTGCCCAGGGTCAGGTCGTGGGCGGCTTCCGGGTCCAGTCCGAACAGGAAGGGGCGGGTCAGGGCATAGGGAACAAGAGGCATGCCGTGATTGTCGGGCCACTGGGGATAATCCTGCGCCATGACACAAGACGAACTCAAGGCCCTGGTGGGCCGCGCAGCCCTGGCCCATGTCGTCCCTGGCGGCTGGGTGGGGGTGGGCACCGGCTCCACCGTGAACCACTTCATCGACGCCCTGGCCGGCATGAAGTCGCAGATCGCCGGCGCCGTGAGCAGCTCGGTGGCCAGCACGCAGCGGCTGCGGGCCCACGGCATCACCGTGCGCGAAGCCCACGAGGTCGAAAGCCTGCCGGTCTACATCGACGGCGCCGACGAGATCGACGGCCAGGGCTGCATGATCAAGGGCGGCGGCGCCGCGCTCACGCGCGAGAAGATCGTGGCCGACCTCGCGACACGCTTCGTCTGCATCGTCGACGCGAGCAAGCGCGTCGAGGTGCTGGGGCGCTTTCCCCTGCCGGTGGAAGTGATCGACCTGGCCGTGCCGCAACTGCAGCGGCGCTTCGCTGCACTGGGCGGGCGGGCGGTGCTTCGCGCCGGCGTGACCACCGACAACGGCCACCCCATCCTCGACGTGCACGGCCTGCACATCACCGACCCGCTGGCGATGGAAACCGAAACCAACCAATGGCCGGGTGTCGTCACCGTCGGCTTGTTCGCACGACATCGCGCCAGCCTGGCTCTGCTGGGCACGACCCAGGGCGTGCAGATCCTGAGCTACTGATTTGCAGGGCATGTCCGGCTGATCGCCAGTCTCACTTGTGTTCTCATACGGGCTTTGACGCAGCCAAGGAACACGGTGGCCAAACCCAACTATTCGTTCGAGAAACGCCAGCGCGAGATCGCCAAGAAGAAGAAGAAGGAAGACAAGGAGAAGGAAAAGGCGGCACGCAAGGTCGGCGGTCCGGGCGGTGACGAACCTGCCGGTGACGATGCCGACGATGCCGGTTCCGACGCTGCAGCGCAGGGCCAGCCGCCAGCAACACAAGCCGGCTGAAACCCTGCCGCCCCGCGCTGCGGGTGCGGCTGTCAGCCTGTCCCTGCGGTCGCCGCCGCACGGCGGCGCGCCTGGCGCAGCGCGAAGCGCGCGGGGTCCACGGCGTCCAGCAGGTCGGCTTCCAGCGGCCAGGCGGTTCCGTCGACCCAGCTGGCCAGCACTTCACCGGCCAGCGGCCCCCAGGTGAATCCGCGGCCGGCCATCGCGCCGAGCACGAAGACACCCGAAACCCGAGACACCTGCCGCGCAAGGGCTCCCGCATCGGCCGCCAACGGCAGAGCCACGGCCGCGCCGATCACGGGCAGGCGGTCGGCCACCCGTTCACGCCAACCCACGCGAGCCTCGAGCCTGGTGCCTGCGGCCGGGGCGATGCCGGTCTGGGCCAGCAGGCGCGCCAGGTTGAAGGCGTCGTCCGTTTCGCGAGGCTGCGGGTCGTCGTCGTCGGCCTGGGTCGTGGCGCCGCACAGCACCTGTCCGGTGCCTGACAGGTCGACCGCATAGCCACCGCCTGCCAGGGGCCAGGGCAGGGCGTGGCCTTCGTGGCGAAACCAGCTGACCTGGCCGCGGGCGCGACGTACCGGCATCGGCTGGGCACCGGCGTCGTCCATCAGTCGAGTCATGGTCGGATGGTCCACGCCACCGGCACCGGCGCCCGCCAGCACCACCCACCCCGGCTCGGCCAGGGGCCGGCCCTGCGCGTCGAGCACCTGCCATTCGTGGCCGACGCTGCGCAAGCCGGCCGCACACGCCCGGCCTAGGAATCGGATGCCCGGTGTGTCCAAAACCGCCCGCACCGCGGCCGCGGCGTCGATCCAGCCACCGCCTGGGAAAAACCAGGCGCTGTCGGCGCGCAGGCCGCAGCCGCGGGCCCGCAGCGACGTCGCCGACCAGAGGCTGGCCCAGTCCTCGGGCGGCAGTGGCTCGGTGGACACGGCATCGGCTCGCAGCAGGCCCTCGACCCGGCCCGATACGCCGCCTGAGATCAGTGCCGCGTGAAAGCGCTGGGCATGCAGGGCCGCCGCACGCGTGAAGCGGGCATGCGGGCCGTCGGCCGCGTGCACGGTGCCATGGAAGATGGCCGCGGGGTTGCCCGAAGCGCCGCCAGCGGGCAGCGCGCGCGCGTCCAGCACCGTGCAGCGCCAGCCGCGCCGGGCCAGGGCCGCGGCGGCGCAGGCCCCGGCGATGCCGGCCCCGACCACGATCGCATGGCCGGCAGGTCGCGATATGCTGGGCACAGGGGGCTGCAGTCGATGGCGAAAGGCGGGCTGGAACCGCCCCGACAGCACTTCTGCGCCGCCGTCGTCGAACACGAAGCCAGCCGCGCGCAAGGCAGCGGCTTGCTCGGGGGTGGCCCCCGCCATCGACAGCCGGCAGCGCCAGGCTGCCAGCCGGGCCAGGGCTTTCATCCTGGCCTTGGTGTGGCGGCTGTCGCCGGGGCCGAGGTCCTGCCCGTCCAGCCACATCGCGTCGGCCTGCACCTGGCGCAGCTGGCGCCAGGGCGAGTCCAGCCCCATGGCCACGAGCAGCCGCACGCGACCGTCTTCGAAGTCCAGCAGGTGCAGGTTGCGGGTTTGCGGGGGCCAGCTGCAGCGGCCGGGCGGAGGCTCTTGCGGCCAATGTGCGGCCTGGCTGACGAACACGAGGCGTTGCGGCCGGTGAGCGCAGTGGCGCCAGGCCTGCAGCACGGCCGCGAAGGCCTGACCCTGGCCGAGGTCGCTGCACAGCACCGTGAAGTGGGGCTGCGCGGCGTGTTCTGCCCATTGAGTGGGCAGCAGTTCAGCTTGCGCCAGCGCGTTCCTGACGGGTGTCGTGCCGGGCATGCAGGAAGGTCCTAGCGGCCGGCCGGTGTCGCGCCTGCCTCGCCGGACCCTTGTGCCTGCAGCTGCAGCCACTCGAGCAGCGGTTCGCGGATGGCGCCCAGGCTGCGATAGGCCAGCACTGCGTCGCTCATGGTGGCCACGGCATCTTGCAGGCGCGCCGCCTGCGCAGGGCTCAGCACCCCACGCAGCGGTCGCACCTGGACGCCGATGGTGAACACGGCCTGTCCGCATCCGGACACCGGGATGAAGGTCTGGCGTTCCGTGCGCCACCAGGCCTGCGCCGGATCGAAACGACGATGCCAGCGGTCCGGGTCGACGTGGGCCGGCAAGGCGTGCAGGCGCGGGTGGCTGGTGATGTTCCAGACGAAGCGTTCCCAGCGTTCAGGGCCAGTGACCAGGCGCATCAAGTGGCCCGCGGCCTGAATGAGCAAGCCGTTGTCGGCCACCGGGGCGTGCACTTCCGTGAAGGGCCGGCCGCACTTCTCGCGGGGTGTCCAGTGCGAAGGCAGCGCCACCGCCAGCCAGGGCAGGGCGCCAGTGGCGTCGACGACGGCGAAGTCTTCCTCGAAGGCCAGGCTCAGCAGCCCGGCCAGGCGCCAGTCTCCGGGCAGGCCCAGCAGGCAGCGGCTGACCTCGTCGCCCAGGCCGAAGCTGCCGCTGGCCAGGCGCTGGACGTCGTCGCCTTGAACGCGCACGCCCAGGCTTTCAGCGATGCGGCCGTTCCAGCTGAAATGCCTGGGGTGTTCGGTGGCGGCTTGCTGTGCCAGGGCGTGCAAGGCGGGCATCGGATCGAAGCCCGGGGCGGCCTGCAGCGCCTCGGCGGCGAAGGTGGACAGCACCGCGAGCTTCTCGCGCTGGTGGCGCGAGCCGGGCCCGGCGGGCGTGAGCTGCAGCGAGCCGGCGGCCAGGCGCCGCAGGCCGGGCTGCATGCGAAAGGGCGCCGTGACGGCGGCGTCGAAGTCGAAGCTCATGGTGGGATGATGCCGCCGAAACGAAACAGGCACCCCGCGGGGTGCCTGGTGGTGCGCTGCCGACGGCAGCAGCCGTCAGACGCGCTTCTTGTACTCGTGCGTGCGGGTGTCGATCTCGATCTTGTCGCCGTTCTCCACGAAGATCGGCACGTTGATGACGAAGCCGGTGCCCACGATCTTGGCAGGCTTCATGACTTTGCCCGAGGTGTCGCCCTTGACGGCGGGGTCGGTCTCGATCTCGCGCACCACGGTGGTCGGCAGTTCCACGCTGATGGCCTTGCCGTCGTAGAACACCACTTCCACCGTCATGCCGTCTTCGAGATAGCTGATGGCGTCGCCCATGTTCTCGGCTTCGATGTCGAACTGGTTGTATTCCTCGTCCATGAAGACATACATCGGGTCGGCGAAGTAGGAGAAGGTGCAGTCCTTCTTGTCCAGGATGATCTGGTCCATCTTCTCGTCGGCCTTGAACACCGTCTCGGCGCCGAAGCCCGACAGCAGGCTCTTCATCTTGATGCGCACGGTGGCGGCGCCGCGGCCCCCGCGGCTGTATTCCGTCTTCAGCACGACCATCGGGTCCTTGCCCTGCATGATGACGTTGCCGGCGCGAATTTCCTGAGCGAGTTTCATGGCTGGTCTCTCTTCGATGCTCTGATCGGTGCCCCCGGTGGGGTGGTCCCCGGCTCCGGGCCGACATGGCGCGCGGTGGCTGGGGCGGGGGTTTGCGCGTGGCCCGGTCGTTGGAACTGGCGCTGCGCAAAGCCCACGATTCTAGCAGTGGCGGCCGTGAAAACCCGGTGACTTCATCGCGCGCTCCGCCACGAAATCGAGCAACTGCGTCGCCAGGTCGGGCTGTCCGGCCAGCGCCAACTGCCAGCGCGCGCAGGCCGCGGCCCAGGCGGCTTGCGCCGGCCAGGCTGGCAACTCCGCCAAAGTCGACAGGCCGTTCCAGGCCCAGATGAAGGCGCGGGCGTCGTCCGGGGGCTGCAGCCGGTCCAGCAACGCCTGCAGTTTCGGGCCGTGGGCGCCGTCGTCCTGCGGATAGATGTGCCAGACGAAGGGCGCACCGGCCCAGACGGCGCGCACGAGCGAGTCTTCGCCGCGCACGAAATTCAGGTCGCAGGCCCAGAGCAGGTGGTCGTAGTCGAATTGCGTCAGCCAGGGCAGGTTCAGCACGCGAACGCCGGCCGGCAGGGGATCTGCTGCAGCCAGCAGCCGCTGGGCATGGCCCGGCGTGGCCAGCAGCAGGCTGGGCCGGCCGGCGAGTGCCTGCAGCATCGCCGGAAAAGGGGCATGGGCATAGCAGAACAGGCTGACCACGGTTTCGCCTGGGCGCCGCGCCCAGCCCTGCGCGGCGAGCCAGGCCTGGCCGTCGAAGGCGGCGCGGCGTGCCAGCAGCCCGCTTTCGCGCAGCAGTCCACCGGTGCGGGGCGTGAAGCCCGGATAAAAGAACCATTTGGTCAGGCCACCGCGCTGCGGCGAAGGCAGCGCATGCGAACGCTCGACATAGGGCTCGGCACTCAGGTATTCCAGGTTCAGCCAGACCGGGGGCCGCAGGCGCTGCGACATCGCCGCCACCACCTCGGCCGGCGGGTCGCAGCCGAAGGCTTCGATGACGACGTCGCCGGCCTCGGGCGCCGTGCCGGCCCCAGGCCAGGGCCACAGCTCGACGCCGGTGCGGCCGGCCGGCGCCATCCAGCCCAGCGCCGTTTCGTCGTCGACGTACAGACGCACCTGCAGCCCGCGCGCGGCCAGTTCGCAGGCCAGGCGCCAGCACACGCCCAGGTCGCCATGGTTGTCGATGACGCGGCACCAGATGTCCCAGGCCGCGCCCGGGGCGGTGGCGGCGGGCAGCATGCATCGATTATCGAAGGCGGCAGAATGCGCCCCCGATGAGCGCTGCGACACCCGACCCCGATTCCTCTGCAGGCCCTGCTGCAGACCCGCGCCAGCGCCTGCTGTCCGAAGTGGCCGCGCTGCCCAGCCTGCCGGGTGTCTACCGCTGGCTCGACGCCCAGGGCGGCGTGCTCTACGTGGGCAAGGCGCGCAACTTGAAGAAGCGCGTCAGCAGCTACTTGCAGAAGGACCACGGCGGCTCGCGCATCGGCCACATGGTCGGCCGCATTGCAAAGCTCGAGACGACGGTGGTGCGCAGCGAGGCCGAGGCCCTGCTGCTGGAAAACAACCTCATCAAGACGTTGAACCCGAAGTTCAACATCCTGTTTCGTGACGACAAGAGTTACCCGTACCTGAAGGTGACGGGCACCCCCGACACCGACGTGGTGGCCGCCACCGCCGCGCAGCGCTTCGCCCGGGTGGCCTATTTCCGCGGCGCCGTGGACCGCAAGCACCGCTACTTCGGCCCCTACCCCAACGCCTGGGCGGTGAAGCAGACCATCCAGCTGGTGCAGAAGGTCTTCAGGCTGCGCACCTGTGAGGACACGGTGTTCAACCACCGTTCGCGGCCCTGCCTGCTGTACCAGATCCAGCGCTGCTCGGGCCCCTGTGTCGATCTGGTCAGCGCCACCGACTACGCCCGCGACGTGCGCGATGCCGAACGCTTCCTGCTCGGCGACGCCCAGGCCGTCATCGAAGACCTGCAGGCGCAGATGATGGCCTGCGCCGAAGCGCTGGAATTCGAGGAAGCGGCCAAGGTGCGCGACCGCATCGGTTCGCTGTCGCGCGTGCTGCACCAGCAGTCGGTCGAGACCAACAGCCTGTCGGCCGCCGACCGCGACGTCGACATCCTGGCGGTGAAGGTGGCCGGCGGCCGTGCCTGCGTCAACCTGGCCATGGTGCGCGGCAGCCGCCACCTGGGCGACCGCGCCTACTTCCCGGCGCACGTGGACGACGGTGCGGCCCTGAGCGAGCAGGACTTCAACGATCGCGCCGAGGAAGACCTGGCCGGGCCCTCCGACGGCCAGTGGGCCCCGCATTCACCCGAGGTCGCCGTGCTCGAGGCCTTCATCGCCCAGCACTACATCGGCCAGGCCGTGCCGCCGCAGCTGGCCACCAGCCACCGCGTCAGCCCGGAATTGCTCGACGCCATCGGCGAAGCCGCCGGCACCAAGGTGCGCGCCACCCACCAGCCGCGCGAGCAAAAGCGCGTGTGGCTGGAAATGGCGTGCAAGGGGGCGGAACTGGCGCTGGCCAGGCTGCTGGCCGAGGAAGGCTCTCAGCAGCAGCGCACGCGGGCCTTGATCGATGCGCTGGAGCTGGACATGGAAGACCCGGCGCAGCTGCGCGTGGAGTGCTTCGACATCAGCCACACCGCTGGCGAAGCCACGCAAGCCTCGTGCGTGGTCTTCGAAGGCCACGCCATGCAGAGCGCGCAGTACCGCCGCTTCAACATCGAAGGCATCACCGGTGGCGACGACTATGCCGCCATGCGCCAGGTGCTGACGCGGCGCTATGCCCGACTGGCAGAAGCCGTGGCCCATGGCAAGCAGGACGAGAAGGAAGACCTCGAAGCCGGGGCAGCCGCTGCATCTGCGTCCGCACCCGCACCCGCACCCGCACTCGAAACGCCCGACGACGAGCCCCGCCCCGCCCCGAAGTTGCCGCCGCGCAAGCGTGGCCTGGCCCGCCTGCCCGACCTGGTGCTGGTGGACGGCGGGCGCGGCCAGGTCAGCATGGCGCGCGAAGTGTTCGAGGAGCTGGGGCTGGACATCGGCCTGATCGTCGGCGTGGAGAAGGGCCAGGGCCGCAAGGTCGGGCTCGAAGAACTGGTGTTTGCCGACGGCCGCGAGAAGGTCTACCTGGGCCACGATTCCGCGGCGCTGATGCTGGTGGCCCACATCCGCGACGAGGCGCACCGCTTCGCCATCACCGGCATGCGGGCCAAGCGGGCCAGCGTGCGCACCGGTGGCAGCCGGCTCGAGGACATTCCCGGCGTCGGTCCGCGCAAGCGCGCCCGGCTGCTGCAGCGCTTCGGCGGCGTGCGTGGCGTGGCCAGTGCCGGGGTCGACGACCTGGCCAGCGTCGAAGGCATTTCAAAAGAACTCGCCGAGGAAATCTACCGTGCCCTGCATTGAACGAATTTCCCCGCGGCCTGCCCCAGTGGTTGCCCGCTGGGCGGTCTGGACAGGCTTGCTGATGCTGGGAGGGCTGGCAGGGTGCGGGGCGCCGAAGCCGCCGCAGCCCGAGCTGCCGGCCGCGGCGCCGGTGCCGGCGGCAGCCCCGGCACCGGCACCTTCGGCGGCAGTGCCTGGCGCTGGGCCCGCGGGCCAGGCGGCAGCCACCACGCCGCGGCGCGTCACTCTGCCGGCACCCGCCACACCGCGCACCGCGCTCGAGCTGCAGCGGCAGGTCGCCCACCGGCTCGTGCAGGCGCATCCCGACACCAGCTATCTGTCACCCGCGCCGGACCGCCTGCTCGCCATCCCGGTGCTGGAGATCGAACTCCACGGCGACGGCACGGTGCGCCGCATCCTGGTGCTGCGCCACCCCAAGACCGGCAACCAGGCCACGCAGCTCGCCATCGACGCCGTGCACCGTGCGGCCCCCTACGGCAACGTCTCGCATCTGCCGCGGCCCTGGAAGGTGGTGGAGACCTTCCTGTTCGACGACAGCCTGCGCTTCAAGCCCCGCATCCTGGACCTTCAATGATCACCATGACGCCTGAAGCCTGCGCCGGGCGAGCCTGCACAATCCAGCGATGTTCCTGACGGTCCCCACGCTGCTGACCTGGGCGCGCATTGGCGCGATTCCCCTGATCGTGGGCGTGTTCTACCTGCCCTTGACGGCTGAGCACCGCAACCAGATGGCCGCCGTGCTGTTCGTGCTGTTCGCCCTGACCGACTGGCTCGACGGCTGGCTGGCCCGCAAGCTCAACCAGACCTCGGCCTTCGGCGCCTTCCTGGACCCCGTGGCCGACAAGTTCCTGATCTGTGCCAGCCTGCTGGTGCTGCTGGAGCAGGGCCGCGTCGATTCGCTCATCGCGCTGATCATCATCGGCCGCGAGATCGCGATCTCGGCACTGCGTGAATGGATGGCGCAGATCGGCGCCTCGCGCAGCGTGGCCGTGCATATGCTGGGCAAGCTCAAGACGGCATCGCAGATGGTGGCCATTCCCTTCCTGCTCTGGGACGGCCCCCTGTTCGGCCTGTTCCACACCCGCCCCTGGGGCACGGCGCTGATGTGGGTGGCCGCGGTGCTGACGGTGTGGTCGATGGTCTACTACCTGCGCAAGGCCATTCCCGAGATCCGGGCCAAGGCGCCGTGACGGGCCTGAATCCCGCGGCGGACATCGCCCGCCGCGACGCGCTGCTGCGCGCCATGCCCATCGTCTTCGTGCTCATCTGGAGCACCGGCTTCGTGGTCGCGCGCTATGGCATGCCGCACGCCCCGCCGTTCACCTTCCTCTGCTGGCGCTACGGGCTGTCGATCCTGGCCTTTCTGGTCTGGATCCGCTGGGCCGGCGCCTACTGGCCTTCCACGCTCAGGCAGTGGCTGCATCTGGCCGTCACCGGTCTGTGCATGCATGCCGGCTATCTGGGCGGGGTCTGGGCTGCAGTGCGGGCCGGCATCGGCGCCGGGACGGTGTCCTTGATCGTCGGCCTGCAACCGGTGCTGACGGCCCTGTGGGTGGCGGCCAGCGGCCAGGGTCAGCGCGTCACGGCGCGGCAGTGGCTCGGCTTGGGGCTCGGTCTGGCCGGCCTGCTGCTGGTGGTGTGGCGCAAGCTCGGGCTGGGCGAAGTCTCGGCCTTCAACTTGGGCTGTGCGCTCGTCGCGCTGCTGGCCATCACCGCCGGCACGCTGTACCAGAAGCGCTTCGTGGCGCCATGCGATGTGCGCACTGCCAACACCGTGCAGCTCGGCGCCGCGCTGCTGGTGTCGCTGCCGCTGGCCTGGCTGGAGACCGGGGGCGTCGACCTGCATCCGGAGCTCTTCGGAGCGCTGGCCTGGTCGGTCCTGGTGCTGACGCTGGGCGGCAGTTCGCTGCTTTATCTGCTGGTGCAGCGCGGCGCTGCCACCCGGGTGAGCAGCTTGATGTACCTGGTGCCGCCCTGCACCGCATTGCTGGCCTGGTGGCTGTTCGACGAACAACTCACCGCAGCCGTGCTCGCCGGGCTGGCGCTGACGGCGCTGGGCGTATGGCTCGTGGTTCGCGCGCCGCAGGCTGCAGCGGCTTAGGGCTTAGGTTTGCGCGGCGTCCTTGTCAAGCGTGAAAGCTCCCTCATCCCGAACGCTTGAGCACCGCTTTCGGACAGTCAATCCAGGACAGGCTTGGCCCTAGAATCGCCCCTCTGCTTTGCACCGCCCAGCCTGCCGAATACCGACGAGGGGAACCACGTGAACAAGAGTGAACTGATCGAAGTCATCGCCCACCAGGCCGACATCTCCAAGGCGGCCGCCACCCGTTCCCTGGAAGCCGTCATCGGCGCGGTGAAGACTTCGCTCAAGAAGGGTGACAGCGTCACCATCACCGGCTTCGGCACCTTCGCCGTGAACAAGCGCAAGGCGCGTACCGGTCGCAACCCGCGCACCGGCACGGCCATCAAGATCAAGGCCTCGAAGGTGCCCAAGTTCCGCCCGGGCAAGGGCTTGAAAGACGCGCTGAACGGCGTGAAGTGATTCGTCGCCGCCGCGCGCGGTGCACCTCCATTCCGGGTGCTTAGCTCAGCTGGTAGAGCGGCGCCCTTACAAGGCGTAGGTCGGCGGTTCGAACCCGTCAGCACCCACCACCCCCGGATAGAATTCGCCACTCCGCACCCTGCGGAACGATGGGTGCCGTGGGCGCCGCCTGCGGGTTTCAACCCGCGGCGCCAGACGCGCCCATCACCCCCGATGTCCGGAACAGGCCTGAACCGATGTTCGATTTCGTCCGCGCGCACACCCGACTGACGCTGGGTTTCCTGCTGCTGCTCATCATCCCGTCGTTCGTCTTTTTCGGCATCGACGGCTACAGCCGCTTCAGCGAAGGCGGCAACGCCACGGTGGCCACGGTCGATGGTCAGTCGATCACCCGCGCCGAATGGGACCAGGCCCACCAGCGCAACGTCGAACGGGTGCGTCAGCGCACGCCCGACGTCGACGCCAGCCAGCTCGACACGCCGCAGGCCAGGCGCGAATCGCTCGACCTGCTGATCCGCCAGCGTCTGCTGCTGGCCGCGGCGCGCGACCAGCACCTCGCCCCCACCGACCAGCGGCTGCAGCGCCTGTTCGTGAGCGACCCGCAGTTCGCCGGCGTTCGCAACCCCGACGGCAGCGTGAACCGCGAGCTGCTCACCGCGCAGGGCATGAGTTCGGAAACCTTCGCGGCCCAACTGCGCCAGGACCTGGCCATGCAGCAGGTGCTGGGCAGCATCACCGACACCTCCCTGGCCCCTGCCGCCAGCGTCGCGGCGGCGGTCGACCCTTTGCTGCAGCGCCGCGAGATCCAGTTCCAGCGTTTCGACCCGGTGGCCTTGCGCGCTGGGCTGAACCCCTCCGACGCCGAGCTGGAGGCCTACTACAAGGCGAACGAAGCCAGCTTCACGGCACCCGAGCAGGCCAGCATCGAATACGTCGTTCTCGACCTCGACGCGCTCGGCGCGGGTGTGGCCGTGCCCGAGGAAGACCTGCGCCGCTACTACGAAGAAAACCGCAGCCGCTACACCCAGACCGAGGAACGCCGCGCCAGCCACGTGCTCGTGAAGGCCGATGCCAGCATGAACGCCGAAGCCAAGGCCAAGGCCAAGGCGCGTGCCGAGGAACTGCTGGCGCAAGTGCGCAAGGCGCCGGACACCTTCGCCGACGTGGCGCGCAAGAGTTCCGACGACACCGGCTCGGCGGCGGCCGGTGGCGACCTCGACTTCTTCGGCCGGGGTTCGATGGTAAAGCCCTTCGAAGACGCCGCGTTTTCCATGAAGCCCGGCGAGATCAGCAATCTGGTGGAAACCGACTTCGGCTACCACATCATCAAGCTCGAGGCCACGCGCGGCGGCCAGGCCAAGCCCCTGGAAGAAGTGCGCGCCGAGATCGAGGCCGAGGTGCGGAAGTCGCTGGCCCAGAAGCGCTATGCCGACGCTGCCGAGCAGTTCACCAACACCGTCTACGAGCAGCCTGAAAGCCTGCAGCCAGCCGTCGACAAGCTGAAGCTCGCCAAGCAGACCGCCACGGTGCAGCGCATCGCGGCACCTGGGGCCACGGGCCCGCTGGCTTCGGCGAAGCTGCTGGGTGCCTTGTTCACCAGCGAATCGATCCAGAACAAGCGCAACACCGATGCCGTGGAAACGGGCCCGAACCAGCTCACGTCGGCGCGGGTGGTGACGCATTCGCCGGCGCGAGTGCTGCCCTTGGCTGAGGTGAAGGACGCCGTGCGCCAGCGGGTCATCGACCAGCAGGCCGCAGCGCTGGCCCGGCAGCAGGGGCTGGCCAGGCTGGCCGAGCTTCAAAAGGCGCCTGCCAGCGCCGAAGGCATGGGCACGACGGCCATCGTCTCGCGCGACCAGGCCCAGGGCGTGCCGAAGCCTCTGGTCGACGCCGTGCTGTCGGCAGACCCCGAGAAGCTGCCGGTGCTGACCAGCGTGGACCTGGGTCTGCAGGGCTACGTCGTGCTGCGCGTGAACAAGCTCCTGCCGCGCGAGAAACAGCCGCAGGAAGACGCCGAGTGGCAGAGGCAGTATGCGCAGATCTGGGCTGCGGCCGAAGCTCGCGCCTATGAACAGGCGCTGAAGCGCCGCTACAAGGTGAAGGTGGAAGAAGCCGAAGTCGCTGCGGGCAACCGGCCAGCCACGGGCGGGGTGCAGTAGCCTCGCGGCTATACTCTTGGGTTCGGTGGTGGCTGTAGCTCAGTTGGTAGAGTCCCAGATTGTGATTCTGGTTGTCGTGGGTTCGAGTCCCATCAGCCACCCCACCGCATTACGCGGCTGATGCACGCAGCTGATGCGCGCAGCTCACACCCTCAGCTAAGACCTCAGCCGACACCCCCAGCGAACACACCCGTCCGCCTCATTTGGAACCGATGCTTTTCAGCAGGCGCGGGATCTCTCCGTCGCACAGGCTGTCGTTGCGGGCGTACTCCTCGGGGCTGTCGAACAACTCCTGAGCGCGCATCAGACGGGTCAGTTCGTGCCTGGCAAAGCGCAGGATGGCGGCGCTGTCTGCAGCGCTGCCGGCCGCACCGTTCATGCGGACTTCCCAGGGATACTGCAGCTCACGAAACTGGCGGGCGATGTCGCGGTGGATGCGCACGTGCGTGAGTTCGTGGTTCAAGACCCGTGCGTGGGCGCAAGTGCCAGCCGGCAGTTCCTTCGCTACACGCAGCACCGGCTGCTCGTAGTCCAGCCGCACGACGAATCCGCGGCATTGGGTCTGCGCCGCCACGGCCAGCTTGGTCTGGACGACGACGTGCCCCAGCGGCGTGGCCTTGCCGCCGGTGCCCGAGCCCATCTTCTTCAGTTCGGCAGCAGACTTGCTGGTGTCCAGCTCCGGGTCGGCGAACCAGCCCGCGGTGAAGCGCACCGCCTGGTCGCAGGGCTGCAGGCCGGTGGCCTGGGTTGTGGCCGGCTTCGCAGTCTGGGCCTGGGCAGGCACGGGTGGGCAGGCTGCAATGAGCAGCAGGACGAAGACGCGAACCATGGATTCAGGAGTTGTCGGCCGTTCGACCGCCAAGCTGAAGCGATCTTCATCGCGCGGGCCGGGGCGGCCTTCAGCGCCTGAATCCGTCCTTCAGGCCCGCCCAGCAGTCGGCGTAGGCGCCATCCAGCGCGCCGCAACCCAGCGCAAAGGCGGTGGGCCTGAAACGCCAGCGGCTTTCCAGCATGAAGGCCAGGGTGTGGTCGAGCTTGTGGGCCTGCAGGTCTGCATGGCTGGCCTTGTCGAAGGCTTCGGCGTCGGGGCCGTGCGGCACCATGCAGTTGTGCAGGCTCATGCCGCCAGGCTTGAAGCCTTCGGGCTTGGCGTCGTACTGGCCGTGCACCAGCCCCATGAATTCGCTCATGAGGTTGCGGTGGTACCAGGGCGGACGGAAGGTGTCTTCGGCCACCATCCAGCGCGGCGGGAAGATCACGAAGTCGCAGTTGGCCGTGCCCGGCGTATCGCTGGGGCTGGTCAGCACCGTGAAGATGCTGGGGTCGGGGTGGTCGAAGCTGATCGACCCGATCGTCATGAAGTTCGCGGTGTCGTACTTCAGCGGCGCCAGGTTTCCGTGCCAGGCCACGACATCGAACGGCGTTCTTGGCTGGGTCGTGCACCAGAGCCTGCCACCCGTCTTGCGGATGATCTCGAAAGCCCGGTCCTGCTGTTCGTCGAAGGCCGCCACCGGTGCCAGGAAGTCGCGCGGGTTGGCCAGGCCGTTGCTGCCGATGGGCCC
Source organism: Burkholderiales bacterium (assembly GCA_031411875.1). Classification (GTDB taxonomy): domain Bacteria; phylum Pseudomonadota; class Gammaproteobacteria; order Burkholderiales; family Burkholderiaceae_C; genus Rubrivivax. Next base: position 49,654 of record JANOBX010000304.1, on the reverse strand, counting down.
CAGTTCGGGCAGGCGAAAGTGGGCGCCGTAGTTCTCGCACACGTAGGCCCGTGAAGGCCCCTGCACCTGCACGCTGAAGGCCAGGCCGCGCGGGATGAGCACGACTTCGCCGGGCTTGGCGTCCAGCACGCCGAGTTCGGTGACGAAGCGCAGGGGGCCCTGCTGCGGCACCACCAGCATCTCGCCATCGGCGTTCACCAGGGCGCGGCCATCCATCGAACGGTTGATCAGCGCGAGGTGGGCGGCCATGCCGGTTTGCGCGTCGGGGTCGCCGTTGACGACGATGGTGCGCAGGCCGTCGACGAAGTCCAGCGGTTCCGGCGGCACGGGCATGGGGTGCCAGCGCAGCGGGTCGGGGGGGGCGTGTTCGCCTTCGGCGGCGCCGCTTTTCCAGTGCGGCTGGCTGTAGGGCGCGTAGGTGCCGGTCACCACGCTGGGCTGGCGGCGGTAGACCCAGGTGCGGCGGTTTTCGGCGCGCGGCGCGGTGAAGGCACTGCCCGAGATCAGCTCGGCATACAGGCCGCCTGGGGCCCTCTGCGGGCTGTTGCGGCCCTGCGGCAGCGTGCCCGGCACGGCTTCGCTGGCGAACTGGTTGCCGAAGCCGGTGAGGTACTGGCGAGGGATTTCGGTGCTCATGGGGCTTTCCCGTGTTCAGCGGGCTGCCGCACGCGCGGCCTGCAGCGCTTCCAGCAGCACGTCGTGGCGGCCGATGTGGTTGGCCAGCAGCAGCACCAGGCGCGCGTTCAGCGCATGGCTCTCGGCTTCGGCCAGGTCCTTGTGGATGTCGATGAGCGCTTCGTAGAAGGGGTCGGGCGCTTCGAGGTGGGGTTCGGTGATCAGGGCCATTGCAGGGCTTTCCTCAGCGCCGCTGTGATGTCGGCAGCAGTGGGTGCACGCCAGCGCGCACAGACATGCTGGTCCGGGCGCAGCAGCACCACCGTGCCCCTGCGCGCATCGTAGCGTTCGGCGGCCGGGCCGCTGGCCGGCAGATGCAGCACCTGGACCTGGGCCAGGCCGCGGCTGCCTTGGGTCACGGCGGCTTCGACCTCGGTGCCGGTCGCGCCGAACACCAGCGCCGTGAAACCCGGGCCCGTCAGCCGGCGCAGCAGCCAGCCGCCGTCGGCCAGTGGCGCGTCAGCGGCGGGCGCGCCGGGTTGCATCGTGTCGCTGAAGGGGTCGCGGTCGGGCGTGTTCAGCGGGCTGTCGTGCAGCGTGGCCGGCACCGACAGGCGGCCGCTGTTGACGATGCGCCGCGCGAAGGCGTGGTGCCGGGCCAGGGCCAGCGTGGCGTCGCGGAACAGCCGCGAGACGGGGCTCTTGGGGGTGATGAAGTCGGTGGCGCGGGTGGAATTCAGGATGTTCTCGTCGGCGGCGAATTCGCGTTCCGTGGCGTAGCTGTCCAGCAGCGCGCGCGGCGCCTGGCCACGCAGCACCAGGTCGAGCTTCCAGGCCAGGTTGTCGGCGTCCTGAACGCTGCTGTTGGCACCGCGGGCGCCGAAAGGCGAGACGCCGTGCGCAGAATCGCCGACGAAAAACACGCGGCCGTGCACGAAGCGCTGCATGCGCTGGCAGGCAAATGTGTAGACGCTGGCCCATTCCAGTTCGAAAGGCACGGCATGGCCGAAGGCGGCACGCATCATCGCGTCCACGCGCGGCCGGATGCGTTCTGGCTGCTTCTCGGCTTCGGGGTCGGCGTCCCAGCCCAGCTGGAAGTCGATGCGCCAGACGTTGTCGGGCTGGCGGTGCAGCAGCACGCTCTGGTTCGGGTGGAAGGGCGGGTCGAACCAGAACCAGCGCTCGGCCGGGAAGTTGGCCGCCATCTTCACGTCGGCGATGAGAAAGCGGTCACGGAAGACGCGCCCCTTGCTTTCCTGGCCGAGCAGGCCGCGCAGCGCCGAGCGCGAACCGTCGCAGGCCGCCACGTAGTCGGCCCGCAGCGCATAGCGGCCTTCGGGGGTGTCCACGCCCAGCAGCACGCCGTCTTCATGCTGTTCACAGGAAGCCACCGTGTTCTGCCAGCGGATCTCCAGGTTCGGCAGCTCGGCCGCGCGCAGCGCCAGATAGGCCTCGGCGTAGTACTGCTGCAGGTTGATGAAGGCCGGCCGCTCGTGGCCGGGTTCGGGCAGCAGGTCGAAGCGGTAGAGCAGTTCGTTCCTGAAGAACACCTTGCCCACGTTCCATTGCACGCCCCGGGCGCACATCGCGTCGCCCACGCCCAGCCGGTCCCAGATTTCCAGCGTGCGCTTGGCAAAGCAGATGGCGCGCGAGCCGCTGGACAGGCGGTGGTCGTTGTCCAGCAGCAGCACGCGCTGGCCGCGGTCGCGCCCGCGCAGGGCCAGGTCGATGGCCAGGCTCAGGCCGGTGGGGCCTGCGCCCACCACCACCACGGTGTGGTGCACCGGGGCTGCTGCTTGCTGGTCGGGCGAACGCCGGCAGGCAAATTCATGGCGCTGGACGTCCGCACCTTCGCTGTCGTACGACAGGCCCACGGCTTCAGCCTTCGAGCGTTTCCCACATCTGGCGGTCGCGTTCGGCCGTCCAGATGCGTGGGTGCGGGTGCTGCGTGGCTTCGTCGTAGCAGCGCGTCACGTCGAAGGGCATGCAGTGGTCGAAGATCACCCAGTGGCCGTACAGCGGCTTCAGCGCCGCGTAGGTGTTCTTGTAGACGGTGTTCAGGTCCTGGCCGGCGTCGGCGCCGGCCTTGACATGCTTCCACACGTCGGCAATGAAGCCGCCGGTGACTTCCAGGCCCTTCTGCACCTGCGCCTGGCCCTTCAGTGCCGGGCCGCGGCCTGGCACCAGCGCCAGGGGCTGCAGGGCGGCCAGGTTCTTCAGCGTCTGCGGCCAGTCCTGGAAGTAGGCGTCGCCGGCGTAGGGCGTGGCGTCGAATTCGACCAGGTCGCCGGACAGCAGCGTGCGTTCCTGCGGCAGCCAGACCACGGTGTCGCCCTGGGTGTGGCCCCGGCCCAGCTGCAGCAGCTGCACTTCCAGCCGGCCCAGCCACAGCGTCATCTTGCCGGTGAAGGTGATGGTGGGCCAGGTCAGGCCGGGGGGCACGGTTTCGACGTTGCGGAACAGCCGCGGGAAACGACCGATCTCGCTGGCCTTGTCCTGTTCACCGCGCTCCTTGATGAGGTCCAGGGTGTCCTGGCTGGCGATGATCTGCTGCGGCTGGTAGGCCGAAGCACCCAGCACGCGAACCGCGTGGTAATGGGTCAAGACCACATAGCGGATGGGCTTGTCGGTGACCTCGCGGATGCGGCGGACGACGTCGGCCGCCATGGCTGGCGTGGCCTGGGTGTCGGCCACCAGCACTGCGTCGTCGCCGATGACGATGCCGGTGTTCGGGTCGCCTTCGGCGGTGTAGGCCCAGGCGTGTTCCGACAGCTGCTCGAACGTGACCTTCTTTTCCTCGAGGTCGGCCTGGCTGGCGAATGTCTTGGTGTTCATGGATGGGCCTGATTTGTCTTGAACGAACCGGTTTGCTGAAATCTCCTGCGATTCCAAGTTTAGTTCTCGATTTGCCATTGTCAAACGCGTTCGCCAGAATGCAGCATGAAGAAAAACCTGCAAACGAACCGCGTGGACGATTCCGGAAAAGCGCAGCGCGCCATCCAGTCGGTCGAGGTGGGCGGCCGCCTGCTGCTGGCCCTGGGACGCAGCCTGGGGCCGATGACGCTGAAGGACCTGGCCGCGCGGGCCGACTTGCCGCCCTCGCGCGCCCACCCCTACCTCGTGAGCTACGGCCGCCTGGGCCTGGTGCAGCAGGACCCGGCCAATGGGCTGTATTCGCTGGGCCCGGCGGCACTTCAGCTGGGACTGACGGCGCTGGCGCAGTGCGACCCGGTGCGGGTCGCCGAGCCCGTGGCCACCGCCCTGGCGGCGCAGACCGGCCAGGCCGTGGCCGTGGCGGTGTGGGGCAACTTCGGCCCCACCGTCGTGCGCATGATCGACGCCCGCCAGCCGTTGCACGTGGCCATGCGTGCGGGTTCGGTGATGTCGCTGTTCGGCACGGCCACCGGGCGCGCGTTTGCGGCCGTGATGGCGCCGCAGCAGATTGCCGCCGTGCTGGCCGGCGTGGCGATCGGCGGCCAGGGCGACGCAGTGCGCCAGCAGGACTGGGACGCCGAGCGCATGGCCGCGAAGGACGACTACAGGCGCCACGCCTGCACCCGTGCGGTGGGCCGCCCGATGCCAGGTGTCAACGCCTTCAGCGCACCGGTGTTCAAGCACGACGGCGAACCCGTGCTCGTGCTGACCCTGCTGGGCCACCAGGATCACGTGCCTTCGGTCTGGTCGTCCGGCATGGCCCTGGCCGTCAGGACAGCGGCCGCCGAGGTGTCAGCACGCCTGGGTTGGCCACCGCCAAGGGCTTGAGCGGCCCGGGCCCCGGAGTGATCCGGTTCGTCTCAGGTCGAGACGCCGGTTGCGCCCGCAGCGCACGTGCCACCTGGGTGCCCGTGCTGGAAGTCGTCGGGTCTGGGGCTTGCAGGATGCGTGGGCCCCGGTACTTCGCCGTGGGACGACGAACAACACACCGGGAACTGGAGACAAGGCATGCTGTCCATCCGCACTGCCGCCCTCACCCAGCTCTACAACGCGCGCAACCTGCAGGCCGAATTCGACTTCATCCTCATCGGCAGCACAGGCGCCGTGGTGGCCGGGCGCCTGGCGGCCGAGACCGACGCCCGCGTGCCGGTCTCGCGAACCGGCGTGCAATGCCAACCCGGTTGCCGCGGCCATGGTCGACGCCGCGGCCTTGGCGGGCTTCCCGAAGTTCGCCGACATGAACGGCGCGATGATGGAAGGCGCCGGCGGCGTGGCCATGGCCAACCTGAGCATCCGCGATGGCCGGCGGCGCAACATTCCCTCGGACCACCTGCGCCCGGCTCTGAAGCGGCCGAACATCACCGTGTTGACAGGCGCCGAAGGGCAGTCGCTCACGACGCGGGGCCGCAAGGCCTCCGGTGTCAGCGTTGTGCGCAACGGCACGGTACAGACCGCGAAGGCCACGCGCAGCGTGGTCCTGAGGGCGGGGGCCATCAACACGCCGAAGATCCTGATGCTCTCGGGCATCGGCGACGAGGCCGAACTCAAGCGGCATGGCAACCAGCAGGTGGCCAGGCTGCCCGGCCTGGGCCGCACTTCCAGGACCACGTGTAGGGCGCCCGCTGCGTGTGGGAATACAAGCAGGCCTTGCCCCCGCCCAACAACGCCGCTGAAGCCACCTTCTTTTGGAAGAGCGACCCGGCCCTGTCCACGCCCAACCTGCAGGCATTCCAGATCGAGGTGCCGTTCACGGGTCAGGCCATGCGCGGGCACTGCCTGGTTTCAGTCGGCAGCCCGGCGGCGGTGAGCGCCAGCACCAGGTAGGACCCCAGGATGGCCCGGTCGTCATGTGCCAGGTTGATGACGCGCATGACACCGAACATCAGCGACAGGCCCGTGGCCAGTACGGCGTAGTAGCCGCCGAGCAGCACGCCTTGCACGATGGCCTCGGTCACGACATGTGCTTCAGGGCCGGGGCCACAGGAGCCGTGGAACGCGCCCCGGGCAACCTGTCGGCGTCGGCGCGTCTGCTGGGCATCTCACGCGCCAAGCTGGCTTACCGGCTGGCGTCGCTCCCAGGGGGTGCGGGTGGTATGGGTGGTGCTGGCGATGGCATGGCCGCCGCGGCTTCCCCGGCCAATGGCAGCCCTGCGGCTTCGGGGCGTGGTGCCGGACATCGCTCCGGTTGAGGCGGTCCGTTCATAGTTCCGGCTTTGCTCAGCCGATCAGGCGCTGCAGCAGGCCCATCAACTGTTCGCGCTCGGCCGCCTTCAGCGGGCCCGCCAACCGCTCCTCGTAAGCCGTGTGGCGTTCGTGCACGGTCTGCATGAGAGCACGGCCCGAGGCCGTGAGCACGAGTGAGTATTGCCGGCGGTCGCTGGCCACCTCCATGCGGCGGATGAAACCCGAGCCCTCGAGTGCGTCGATGAGTTTCATCACGCTGGGCCCCGCCACGTTCAGGCGCTTGGCCAGCGTCACCTGGTTGATGCTGGACTCGCCGGCGATCACCGACAGGGCCGTCAACCGTGCCGGCGAAAGCTCCAGTGGGCCCAACATCTCGAAGAACATGCCGTAGGCATGCACCTGGGCACGACGCAGCAGATAGCCCAGCGAGTCCTGGCGCAGGTCGAAAGGGTCGAGGGCGTCGGTGGGCGGCGGAGAGCGGCGGGCAACGCTCCTGGCGGGGCGGGCTGGCGGGGTGCTGGAAGCCGCCTTGGCAGGCTGAGTGGTCTTCTTGGTGCTGGGCATCCGACCGATTCTAGGAAGACGCGGCCGTGGGGTGGGCTCAGGCCTGGCCCGGAACGACCACGTGGAAGCTTGCCCTTCGCTCGCAGATCAGCCAGCGGCCTTCGGCGTCGGGTGCCGGCAGGTCGTCGAAGCGTCCCACGAGGGCGGGCCCCTGCGCCTGCCGACCCATGACGCCAGGCGGGTCGCTGGCGTCGGAGGCCAGCAGCAGGACACGCGTTCGCGCCTTGGCAGTGCCAGCGGCTTTGCGTGTGCTGACGGTGGCATGGGTGTGGATGTCGATGGCGAACATGTCGGCCAGGCGGTCTGCGGTCATGGGGGTTCAGGCCTTGTTCACGCGCGCGTGCAGCAGGTGGGGGTGTGCAGCGGTGGGAGCCGCAGCAGCGTACAACGCCTCCACTTGCTCGGCCCGGTGCTTGAGCACCATGCGCTGGCCGGTAGCCGCCCGCAGGCAGGGCCGTGATCTGCGCTTCGTAAGGCCCGAACGCGACCGGGCGATAGGGTGCGGCAGGCCAGTGCGTGGCGCTCAACTGCTGCGTTGGACCTTGGCCGCACGCTTGGCCAGGAACGCCGGCCCACGTTCCTTGGCCTCGGGTCCGGACGGGGTGATGGCGGCGATGAGCGACTCCGTCATCAGCCCGTGGCTCATCGGTTGTTCGCAATGAGCGGAAGCGTGCGCAGGATGGCGTCGTTCGACATCGGTGCATTGCCGGCGATGCGCAAGGCCAGTTCCTGCGCCTTGGCCAGGGCGGCGCCTGGGACCACGGTGTAATGCGTCAGGCCAATCTGGAAGGCCTGCGCGTTGTAGATGCGGCCGGTGAGCAGCATCTCGGTGACGCGCGAAAAGCCGATGAGCTTGGTCACGCCCACCACCGCGCCTTGCAGCAAGCTGATGACGGGCACACACCCGAACTGCAACTGCTCGAACACGCGATACCAGGCGTGTGAGTGGTGCACGCCTTCAGCGGCCGACATCTCCGGGATCTCCGCCAGATCCAGCCCGGCGCTGAAGTTCTCGCCAGCGGCGGCCAGCACCACCACCTTCACGCTGTCGGGCAACTGCTGATGGCATTGCGCTTGGCCGGGCGGTTCAGCGTCAGTGTCGCCACGCTGCCCTGGACATCTTGCAGAACCAGGGCTGAATGGTCAGGCGTGGCGGTATGGGTTGGCCTGTGGGGGCTCGATTGATCTCGTTAGCGTAGATAACGAATAGGCCGGCTGCAAGCAGCCGTCGAGCTCCACCCGGATGCGGTCTCGCCAGCCGTACGCCCCCGCGTCTGCTACTGCGGGGCGGCTGAGCCGCCAGACGCGTAGCGCGCTTCGACCCGGCCGATGTTCTCGTGGTGCGCCCGCAGCATGGTTCCCAGGTCAGCCCGTGTGACCGGGTCCTCGATGAGCGGAATCAGTGCCTGCAGCTTGCGCACCACCCAGGCCTGGCCGCGGTTCAGGAACTTCAGGCGGTCGTCGACGTCGGGGATGGCCATGGCCTTGCCCCAGAAGGCGCCGGTCACGCTGGAGGGCGTGGCGCCCAGGGCCTGGATCGTGCGCATCAGCATGCCGCACCAGCGCACTTCGTCCTTGTGGATGTCCTGCACCAGCGCGGCCAGATCGGCGGCGCTGATCTCGCGGCCCGTGTCCAGCGCCACGCGGGCACCGGCGCGTTCGGCTTCGAGCAGCTCGTTCAAAGCGCTCAGCACTTCGGCGCGAGCAAGGTCGGCGTCGGTGGGCGTGGATGCGTGGGGCTTTGCAGCAGCAAAGGCGCCTTCGTCAGGGAAGTTGGGCAAGTTCATGGGTGTTTGAGCTGAGCGTTCACGAGGGGGAAGTCTGGGCGAAGGAGAGAGAAAATCCCGTTGACCTCGGTCAACTTTCGAACCGAACCAGGAAATCATGGATCTGCAGAGAAGCTTGGCCCCTTCAATCAGAAGCAACGATGCAAGGCACGCTGTCCGTCTGGCCGGCGATTCACCATGAATTCCGCGCTGGAATCTGAAGGTTTCGGCGACGAGCAGGCAGTGTCCGCAAGCCTCGAACTGCTGCAGCTGCGCTACTCGGTCGGTCCGAAGTACCTGGCACCCCCCGCACCCCGCTGGGACCAATGGCAGCGTGCCGCCGACCTGGCGCTGCGCGCGCCCGACCACGGCGGGCTGCGGCCTTTCCGCTTCGTCGTCGTCGACGATGTGCAGCGTTCGGCGCTGGCCGACCTGTTCGCGCGGGGTGCCATCCAGCGCGAACTCGGCGCCGAAGAGGTGGGCATGGCCTGGTCCCGCGCCTTCAACGGGCCGGGGCTGGCGGCCCTGGTGGCCCGGGTGCGGGACGATGTGCCGGGTGTGCCCGCGCACGAGCAGTGGCTGAGCGTCGGCGCGGCCCTGATGAACTTCCTGAATGCCCTGCACCTGATGGGCTTCGGCGCGAAGGCGCTGAGTGGCGCTTCGGTCTCCGACCCCGCGGTGTGCTCGGCCTTCTGCAGAGAAGGCGAGGTGCTGGCGAACTGGGTCGTCGTCGGGCAGCCGACCCGGGCAGCTCATCCGAAACGCATCGCGACCTCGGATGCCGATGTCGGCGATGGGGTGCTCATCCGCTGGCGCTGACTGGCGGCCGTGCAGTCCACGCTGGACACCGGCTCAGGCGCCACCTCCCGTTCGCCAGGCTCATCGGTGCACCGGTGTGGCTGCGCCCTGCGCGGCAGTACACAGCGCCGCGGCCAGGACGTCATGCGAAAAGCCCCGGCCCTGCCAGATCTCGCCGAAATCGAAGTCGGCCTGGTTGCTGAACATCACGACCGAGACGCCACGCCGCGGCGCAATGATGTTGCGCGCCTGGATGCCACCCACATAGCCGCGGCGTTCCACCAGTTCCACGGGCTCGGCACAGCCGGCGATCGGCGCGGTGAAGGCCCACACACCCAGGCCGGCATAGCCCCACTTCGGTTCGCCGGTCCACATGGCCTGGCGCGAAGCCGCGCCGACCAGGCGCCCAGCCAACAAGGCCCGGTTGAAGGCCAGCAGGTCGCGCGCAGTGCCCTCCATTGCGCCGGCAGCGCCGTAGGTGGCCATCACCGGCTGAGGCACGGGTTGGCCGTCAGCGTCCATGGCGACCGCCATCGCGCGCGTGCGGCCCTCGTTGAGTCGAAGGCTGCGCAGCCCCAGCGGCTGCGCCAGGCGCTGCTGCAGGAGCTGGCGAATGGGCTGACCGGTGACGTGCTCGAGCAGGCCGGCCAGCACCAGCGTGTCGCAGTCGCCGTACAGGAAACGCTCGCCCGGCACGGCTTTCGCCGGCCCGGCGCAGAAACGCAGCGCTTCGGGCTGCCAGGGTGGGCCCTTGCGGCGGTAGAACGACCACACGCCATCGGCGTCCCTGGGGCTGTCGCCGGTATACGCAAGGCCGGACAGGTGCTGCATCAGGTGCTGCACAGTGATCTGCGCGGCCCCGGGTGCCTGAAAAGCGGGCCAGCGCTCGGCGAGCGTATCGTCTAACTTCAGCAACCCTGCATCCACCAGCTGCATGGCCAGGGTCACTGTCACCTGCTTGCTCACCGACCCCCAGCGCCAGACCGCGCCGGTCTTGTGCGACACATCCGGCTTGCGCCGGGCCAGGCCCACGGCGTGTTCAAACCACACGCTGTCGGCGTCAGCCACCAGCACCTCGCCAGCGAAGCCTTGGGCCTGGGCCGTGTTCACCACCTGCCACAGGCGGGCTGGGGTGCCGGGCGGGGGAACGGGCGTGGGAACGGACGGGAAGACGGCGAAGGCTGAGCCGCACACCAGCGTCAGCAGTGCGGCGGCAAACCGCAGCTCACGGGGCCACATCGCGCGTCGCCTCCCAGATCAGCAAAAAACCGCGGGTGGTCGACAGGGTCATGCCCATCAGGCGGTCTGGCGATACCTGGCGACCCGAGGTTTGATAAGCGCCCTCCCCGGGGTCGGTGAAGAAGGCGAAGTGCGTTTCAAGTCCGCCGCTGCGCTTTTGCCGGCCCGCCTGGAGGGGGCTTCCATCGTAGAAATGGCCCTCGAGACGCCCACCCGCATCGGCGGTGATGACAAGCTTCTTCAAGAAGGGTGCGGCGTCCGGGGCCGGCCGCAGGTCCACCGTCCAGCTGCCAACCAAGCTGCTGGGCGCGGCCATCGAAGGGGCTTGCGCCTGCACCACCCCGGCCAGGGCGGTGGTGAAAGCGAACAACATGACACGGCGACAGGGGGTCATCAGCGGTTCCTGGTTCAAAGCGCTTGCTGGGATGCACACCGACCGACTGTAAGCAGCCCATGGGCAGCGCGTGCAGGCGTGGGCGACGAATCGACAGTGGCGGCGATGCGTGCACGCCAGGCCGCGCCAAACCCCGATCGCGAAGTGGCGCAGCTCGGCCCGTGCGCCTTCCTGGGCAGGGCGATCGCAGCAGCTTGTCGCCTTGGTGCTGAAGGCGGCCATGTCGGCCTGCCAGCCTCTTCAGGGGAACCTCGAAGCCGACGGCTGGCGCATCGTGGCCCCGGAGGGCCAGTGCCATCGCGGCTCCGGCTTCAGGCGCGTCGCAGCGGGATCGTGGCCGGCCCCCGACTTCTGCGGGTTGGCGCGGCCTGGGTCACGTCGGCCAGGGTGGCGGCGTCCAGGGCCTGGAAGTAGCCGGCCAGCGCGTCGTTGAACAGCCGCTTCAGGCGGCAGCGTGGCGACAGGGTGCAGGCGTTCGTCACGGGGTCGAAACACTCGACCAGGCGGAAGTCGGTTTCCGATGCGCGCACCACGTGGCCGATGCGGATGGTTTCGGGCTCGACCAGCAGGCGCAGGCCGCCGCCGCGGCCGCGCGTGGTTTCGAGCAGGCCCTGCCGGGCGAGGTCGTTGACCACCTTCATGAGGTGGTTCTTCGACAGGCCGTGCTGCTCGGCCAGCTCGGCGATCGTGACCAGCCGATCGCGGTGCGCGGCGCAGTACATCAGGACGCGCAGCGTGTAGTCGGTGTATTCGGACAGGCGCATGAAACTTCCTAAAGATGCATGCACCAAGCTGGCACTGCCCGACGCCGAGGCCTGGAGCCGCATCGAACACAAGCTCGGCGAGCTGCAGCGAACCCCCCCGTGAACAGAAAAACCCCACCCCGGTCCGTGATTCCGATCCGGCCCGTCGCCGCGGCCTCCGGCCCGGCCGACGACAGCGCGCAGTTCGTGTCGATGTACGAGAAGCAGCCCGACATCTACCCGCGGGCGGTGAAGGGCTGGTTCGCCACCTGGCGCTGGACCTTCGTGTGGCTGACGCAGCTGCTGTTCTACGGCCTGCCCTGGCTGCAATGGGACGGCCGCCAGGCGGTGCTCTTCGACCTGGAAGCGCAGCGCTTCTACATCCTGGGCCTGGTGCTGTACCCCCAGGACCTCATCTTCCTGGCGGCGCTGCTGGTGCTGTCGGCCTTGGCCCTGTTCCTCTTCACGGCCGTGGCCGGGCGGCTGTGGTGCGGCTACACCTGCCCGCAGACCGTCTACACCGAGATCTTCATGTGGGTCGAGCGCAAGTTCGAGGGCGACCGCATCGCCCGCATGCGCCTGGACCAGGCGCCCTGGTCGGCCGGGAAGCTGGCGCGCAAAGGTGCGACCCAGCTCAGCTGGATCGGCATCGGCCTGCTCACGGGCTTCAGCTTCGTCGGCTACTTCACCCCCATCCGGGAACTGGGCCCGGCCGTGCTGAGCCTGTCGGTGACACCCTGGAACGGCTTCTGGATCTTGTTCTACGGCGCTGCCACGTATGGCAACGCGGGTTACCTGCGCGAGCAGATGTGCAAGTACATGTGCCCCTATGCCCGCTTCCAGAGCGCGCTGATCGACAAGGACTCGCTCGTCATCACCTACGACGCGGCGCGCGGCGACCCGCGCGGTTCGCGCTCGCGCAAGGCCAGCCCCAGCGTGCACGGCCTGGGCGACTGCATCGACTGCACGCTGTGCGTGCAGGTCTGCCCCACCGGCATCGACATCCGCGACGGCCTGCAGAACGAATGCATCGGCTGCGCGGCCTGCATCGACGTCTGCAACGACGTCATGAAAAAGATGGACTACCCGACCGGGCTGATCCGCTATTCCACCGAAAACGGCGTCGTCCACGGCTGGTCGACGCTGCAGATGTTCACGCGCGCGCTGCGGCCGCGCGTGCTGGTCTACGGCGCCTTGCTGGGTGCCGCCAGCGTGGCCTTCGCCGCCGGCCTGGCGCTGCGCAGCCCGTTCCAGGTGAACGTGGTGAAGGACCGCGGCGCCCTGGCCAGGGTGGTGGAAGACGGCACGATCGAGAACGTCTACCGACTGCAGGTCATGAACCGCACCGAACGGGCGCAGTCCTACCGCATCGGGGCCCAGGGGCTGACCGGCCTGACGGTGCTGGCGCACGACCTGAGCGTGCCGGCCGCGGGCATCGGCTCGGTGGTCGTGAGCCTGCGCCTGCCGCAAGAGGCGTCGCAGGCCTTGGCCGGGCGTTCCGTGCCGGTGCACTTCGAGGTCGGCCTGCTCGGCCCCGAGGGCGGCAAGGCACAGCCGCTGGTCACCGAGCGCGAGAAGTCGACGTTCTTCGTGCCGCGATGAAGTGGCGCGCTCACTCGTCCGGCGCTCACTCGGCCCCTTCGCCCGCTGCGGCCAGCACCTCCAGGATGAACGGTGCCTTGGCCAGGGTGTAGCGGGACTTGTCGTGCGCGTGCAGCCTGGCCAGTTCCTGCTTCAGCGCGGCATAGCGGTCGCGCAGCCCGGCATCGGCGCGCAGCGCATTCCTGAACGCCAGGTGGCGCCGCAAGATGGTCGAATCCTTGCAGACCGCGTGCACGTGCACACGGGGCAGGGCGCCTGCAGGCCTGACGAAGTAGCGCCGTCCGGGCAACTCGACCTCGTACTTCCTGACGATGGCATAGCCGGCCCGGTCCAGCGCGCCCACGGCGGCTTCGACCTGCTGCAGCGATTGCGCCCCCACCACGACGTCGATGACGGGCTTGGCGCACAGGCCCGGCACAGCGGTGCTGCCGATGTGTTCGACATCGACCACCTGCGGTGCAAAGGCACCCAGCAGTTCGGCACGAATCTGCGCGAAATCGTGTTGCCAGCGGCTGCAATGGGGTGACAACTGCACGGGTTCCATCGGCTTCGGCTCCACGACGCAGGCTTCGAAGAAGCCACTTTAGCCAGGCCGCGGCCGCCGTCACAGCAAGGGTTCGGCCACCCGGCCCAGCGTCTCGAGCAGACGCTGGCCGAGGCCGCGGTCCTTCCAGGTGCCGGCCTCGATGCTGCGGGCGCTGGCCACGTCCTGCCGGAACAGCGCCTCCATCTCGGCGCCGAAGTCGTCGCCCAGCACGATGACGTCGATCTCGTTGTTGGACACGATGCTGCGCCAGTCGAGGTTGCTCGAACCCACGCTGGAGTAGACACCGTCGACGACGGCGGTCTTGGCGTGCATCACGGCGTGGTGGAACTCGTGGACCTGGACACCGGCCTCCAGCAGCTGCGCGTAGTAGGAACGTGCGGCGTGCTGCACCAGCGCCATGTCGCTGCGCCCGGGCAGCACCAGCTGCACGTCCACGCCGCGGCGGGCGGCGTCGGCCAGGGCCTGCACCAGGTCGGGGCCGGGGGCGAAGTAGGCCATGGTCAGGTAGACGCTGCGCCGCGCCGCCACGATGGCACGCATCAGCTGGCTGTAGGCGGGGTTGATGCCCTCGCTGGCTTCGGCCGCCACCAGCTGAACCACGCGCTGGCCCGGTGCAGCCGCTGTGGGCATGGGGGCCGGCGGCAGGGGCGCGGTGCAGCCCTGGCGCAGCCAGGATTCGCGGAACAAGGTGGTCATGCCGCTGACCACCGGACCGCGCAGTTCGACCTGGGTGTCGCGCCAGCCGCGCTCGTCGGGCGCCGGTGGGCCGGCCTTGCCGCGCCCGCCGCTGCGCAGCCCCGACCCGCGGTCGTAGACGGGGCTGAGGTTGATGCCGCCGGTGAAGGCCACATCGCTGTCCACGGCCACCATCTTGCGATGGTTGCGCTGCACCAGTCCCCAGTGGCCGGGCCTGTTCAGCGGGTTCACCGGGTTGAACTCGCACACGGCGACACCGGCCTTGCGCAGCCTCTCGAAGAAAGCCGGGTCGGTGCCCATCGAGCCGATGCTGTCGTAGAGCAGGGCCACGCTCACGCCCTCGGCGGCCTTGCGGGCCATCACTTCGCCCATCTCGGCGGCGACACCTTCATCGTCGACGATGTAGAACTCGACCAGCACGCGGTGGCGGGCGGCGGCCACGGCGGCTTTCATCGCCTGGAAGGTGGCCGGGCCATCGACCAGCAGGCGGGCGCTGTTGCCGCGATACAGGTCGCGGGTGTCGGCACCGTTGGCCCCCGCTCCGGCCGTGGTCGCCGCTGCCAGGACGCCCAGATGATGCTGGAGCAACTCGCCCTTGCCCTCGGCGCGTGCCCGCTGCAGTGCAGCCCGCTCAGCCTGCGCCGAGACGACGCCGTGACGGTCTTTGAGTTGCAGCGCTTGCGCGGACTGTGCCGGCGGAAGACTTGCCGGCTCGATGTCGAGCTGGGTCGAAGGGGCGCAGGCGGACAGCAAAGCTGCAAAGGGCAGCCAGGCCCAACCCACCTTCACCGCGCCTCAGCCGCCGAAGAAGAAATAGACGATCAGCAGCACGACGACCGGCACACCCAGCAGCCAGCCGATGAGGTATTTGCCCATGAGGAACGCTCCGAAATGAAGTGGTTGGTGAGACGACTTTGTTCCGGAACCAGGGCCCGTGGCGCCGGCCGAGGGCGCTGCGGCTTGTAGGCAGAGATGCCGTGCCAGGGGTGACGGGCCAGGCGTGACGGGCCAGTGGTGACGGGCCAGGGGCCGTCAGGCGCCGGCGGCCAGGCCCGCGGCGGGCGGCAGAGCCTCTGCGCTCGCCGAGCCGTCGACCACCGGACCGGTCAGGGTGAGCAGGATGTCGGCATACCAGGCCACGTTCAGACCCAGCGATTCGTCCAGCACCTTGTCGCGTGTGCTCATGTCGAGCCGGCCCGAATGAACGCCCAGTAGTTGCCAGGGCAGCAGGTCCTTGCTGCTGGCCGGACCGCGCATGACCACCGGCGCGCCGCTGGTGCCGCGGTGGGTTCGGGCATCGGTGAGGAAATAGCCCTCGCCCTGGAAACGCAGGCCCCAGCCCGTGGCCAGCACGGCCTGACGCACCACGGGTAGGTGGTGCAGGGTGTCGTGGAAGCCCAGGGGGAAACCCACCACCAGCAGGCCGCTGCCGACTTCGATGCCCGTGCCGGCAGGCGCGGCCACGGCGGGCAGGTGCGCAGGCGTGAAGGCGTGCAGCAGCGTGCCCGTGGGCAGCGCGCTGCGGTCGATCTCGATCACCGCGACGTCGACCTCGCCGCCGGTGTCACGGGCCTGCCGCCACTGCGCCTTGCCGTCCTGGAACAGCATCACCGACAGGCCGGTGGAACGGCCCAGGTCGGCCGCGTCGGTGTGCAGCTCGATCACGATGCGGTTGGGGTGATGGCCGGAAGGCTCGTCGATCAGCACGTGGCGGCTCGTCACCAGAAACAGTTTCTCGTCGCGTTCGAAGAAGAAGCCGCTGGCGTTGGTAAGCCCGCGGTCGAGTTCGAAGGTGGAAATGCGCGCGGCGGCCAGCAGCAGGGTGTCGATCATGGCTGCACCTTAGCATCTGCCGTGCCCGGCAAGGGCGGGCAGGGGTGGGCGACCGCCCCGCTGCAGCCGCTGCTTCAACGCCCGCGCTTCAAGGCCGCGGCCAGGTCGATCACGGCCATGGCGTAGTAGCTGCTCCAGTTGTAGCGCGTCACGGTGTAGAAATTCTGGGTGCCGGCCACGTAGCTGGGTGCGAGCGCGCCGTTCTGCAGTTCCACCAGGGCCAGCGGGCCTTCATGGGCCTGGCCGGCGGCGTCGAGCTGTGCGCCGCGTTCGGCGAACTGGCTGGCACTGAAGCTGGGCAGGATGTCGGGTGCGAGCAGGGCCGCGCGGTCGGCCGTGTCCACCGGCACGGCCACGCCGTAGACCGTGGGCATGTCGCGCTGCCAGCCGAAAGCCGCCAGGTAGTGCGCGATGCTGCCCACCACGTCGGCACCGTTGGCATGCAGGTCGATGTGGCCGTCGCCGTCGAAGTCGACGGCGTAGCGGTTGACGCTGCTCGGCATGAACTGCGGCAAACCCATTGCCCCGGCATAGGAGCCTTTCACGGCGAGCGGGTCGCTGCCTTCGCGCTGCACCAGCACGAACAGTTCTTCGAGCTCGCTGCGGAAGAAGGCACTGCGGTCGCGCCGGCCGGTGGGGAAGTCGAAGGCCAGGGTGGCCAGCGCGTCGATCACGCGGAAGTTGCCCATCACCCGGCCGTAGAAGGTCTCGACGCCGACGATGGCCACGACGATCTCTGGCGGCACGCCCCAGCGTTCTTCGGCCAGCTGCAGCCAACGCTCGTGGCTGCGCCAGAAGGCCAGGCCGGCCTGCACCCGCTGCGGTTCGATGAAGCGGGCACGGTAGGCCGCCCAGTTCTTCGCCACACCGGCCGGTGGCGGCATGATGAGCCGGCGCACGCTGTCCAGGCGCTGTGCCTGTCCGAGCTGGCGGCGCAGCAGCGTCGCGTCCAGGCCATGTGCGGCGGCCACGGCGTCGGCGAACGCCATTGCAGCCGGATGTTCGGCATAACGGCTGACGTCAGGTGCAGCGCGGCCGGCCCGCTGCCGGTCTGGTGCCGATGCGGCCAGCCCGGGGAAGGCACCGAACATGCCCAAGGCGCCCAAGGCGCCGAGGAGGACGCGGCGTCGCGCAGGATGATGGAGCATCGGCCGATTATCGGCCGGTGCGCTGCCGCCTCAGCCTGCGCGCTTGCCGCTCTGGCGCAGCCAGCGATCGCGCTCGTCGGCAATCTTCAACAGCGCCTCGGTCGACCACGGCGGCGTGAGCCAGGCATCGGCACCGGCGCGTTCTGCGCGCAGCCGGTCCACGCCGGTATCGGCCGCCAGCAGCAGCACCAACGTGGGCGGCGGCGCGATCGGCTGGGCCGGTGGCATGCGCTGCAGCAGCCGGCAGGTGTGGAAGCCGTCCATGCCGTCGCTTTCGTCGGCACCGCTGTCACCGGTGGCGAGGAAGACGAACTCGTAGATTTCTTCCTGCAGCCGCTCCAAGGCCTCGCCGCCGCCGGCCACACGCTGCACCCCCAGCCCCAGGGGTGCCAGTTCACGTGCCAGGTAGAGGTAACTGTCTTGCCGGGTGTCCACGAGCAGGGCCGTGCCACGCTGCTGGCCATGCATGGGGCCGTGGCCGGCGTGCCCCGGTGAAATCAGCGTGCTGGCAGGGGCGATGAAGGGGGCCACGGCGCCGCTCGGCGCCGGCCGCGCGAGCATGGTGGCCAGCATGTCCTGGACCCGTTGCACCTCGTCCGACATCGGCGGCGAGCGCCCCACCAGCGCGTCCAGCACCTTGAGCAGGCTGGGCAGATGAATGGGCCGGGGCAGGTGCGCCCCGGCACCCGGGTGTCGCGCGCTGCCCACCATGACCGCGCTGGCCAGGCGCTTCTGATGCAGCACCTGGACGATCGCGGGCTCGTGGTCGCCGTCGGCGATGACCAGGTTGCAGGCCGACAGGTCGTTCACCCGCAGTTGGTAGACCGGCCGGCCCTGGCGCAGCGTCGCCAGCGCCGGTTCGATGTGCTTTCTTTCGAACCGGGTGAAGCCCAGCAGGGCGACGCGGACAGGAGGGCTCATGCGTGCGGCGTGGGTGGCTTCGAAGTGACCGGATGGCCCAGGAGGCCTGGATCCGTTCTTCGACCGCTCCGCCGCCACACTGAAGTCGGTCAGCCGCTTTCTGCACCGGTTGGCCCGGAAAACGGGCCGCGCCGAGATTTAGTGCACGCTGCAGGCCCGGCTCAGAGCCGTTCTTGCAAAGCCTGGTCCAGCAGGGCCTCGACGTCGGTGAAGCTTTTGCCTCGGTCCAGCCCCACCCTGTCGAGGCGGCTGAACACACCGCTGGGCAGATGCCAGGCCAGCAGGTCGGTGTCGTTGTCGCCCAGCACCAGCCAGTCGGCCATGGCGGGGTCGTCGCGCCAGGCTTCGTTGGCCGCCAGCAGGCCTTGCCAGAAGCCCTGGCGCGGCTTCTCGGGTGTCGAGGCGCTGTCGTAGATCACCAGGCCGTTGAAGTCCAGGCCGTCGCTGCGGCGCAGAAACGCCAGGTAGCCGGCGGGCAGGTCGACACCGTGGCGGCGTCGGACCTCGTCGTTCAGGGCCTGGCAGGCCGCGGCGCTGGCACCCGGGTGCACGCGCTCGCCGGCACGACGCTGTTCGGCTTGGATCAGGGCCAGAGGGTCGGTGGTCATGCTTGCCAGGGTCATTGCGGGCTCCTCATTGTGGCGGGTAGACCACGCCGGGTATCACCGGCCAGTCCATGCGGGCCGACTGTCCCACTTCCAGGCCACGCACCAGTTGCCGCTGCGCGTTGTTCAGCGCGAGGTGATAGGGGTCGTTGCGGATGAGGACCAGGTTGTCGAAGGCGTTGGTGCCGCCATCGTCCAGCGGCAGCTTGTGATGCACTTGCCAGCCCTGCGGCACCCGCCCCTGCGCCAACTGGCCGATGGCCGCGTCGTCGAGCCCGGCCCGGCGCAGCGCGGCCACGTGTTCGGGGTTGCCCGCCAGCGACTTCAAAAAGTCGCTGCGCACGCCCCTGTCGAAGGTGTTGCGCAGCGCGTCGTAGCTGGCGCGGTCGCGCCTCATGTAGTCGACGCTGCGCATCTCGATGCCTTCCAGCGTCACGGGCCGGCCGCGCAGCGTGACTTCGATGCTCGCGCTCCCGGGCGTGTCGGTGCCGCGCCGCGCCGCGCCCAGGGCTTCGTCGCCCTGGCGCAGCAGCACGCTGCCAGCCCCCAGCGCCTCGTCGCCCTGGCGTGCCCCGGCCTGCAGCACCTCGCGCCCGGCGCGGGCGGCCATGGTCGCGCCCTTGGCGCCGTCACCGAACAACGGCACCGCGGCCACCCCTGACAAGGCGGCGTTTTGCATGTCGCCTTCGACGGCGTAGAGCCCGGCGTTGATCAGGTCGGGAATGGCACCCAGGCCCGGGATGAAGCCTGCAACGTCCAGCACCGTGTGCACGGCGCCGGAGACGCGCTCCCAGCTCCAGCCGGCGTTGACCGACACGTCGATGGGGGTGCCCAGCGCCGTGCCCACGCGCCGCACCTGAACGGCTTCGTCGCGGTAGACCGAGCCCTTGGCGAGTTCGTTCACGGCCAGTGCCAGTGCGCCGCGCCCGGCGTCGCTACCGCCCAGATCACGCAGTTCGGCATCACTGTGGGCTTCGATGAAGGCCTGGGCCAGTTCATCGCGGTCGTCTGCGGGAACCTGCTCCAGGACCTGCATCGTCAGGCGCGTGGCTTCGGTGGGGCGCTGGCGGATTTCCTGGCGCAGGTCGGCGGCCAGGCCTTCGAAGTCGATGCGCCGGCCCGTGGTGTGGCGGGCGACGAGCTCGGCCCCGGTGGCGGGCGGGCTGGCGGCTGGGTCGCTTCCGGCATCGAAACGCCCCGGGCTGGGGCGTTCGGTGGCGGCGCGCGCTGGGTTGGAAGACAAGGCGTCCATGGGTGTCATCCAGGGTTGAGTGCAACGCCGGCACTGTTGCCGCACCAACCCCTGCCCGCAAGCTCGGAACGCCACCAGGGTGCGCTGCAAGCAGATGCAACCGCTTACGCCACCCTGGGGTCGACCCCAGGGTGAGAAGGCTTCAGCCGGGCAGTTGCTGGCGGAACTCGCGCCACCAGACGCGGTGGCCCGTCCAGCGCGCCGAGCGCGCCGCCGTGGCGTCGTAGCGCAGCGCGTCCAGGCGGTCCAGCTGGGCCGCAGCGGCTTCGCCAGCCGCGCCCAGCCGGGCCCGCAGCCTGGCGGCACGTTCACGCGGCGGGTGGTGGGCCTGCACGTCCACGCCGAGCGCCTGCAGCCGTGCCTGAACACGGCGCTGCAGGCGCTGCCAGGGGTCTTGCCGGCGCCGGTCCCACCAGGCCCAGGCGGCGCCGGCCAGGCTGGCGGCACACAGCAGGCCGATCAGGGTCGTGGCCAGGTCCTGCCAGCTGGGGCTTTGCACACCCAGCTTCTCGAGCAGGTTGAACTGCTGCTGGCGCGAATAGTTCAGCACCCACTGGTTCCAGCGGTTGTTGATGGCCTCCCACTGGGCCCGGAGCTCGGCCGCGAGCTCGGGGTTGAAGGTCTGCATGGCCCCGGCCACGAGCCCGGGCTGCGGCTGCAGGCTGCGACCCACCTGGACGCGATCGGGCGCGACAGCCGCCGTGGGGTCGACCCGGACCCAGCCTTCGCCCGGCTGCCAGTATTCGGCCCAGGCGTGGGCGTTGCTCTGGCGCACGATCCAGTAGCCGTCCTGGGGCTGGGGGTCGGTGCCCTGGTAGCCGGTGACGATGCGCGCGGGCACGTCCAGTGCGCGCATGACGACGACGAAGGACGCGGCGAAGTGTTCGCAGAAGCCGAGCCTGCGGTCGAACCAGAACTCGTCGACCGCGTCGCGGCCGTAGGTGCCGGGCTCCAGCGTGTAGGTGAAGCCGGCCGTGGCGATGTGCTTCAGCACGGCCTGCGCCAGGGCGCGCGGGTCGGCGTCGACCATGCCCGGTGCCGCGCGCAGGTCGGCGGCCCATTGCATGGTGCGCGGGTTGAAGCCGGCGGGAAGCTCGACCAGGTCGCGCAGGCCGACGATGTCTTCGCGCGGGCCGTGGCGGTGCTGCAGCCAGGCGCTGGCCGAAACACGCAGGCGGTCGCTGACCGGGCGGTCCACCTGCCACTGCACGTCGGGCCGCAGCGTCAGCATCCAGCCCGGGATCTCCGGTGCGGCGCCCGGGCGGTCGGGGGTCAGTTCCAGCAGCGGCAGCAGGGGCAGGCGGCTGGGCTCGATGGTCATCTCGTAGCGCAGCGGCTCGCCGATCAGCTGCACGTCGGCACGGGGGCGCAGCGCGGCCGGGAAGCTGGGCCGCAGCCGCGTCCATTCACGGCCGTCGAAGCTGGACAGCACCGGCCCGCGGAAATACATCTGCTGCGGCGCCGGAGGTGCGCCGAAGAAGCGCACGCGCATCGCGATGCTGTCGTCGTTGGCGATCTCGGCCACCCCGCCCATGCGCAGGGTGCCGGACAGGCCCGTGCGGCCCGCGGCGTCTTGCGGCAGGCCCCACAGCGGCCCGATGCGCGGGAACAGCATGAACAGCACCGCCATCACCGGCAGCCCCAGCAGCGCCGCCTTCGCCGCCACCGCACCTGCGGATTTCAGCGCCGGCCGGCCCACCGGCATGTGGGCCAGCACCAGGGCCGTCAGCAGCCCCCACACCGCCACCAGCATCCACAGCCCGGTGACCAGCGACTGCGAGTAGAGGAAGTGGGTCAGCACCAGGAAGAAGCCCAGGAAGAACACCACCAGGGCGTCGCGCCGGGCGCGCAGCTCCAGCGTCTTCAGCGTCAGCAGCACCACCAGCATGGTCACGCCGGCTTCCTTGCCGAGCAGGGCGCGTTCGCCCCACAGCGTCAGGGCCGTGGCCACGACGAGCAGGCCACTGACGAGCCAGCGGCTGGGCAGGCTCGACGCCGTCCAGGCCAGCCGCGCGCGCCACAGCAGCACGGCACCGGCCATCACCCCGCACCACACCGGCAGGTGCATCAGGTGCGGCAGGATCGCCCAGGCGATGACGGCGATGTGGAACAGCGTGTCGCGCGCTTCGCGCGGCAGGTGCTGGGGCAGGCGCTGCCGCAGCATGCCCTCGCGCCAGCGCGCGCGGCTTGCGACGTGGGGGTGGGCGATGGTGCTGGCGCCGGTGCTGGTGCTGGTGCTGGCGCCGGCCCGGGTGTCCGTGGCGGTGTTCATGACCACTGCCCCAGCAGGTCCAGCGCGGCGCGGCGATGGGCCTCGCCCAGGCCCGGCGGCAGCTCGCGGCCGGGCAGGGCCAGGCCGCTGGCCAGGCCTTCGCGTTCGGCGGCCAGCACCCAGGCGGCCAGGCGCGAGAGCCGGGCTTCCGTGCCGCCCAGCTGCGTGTCGCCCCAGCGCAGCCAGAGTTCACGGGCGGCGGCATGGCTGGTCTCGCGGCTGACGAGCTCGCCGCTGCGCGCCACCTTCTTCCACACCACCTGGCGCATGGTGTCGCCACGGCGCCAGGGGCGCACGCCGTCGAGTTCACCGCCCTCGCCGCGGCGTGCAGCCTGCTCGTCGCCGCGGCTGCCGGCGGTGGCGGGCAGCGGCGGTGGCGGCGTCTCGGGCGTGGGCCAGGCCAGCACCCGAGATTCCGGCCGCCAGACCGACCAGGCGCGGAACAGGCCGAAGGGAAACACCGACTCGATCACCAGCGTGGGCACGTCGTGCCAGCCGCGCTGGGCGGGCAGGATGCTCAGGTGGGCGATCTGCTGGCCCTGGCCCGGCACGTCGCACCAGACGGCGGTGCTGGCGGCGGAATGCTGCAGGCGCAGGCCCAGCGCATGGCGGGTGCGGCCGGGGTTGGTCAGCACCACTTCGAGCGACGCGGCGTCGCCGGCGAACACCGGCCGTGGCGGGCGCAGGTGCAGCGTCAGCCCGCGCAGCGTGTTGTGGGTCATGTGCATCGACACGATGCCGGCACCGGCCAGCAGGAAGGTCAACGCAAAGCCCAGATTCAACTGGTAGTTGATGGCGGCCAGGAGCATCACCACCAGGGTCAGCGCGAAGGCGAAGCCGGAACGCGTGGGCAGGATGTAGACGTTGCGCTGGGTCAGCAGCTGGGTGTCGCTGACCGGCAGCCGCGCCTGCAGCCAGTGGTTGATGCGCGCGCGTGGCGACCACCCGCCCACCGCAGCCTGCGCGGTCACGGGATCGGCGTGGCTTCGACCATCGCACGCACCTGCTCGACCGGGCCGCGGCCGCTGCCGGGCACGGGCGTCAGGCGGTGGGCGATGGCCTGCGGCAGGATGGCCTGCACGTCGTCGGGTGCGACAGAGTCGCGCCCGGCCATCAGGGCCCGCGCCTTGGCGGCACGCAGCACCGCGATGCCGGCACGCGGCGACAGGCCTTCGGTGAACCAGCTGCCGCTGCGCGTGGCGGCGATCAGGTTCTGCAGGTAGTCGAGCAAGGGGTCGCTGGCGCGGATCTGCAGCACCGCGGCCTGCGCGGCCTCGAGCTCGCCCGGGCGCATCACCGGCTGCAGTTGCTGCGCGGCGTGGCGGCGGTCGGTGCCGGCCAGCAGCAGGCGTTCTGACGCGCGGTCGGGGTAGCCGAGCGTGATGCGCAGCAGGAAGCGGTCGAGCTGGCTTTCCGGCAGCGGGTAGGTGCCGAGCTGGTCGCTGGGGTTCTGCGTGGCGATGACGAAGAATGGGCGCGGCAGCGGCCGGGTCTCGTTTTCCACCGACACCTGCTGCTCTTCCATGGCTTCGAGCAAGGCGCTCTGGGTCTTCGGGCCGGCGCGGTTGATCTCGTCGGCCAGCAGCACCTGGCTGAACACCGGGCCGGGGTGGAAGACGAACTTGTCGGCGGCGCGTTCGAAGACGCTGACGCCGATCAGGTCGCTGGGCATCAGGTCGGCGGTGAACTGCACGCGCGAAAAGCGCAGCCCCAGGCTGATGGCCAGTGTGTGGGCGAGCGTGGTCTTGCCGACGCCGGGCACGTCCTCGATGAGCAGGTGGCCGCCGGCCAGCAGGCAGGCCATGCAGTCCTCGACCTGCGAGCGTTTGCCGACGACGATCGTGCTAATCTGATCGACCAGTTTTGCCAGCTGGCGCGCAAGAGACATGTCCATGCGTGGGACCATACCCGAACTGCCAGCCCCTGATCACCCGATGAGCACTGCCTTCTACAGCCATCCCGCCTGTCGTCTGCACGACATGGGCGAGGGTCATCCGGAATGCCCCCAGAGGCTGGACGCGATCAACGACCATCTGCTGGCCACCGGGCTGGACGTGGCGCTCGACTACCGCGAAGCGCCGCCGGCCACCGTGCAGCAGATCAGCCGCGCGCACACTTCGGGCTACGTGGCCGAAGTGTCCGACCTGCTGGAGCGGGTGCGCGACGGCGGCGAGAGCAAGGCCATGGACCCCGACACCATCGCCTGCCCCGGCACCCTGGCGGCTGCGCTGCATGCCGCGGGCGCGGCGGTGGCCGCCACCGACGACGTGCTCGCCGGCCGCGCGCGCAACGCCTTCTGCGCCGTGCGCCCGCCCGGGCACCACGCCACGCGCGACCAGACCATGGGCTTCTGCTTCTTCAACAACGTGGCGATCGCCGCGCGCCATGCGCTCGACGAGCATGGCCTGAGCCGTGTGGCCATCATCGACTTCGACGTGCACCACGGCAACGGCACCGAAGACATCATTGCCGGCGACGAGCGTGTGCTGATGTGCAGCTTCTTCCAGCATCCGCTGTACCCCTACAGCGGTGCCGTGCCCAAGGGCACGAACATGGTCAATGTGCCGGTGGCGCCCTACACCCGCGGGCCCGCGGTGCGCGACACCATCGACGCCATGTGGATGCCGGCCCTGGAAACCTTCAAGCCCGAGATGGTGTTCATCAGTGCCGGCTTCGACGCCCACCGTGAAGACGATCTCGGCCAGATGGGCCTGGTCGAGGCCGACTACGAGTGGATCACCCAGCGCCTGGTCGACCTGGCCGCGCGCCATGCGCAAGGCCGCATCGTCAGCTGCCTGGAGGGCGGTTACCACCTCGGCGCCCTGGCGCGCAGCGTGGCCGCGCACCTGCGGGTGCTGGCCGACGTGGCCTGATGCTGGTCGAAGAGCTTCTCAAGTTCGTCCGTGCCCTGCTGCAGCCGGCTGCGCTGCTGGAGATGGGCGTGCTGGTGGCCTGCCTGGGCCTGGCCTGGGGGCTGGTGCGGCTGATCCGCGGGGCCGAACCCCAGCCGGGTTCGATCTGGTTCGGCGAAGGCGTGATCGGCGGCGTGCTGTTCCCGGTCGTCGCGCTGCTGCTGGCCTTGCTGGCGCGCTGGCTGCTGTCGCTGCCGCCACTGCAGGTGCCGATCACGGTGTTCCGGGTGGTGCTGCCCATCCTGACCTCGCTGGTCGTCATCCGGCTCGTGGTGCGCGTGCTGCACAAGCTGTTTCCCACCTCGGCCGTGATGCGCACCGTCGAGCGCAGCGTGTCCTGGTTCGCCTGGGCGGCCGTGGTGCTGTGGATCACCGGCGTCCTGCCGCTGGTGCTGAACGAACTCGACGCCATCACCTGGAAGATCGGCGGCGCCCAGGTGACGGTGCGCGACCTGCTCGAAGGCCTGATCAGCGCGGTGCTGGTGCTGGTGGCGGCGCTCTGGGTGTCGGCGGCGCTGGAAGCCAAGCTGTTGCAGGGCGCCACCGACAACCTGTCCATCCGCAAGATGGCCGCGAACTTCCTGCGTGCCTTCCTGCTGGTGGTGGGCCTGATGTTCGCGCTGTCGGCGGCTGGCATCGACCTGACGGCGCTGAGCGTGCTGGGTGGCGCGCTGGGCGTGGGCATCGGCCTGGGCCTGCAGAAGCTCGCCGCCAACTACGTCAGCGGCTTCGTCATCCTGGCCGAGCGCAGCATGCGCATCGGCGACATCGTCAAGGTCGACAACTTCGAAGGCCGCATCACCGACATCAGCACGCGGTTCACCGTCATCCGCGCGATCAACGGCCGCGAGTCGATCGTGCCCAACGAGATGATGATCACGCAGCGCGTCGAGAACGCCTCGCTGGCCGATTCAAGGCTGGCGGTGAACACCATCGTGCAGGTGGCCTACGGCACCGACCTGGACGCGCTGATGCCGCGCCTGCGCGACACCGTGGCGGGCGTGCCGCGGGTGATCTCCGACCCGGGCCCCGGAATCCTGCTGACGAATTTCGCCGCAGACGGCCTGGAGCTGACCATCGGCTTCTGGATCGCCGATCCTGAAAACGGCCAGGGCAACGTGCGCTCCGACGTCAACCTCTCGATCCTGCGGCTGTTCGACGAGATGGGCGTGGAGATCCCGTTCCCACAGCGCGTCATGCGCGGGCTGCCTGCGGCCCCTGGCGGGGCCGCAGCCGCTGTTTGAGCGAATCTCGAACTCCTGGCCCTGCCGCGCCCCAGGCCACGCGGTGCCTCTTTCAGGGCGCCAGCCTCTCGCGCACCCAGGCGCTGCCGTCCAGCCGGTAGCGCAGGCGGTCGTGCAGTCGGCTCTTGCGGCCCTGCCAGAACTCCCAGCCGTCGGGCTGCAGGCGGTAGCCGCCCCAGTGCGGTGGCCTGGGCGGGTTCAGCAGGTGCCGTGCGGCGGCCTGGGCGGCGGCGGTGACGAGCACCGCGCGCGAGGGGATGACCTGGCTTTGCGGGCTGGCCCAGGCGCCCAGGCGCGAGTCGAGCGGGCGGCTGGCGTAGTAGGCGTCGGACTCTTCGTCCGCCACCTTCTCGACCCGGCCCTCGATGCGCACCACCCGCTCCAGTTCCACCCAGTGGAACTGCAGCGCGGCCCAGGGCTGCTGCGAAAGCTCCCGGCCCTTGCGGCTGGCGTAGTTGGTGTACCAGACGAGCCCGCGGTCGTCGAAACCCTTGATCAGCACCACGCGCGTCGACGGTCGGCCGTCGGCGCCGACCGTGGCCAGGGTCATGGCATTGGGTTCGGGGACCTCGGCGCTCAGGGCCTGGTCGAACCAGGTGCGGAACTGTTGCAGCGGGTCGGCGTCGGAGGCGTTCTCGTCGAGTTCGTCGCGCTCGTAGCTTTTGCGCAGGTCGGCAATGCGGGTGGATTCGGTCATCCACCCAGTATAGGAAGGCTGTCTCGGGACTCGCCCCTAAGTGGTACGCCGTAAGTGATTCGCCGTAAGTGATGGTCCCAGTACCTGCCGTGAGGCTTCGCCCGCATCCTCTGCAGCGGCCTTCGCTGCGCTGCAGCAATTCCTTGTGTTACATCCTTTCGGTTTCCTGCACGCATGCGATTCCGCCCCACCATCGTCGTCCTTGCCGCGGGCAGCGGCAGCCGCTTCGGCGGCGACCGGCACAAGCTGGTGCAGGGCTTCGGTGCGTCCACGGTTCTCGGCAGCACCTTGCGCAACGCCATCGAAAGCCAGTTGCCGGTGGCGGTGGTGACCACGGCGGCCCTGGCGCCGCTCGCCGCCCGCCAGCTCGCGCTGCGCGACATCGTCGTCGTGACCGACGAGCAGGCTGCCCGCGGCATGGGCCACAGCATCGCCTGCGGGGTGGGCGAGCGCTCAGGCGCGCCGGGATGGTTGATCCTGCCGGCCGACATGCCGCTGGTCCGCCCCGGCACCCTGCTGGCGGTGGCGCATGCCCTCGAACAGCACCCTGTGGTGTACGCGCAGTACCGCGGCCGGCGCGGCCACCCGGTGGGTTTTTCGGCCGAGCTGTACTCCGAACTCGTCGCCCTGAACGGCGACGACGGCGCCCGGCGCGTGGTGCTGCGCTATCCGGCCCACGGCGAGGACGTCGACGACGAAGGCGTGCTGCTCGACATCGACACCGCCACCGACCTCGCGGCCGTGCGCACGGCCGCCGGGCTCAGCAGCTGAGCGACTCCGGCCCGGCGGCGTGGCCGGAGCCCTGGGCCGGGACCAGGCCGTGCGCCCGGGCCAACGCCATCAGGCGTTCCACTTCGCCGTCGTGCAGGCCCTGCTCGCGCAGCGCGGCGGCCGTGCGGGCCAGATAGTCGAGGGTGCTGCCATAACGTCCGCGTGCGTGGCGCAGGATGTGCAGCATCTGATCGTCGGGCAGCCTCGCCAGGCAGCTGTCACTGCGGCGGCTGAGCGTGAAGGCCAGGGCCGTCACCACGCCCTTGGGGGTGCGGCAGGGCAGAAGCCTCGGGTCGTAGACGCCGGTGGGCATCTCGCGCGCCCACAGGCGTTCGATTTCGGCCTCGGCCTGATCGGCCCGCATGCGGTAGACCACGCCGCGGCATGCGCCGCCGGCCAGCAGCGCGAACACCAGGCCAGGCTGCTGCGGCGTGCCGCGGTTGACGCGCGAACGCATGCGCAGCGCCCGGTGCCAGCCCCGCACCAGGGCAGGGCGGTGTTCGACGGCGTCGAACTCCGGGCGCCAGATCAGCGAGGCATAGCCGAAGACCCAGCGCTCGGTGGCGGCGGCCCACAGCGGATGCTGGCGCAGCTTGTGCAAGGCTTCGGCCGGGCATCTCACGACCAGGCTCGGATCGACCTGGTAAGCACTGGGCATCGACATGGTTTTCTAGCATGCCACGGCCGCGGCGCCCGTGCCCGTGGCAAATTGACCATGTAACTCGGTTTCACGATAATCCTTGCACTGGTTACAGCGCTGCCACCACCCGTGTCCCGCACCTCGAAAGGCCGTCCATGAAGTCTGTACTCGTCGATGTCACCGGGCGCATCCGCGAGCGCAGCGCCAGTAGGCGGGGCCAGTATCTGGCGCGCATCACGCACCTGGCGCAGCGGCCGCCGGGTGCCGAACGCATGGGCTGCGCCAATGTCGCCCACGCTTTCGCGGCGCTGCCCGGCAGCGACAAGTTCCGCGTCGTGGCCGAGAAGGCACCCCACATCGGCATCGTCACCGCCTACAACGACATGCTGTCGGCGCATCAACCCTACGAAAGCTTTCCTGCCGTCATCCGCGACGAGGCGCGGCGCCTGGGTGCCACGGTGCAGGTGGCCGGTGGTGTGCCGGCCATGTGCGACGGCGTCACGCAGGGGCTGCCGGGCATGGAGCTCAGCCTGTTCAGCCGCGACACCATCGCCATGGCCACGGCCATTGCGCTCACGCACGATGTCTTCGACGCTGCCCTGCTGCTGGGGGTGTGCGACAAGATCGTGCCCGGCCTGCTGATCGGCGCGCTGCACTTCGGCCACCTGCCGTGTGTGTTCGTGCCGGCCGGGCCCATGAGCAGCGGCCTGTCGAACAACGACAAGGCCCGGGTGCGCGAACAGGCCGCCCAGGGCCTGGTCGGCCGCGACAAGCTGCTGGAAGCCGAAAGCGCCGCCTACCACGGTGCCGGCACCTGCACCTTCTACGGCACCGCCAACAGCAACCAGATGCTGCTGGAAGCGATGGGGCTGCATGTGCCGGGCAGCGCCTTCGTGCACCCGCACGCCGAACTGCGCGAGGCACTCACGCGGCAGGCCGTGGCCACGGTGCTGGGCATCACCAGCCGTGGGCCGCGTTTCACGCCCATCGGCCGGCTCGTCGACGAACGGGTCATCGTCAATGCCATGGTGGCCCTGCTGGCCACCGGCGGCAGCACCAACCACCTGATCCACTGGGTGGCGGTGGCGCGCTCGGCCGGCATCCAGATCGACTGGACCGACTTCGCCGACCTGTCGGCCGCCGTGCCGCTGCTGGCCCGCGTGTACCCCAACGGCAGCGCCGACGTGAACCAGTTCCAGGCCGCCGGCGGCCCGGCTTTTGTGCTGCGCGAATTGCTCGACAGCGGCTGCCTGCACCCCGACGTGATGGCGGTGGACGGCGGCGGCCTGCGCGCCTTCACGCAGCAGCCGGAGCTGGAGGGCGGGACGCTGCGCTGGTCGGCGCTGCCCCAGGCCAGCGGCGACAGCGGCATCGTCCGGCACGCGGCCGACCCGTTCTCCCCCAGCGGCGGCCTGCGGCTGCTGCAGGGCAACCTGGGCCGGGCCGTCATCAAGACATCCGCCGTACCCGAGGACCGGCACGTCATCGAAGCCCCGGCCCGCGTCTTCGAAACCCAGGAAGCGCTGCAGCAGGCCTTCAAGGCCGGCGAACTCGACCGCGACTTCGTGGCCGTGGTGCGATTCCAGGGCCCGCACGCCAACGGCATGCCCGAACTGCACAAGCTCACGCCGCCGCTGGCGGTGCTGCAGGGCAAGGGCTTCCGCGTCGCGCTGGTGACCGACGGCCGCATGAGCGGGGCCAGCGGCAAGGTGCCTGCCGCCATCCATGCCAGCCCCGAGGCCCTGGCCGGCGGGCCGCTGGCGCGCGTGCGCGATGGCGACCTCATCCGCCTGGACGCCGTGGCCGGCACGCTCGACGCCCTGGTCGATGCGGCGGAGTGGGCGGCGCGCGCACCAGCCACCCTGCAGGCCGAGCAGGCCGAGGTGAATGCCCACGACCTGGGCCGTGAACTCTTCGGCGGCATGCGCCGCAACGTTCTCAGCGCCGAGGAAGGTGCCATCACCTGGCTGTAGCCTGGGCACCGACGGCGCATCGCCCCACCCGAAACGATCGAACCTTCACATGAACCATCTGCCTCCCATGAACCCGCTGGCGCTGGCGACCTACGGCCCCGTCATCCCGGTCATCGTGCTGCACCGCGTGGCCGACGCCGTGCCCCTGGCCCGCGCCCTGGTGGCCGGTGGCGTGAAGGTGCTGGAAGTGACCTTGCGCACGCCCGTGGCGCTGGCCTGCATGGCGGCGATCGTGCGCGAGGTGCCCGAGGCCATCGTCGGTGCCGGCACCATCCGTTCGGTGGCCGACGCCGAGGCCGCCAAGGACGCCGGCTGCCGCTTCGGGGTCAGCCCCGGTTATCTCTCGCACATCGCCCCCGCCTGCCGCACCCTGGGCCTGCCGTTGCTGCGGGGCGTGGCCACGGCCAGCGAGGTGATGTCCGCCAACGCCGCGGGTTATGACTTCCTGAAGTTCTTCCCGGCCACCGCCGCCGGCGGCTTGCCGATGCTCAAGGCCCTGGCTGGCCCGTTCCCCGACGTCGTGTTCTGCCCCACGGGCGGGATCACGCCCGAGAGTGCGCCGCAGTTCCTGGCGCTGTCGAACGTGAAGGTCTGCGGCGGGTCGTGGTTGACGCCGCAGGACGCCGTGGACGCCGGCGACTGGGGCCGGATCACGGCGCTTGCCCAGGCCGCGAGCGCGCTGCGCGGCTGAGCGTGCCGGGGCTGGCCTGCCGGTTCAGCCGGCCGGTTCCGGGCCCCGCATGAGCCGCGCCGTGGCCTGGGCTTTGGCGTCACCCTGCATCAGGCCGTCGATCACGCCCTGGCGGTCGGCGTCGTGGCGGTTCTGGCTGAGCTTCCACTTGCCCAAGAGCCGCTCCACCGGAAGCTCGATGCCGACGATGGCGCGCAGCATCGTCTTCACGTAGGCCTCGGGTGCGTCGCTGACGGCCCAGGGCACGGCGCGGGGTGTCTCGAAGTGCCCCGTCAGACGGCTGACCAGGGCGTGCAGCCAGGGTGCATCCTCGACGACCTGCAGCGCGCCATGGGCATGCACCACCGCGTAGTTCCAGGTGGGCACGACCTGGTGCGTCGCCGCCTTGCTGGGGTACCAGCTGGGCGTGACATAGGCTTCCTCGCCACGGAAGATGGCCAGCACCGGCTGCCCTGCGGCGCGGCGCCACAGCGGGTTGGCACGCGCCACGTGGCCGCGCAGCGTGCCGTGCGGGCCGGCGCTGGCGTCGTATTCCAGCGGCACGTGGTCGGCGGTGATGCCGTCGTCGCCCACGCTCACCAAAGCCGCCAGCGGATGCGCCTGCATCAGCGCCGCCAGCGCCGCGGGGTCATGTTGCTCGAAGTGCTTGGGCAGGTACATGGCGCCTCGCGCGTGGCTGCGGTTCAGACCGGCACGGTGTAGTTCAGCGTCATGCGGCCACCATCGACGACGACGATCTCGCCGGTGACGTAGCTCGCCGCGTCGCTCAGGAGGTAGGCCACGGTGTCGGCGATCTCGTGCGGCTCGCCCAGCCGCTTCATCGGCGTGCGGCTCATGATGCGGGCCTTCGCCTCGTCGCTGGTCAGCACCGCCCGCTGCGCCAGTTCGGTGGCGATGGTGCCAGGGGCCACCGCGTTCACGCGCACGCCGCGGTCGGCCAGCGACAAGGCCATCACGCGGGTGAGCTGGTTGATGGCACCCTTGCTGGCGTTGTAGCTGGCGATGCTGGGAATGGCCAGGGTGCCGTTGACCGAGCTCATGTTGACGATGCTGCCGCGGCGGCGACCGGGCAGGTCGGGGTTGCCCACCATCGCCCGGGCCAGCGCCTGGCCCACCAGGAAGCTGCCCTTCAGGTTGACGGCGATCACCGCGTCCCAGTCGGCTTCGGTGATGTCCAGGAACTCGGCGGCCTTGAAGATGCCGGCGTTGTTGACCAGGCCGTCGACGTGGCCGAAGACGTCGATCGTGGCGGCCAGTGCGGCGTCGACCTCGGCCTTGTGCGCGACGTTGCAGTGGGTGTAGGTGGCTTGGTGGCCGGCCGCCTGCAGCTCGGCCATCAGGGCCTGGCCCTGGGTGTCGGCCATGTCCCAGACCGCCACGGCCGCACCGTCGCGTGCCAGCCGGCGGGCGCAGGCCTCGCCGATGCCCTGTGCACCGCCCGTCACCACCACCACCCGACCCTGCAGGCCGAAGTTCACGCCTTGCTGCATCTGCTTGTTCCCGTACCTGGGCGCCATGCCCGCCACGAACCAGTTTAGCGGGCGGTTCAGGCGTTCATGAAGCCCAGATCGGTCGGGTAGTCGGGCCTTCCGCCGCGCTCGCCGAAGTGGCGCAGGTTGGGCAGCACCAGGTGCTGTTCGTCGGGGGTGGCGCCGAACCAGCGCGCCAGCGTGGCCGCGAACTGGTCGACCGAGGTGCTGGGCAGCAGCCGCCCCTGGCCGACATGCCACTGGTCCTGCGGGGCGCCGGTCTGGCCCAGCGACAGCGGCGCCGGCCGGCCGTAGAACGCCTGGCCCCTGACAGCGCCGCCCAGCATGAACTGGTGTCCGCCCCAGCCGTGGTCGGTCCCGTCGCCGTTGACGCTGAGCGTGCGGCCGAAGTCCGAGGCCGTGAACGTGGTGACCTGGTGGCGCAGCCCCAGTTCACCCACTGCTGCGTCGAAGGCGCCCAGGGCCTGGCTGAGCCGGCGCAGCAGGGCCGGCTGGCGCGTGGCCATGTTGTCGTGCACGTCGAAGCCTTCCAGCGACACGAAGAACACCTGGCGCTTGACCCCGAGCGCGTTGCGTCCGGCGATCAGCCGCGCCACCATCTGCAGCTGTTCTGCCAGGCTGTTTCCGGCGGGGAAGGGCGTGGCCAGCTGGGTCGGCGCAATGGCCGCGGTGACACGCTGCTCGGCCGCCAGGCTGCGCCGGGTGACGCTGGCGTAGGCCTCGGCCAATGCATGCGTCTGCGTGCGCTGCAGCATCTGTTCGAAGCCGGCACGCATGGTCGGGTCCCAGAAGAACTGGCCCCAGGAACTCCCGCGTACGGCCTCGATGCTCACCGCGCCGGCGCGGCTGCACTGGTACTGCAGGGCGTTCTGGCCCGACAGGAACACGGCATTGCCGCTGACCGAGATGCAGGTGAATATCGACTGGCCATTGGCCGCCAGCGCCAGGTCGCCGATGTTGCCGCCCCAGCCGCGGGTGGAGCCTTCAGCACCCTGGGCCTGCCACAGCGACTGCTGGTCGTTGTGCGAGAACAGTTTCGGCGGCTGCGGCAGCACCCGCGCCTCGTACTGCTGGCGCGTCAGCGGCATCACCAGCGGGCCGACGTTCAGCTGAACCGCCATCCGCCCCTGGTTGAACAGGGCCGCCATCTCGGGCATCTCGGGGGCCAGCGCATAGCGGATGCCGCCGGCCAGGGCCTGCGTGGGCCGCAGCTCCGTGGCGGCCAGGGCCGCGCGCGGCGTGGCCAGGCTGCCGCCCGACCCGGCGCCGCGGATCTGGGCATAGACGGCGTGGCTGGCCTCGTCGTAGGGCACCACGGTGCCGGCGTAGTCGTTGCCGCCGAACAGGAAGACGCAGACCAGGGCCTTGTAATCGTTGGCAGTGAAGGCGGCGGCTTCGCCGATGGCGGCCAGGTTCAGGGCCAGCGGCGCGGCCGTGCCGGCCAGGGCCAGCTGCCCGGCGCGCTGCAGGAAGGCGCGGCGGCTGTGGCGGTCCGGGTCCAGGGGGTGCATCGCGGTGGCCTTCCTCAGCGTTGGACGAGGTACTCGGGGCAGCACATCACGAAGACGATGGCGCGGGCCACGTGGATGCGCTTGAAGTCGGCGCTGGAGTCGGCGCGAATGCCGTCGGCGCGCAGCGCGTTGACGATGAGTTCGACGGTGCCGGCCGACAGCTGGCCGGCACACAGCAGCAGGTTCAGCCGCTGCACCAGGGCCAACGGGTCGGTGATCAGCGCGATCTCGGCGCTGTAGTCGGGCACGATGTCGAAGCCGTCGGTGGACTTCGGGCCGCGGAAGAAGGCCACGTCCGGGGCCGACACCCAGATGCCGTTGAAGCTGATGTCGATCAGGTGGTTGGCCCAGGTCGCCACCGTCGTCTCGTTGACGATCTGGAACTCCGGCGCGGTGGCGCCGGCCTGGGCCATCGGGGTGCCGGGCGGCACGTAGCCGGGCCTGAAGAAGCCGAACACGGAAGGCGGGTCCAGCGGGTACTGGCCAATGTCGCGGCTGGGATTCCAGGGGCTGAAGGCAGCCTTCCAGCTGCCACTGATCGAGCGCAGCTTGAACGTGCGGCCCCATTGCGCCAGCCGCACCATCGGTTCGCGCAGCTTGCCGAAGCCGGGTGTGGCCAGGCTGGCCGGATTGCGCGCCTCGTCGTCGAGCAGCACGGCCTTCAGCACGGCGCGCAGGTCGCCGCGCACGCCAAGGCCGTTGTTGGCGAAGGCGCTGGCCACCCGCGACACATAGGCCGGGCTCGGGTTGCCGGTGACCAGCCGCTGGATGAACTGGCGCGCCAGGAAGGGGCCGGTGTTGGGGTGGTTGAACAGCGTGTCTAGCGCGATGGCCAGCGAAGCCGCGGCCGGCGTGTCGGCCGGGATGGTGACGCCCAGGAAGCTCTTGGGCAGCTTCGAATGCCGGCTTTCGTTGACGACCATCGGCCGGCGCGCGGATTGCACGTTCGCCACGCGGTGATGGGGCGGTGCCGGGCTCGTGAACCAGCCCGCCGAGTGGTCCTGGTCGTAGCCTGTGAACACGCGCGCCAGCTGGCTCACGTCTTCGGCGGTGTAGCTCTCGATCGGCCGGCCGTCGGCGCCGAGCCGTGGCGTGCCGTCGGGGTTCAGCTGCACCAGGCCGATGGTGAACAGCTGCATCAGTTCACGGGCGTAGTTCTCGTCGGGCAGGCGGCCGGTGGCGGGGTCTTCGCGGGCGTTGCCGCGGGTGCTGAGGAAGGCCCCCATGGCCGGGTTCAGGGTCAGCGCCTCGAGCAGCTCGCGGTAGTTGCCCAGGCCGTGGCGGCAGAGCAGGTCCCAGTACTCCGTGATGGCGAAGTTGTCCCAGTTCATCACGTCCTTGATGCCGCGCCAGGACACCACGAACACCTCCGACAGCGCCAGTGCCCAGCGCCTGCGCACCGCGTCGGGCGACTGGAAGAGCTGATGCCAGATCATGAAGAGGTTCGTGCCCTGGGCGAAGAACAGCTCGTTCGTGTCGATGCGGTCGTAGCCCTTGCTGACCAGCCAGTCGCAGCCGCTCTGGCTGTTCGGCAGCGCCAGCTGCGTGTCGAGCCAGCGTTCGTAGCCGAGCGCGCGAACCTGGGCGATTTCGGTCGGGCTGGCCGAAAACTGGGCCTGCAGCAGCAGTCGTGCTGCGTCTTCATCGGACTGGGGCGTGCGAATCGGGGCGTTGGCAAACACGGCCGCCGAGAAGTCCTGCAGGCTGCCCACGCTGGTCAGGGTGTTGCCGGACAGGGGCCCGAGGATCAGCACCATCCCACCGCGCACGCCGACATAGTTGGCCGTGCCGGGGTAGTAGCGGTAGACGATGTCTTCCCACACCTGGTTGCTCTGCACGGTGGGGAAGAACTGGGCGTACTGGCGTTCGGCGAAGGCGAACAGTTCGTCGGGGGTGGGAACCCTGAAGTCAGACGCCGCCAGCGCGCTGGCACGGCCCTCGGTGACGGCGCCGGGCAGCAGGTCGGGGCGCGACTGTGCGGCCGCCTTGCGGTCGCCGAAAGCACTGGCCGGGTCGCCGGCTTCGCCGCCGCCGCAGGCCGCCAGCAGGGCGGTGGCCGCCATGCCGAGGGAGCGGGCCAGGATGGGATCGGCGGGTTCGGCTTCCTGCATGCTCGCCCTCGGTGTTCGTGCCAGGTCACAGCCCGCGCAACGACCGCGGCACTATAGCCGCGGACCTCTTGAACTCAGGCCGGCTCGGTCTGGCGCTGGTCGAGCTTGAAGACCTGCACCGATTCCGAGACCGCCGCCGCCTGGGACGTCAGCTGCACGGCCGAAGCGGCGATCTGCTCTACCAGGGCGGCGTTCTGCTGGGTGATGGCATCCATCTGCGACACCGCCTCGTTCACCTGGGAGATGCCGCTGAGCTGTTCCGCTGCGCCGGTGCTGATCTCCTCGATGACCCGTGACACCCGCTGCACGGTGAGCAGGGCGCCGTCCATCGTCTTCTGGGCCTGCTCGGTGAGGCGGTTGCCGGCGTCGACTTTCTGCGCCGAATCCTCGATCAGCTGCTTGATCTCGCGCGCGGCCGCCGTGGTGCGCTGGGCCAGGCTGCGAACTTCGCCGGCCACGACCGCGAAGCCGCGGCCCTGTTCGCCAGCACGAGCGGCCTCGACGGCGGCGTTCAAGGCCAGGATGTTGGTCTGGAAGGCGATGCCGTCGATGACGCTGATGATCTCGCCAATGCGGCGCGACGAGTCGCTGATGACCTGCATGGTGCGCGTCACCTCGTTGATGGCTTCGCTGCCGCGTTGCGTCACGGTGCTGGCTTCGCCGGCCAGCAAGGACGCCTGCTGTGCCGAGCTTGCGCTGTTGCGCACGGTGCTGGTGATCTGCTCCATCGACGAGGCCGTTTCCTCCAGGCTGGCCGCCTGCGATTCGGTGCGGGCCGACAGGTCCTGGTTGCCCGCCGCGATCTCGCGCGTGGCGTCGCGCATCTGGTGCACCTCGTTGCGGGCGTCGCGCACGATCGAGCGCAGGTTCACGTTGAGCTGGGCCAGGGCCTTCGACAAGCGGCCGACGGTGTCCTGGCCGGTCGACGGGATGTTCAGCGTCAGGTCGCCCGCCGCCATGCGGTTGGCGATGCCGACCATCTGTTCCATCGGCCCCACCGCCAGGCGGCTGAGCCAGAAGGCGCCGACGGCCGCGCCCACGGCGGCCGAGGCGCCCACGCCGAGCATGAAGGTGGTGCTGCCCAGGGCGCTGCCGCCCGACAGTGCCGTGGCCCCGGCACACAGCCCGGCCACGCCGCCGACGACCAGTGCCATGCGCCCGCGCAGCTCGAGACGGGTGGCCCGCCGCAGCCGTGCCCAGGCCGTGCGGACCTCGACGTTGCCCTGGTTCAGGAATGTGAGCTGCCGCTGGTCGGCCTTCTCCCGGCGCATCGCCGCGTACAGCTGCTCGGCCGCGTCCACCTGTGCCCGGCTGGGCTGGGTGCGCACCGACATGTAGCCGATCGGCGCGTCGCCGCTCATCAGCGGAGTGACGTTGGCCATTACCCAGTAGTGCATGCCGTCCTTGCGGCGATTCTTCACCGGCGCCGACCAGGGCAGGCCGGCAGCGATGGTCTGCCACATGTCGCGGTAGGCTTCTTCGGGCATGTCGGGGTGGCGCACGATGTTGTGCGGCTGGCCCAGCAGTTCTTCCTTGCTGAAACCGCTGGTCGCCACGAAGGCGGCGTTGCAGTAGGTGATGCGCCCCTTGAGGTCGGTGGTCGAGACGAGGGTCTCGCCGGTGGGGAAGCTGAACTCCTGGTTCAGGACGGGCTGGTTGTTGCGCATGGCTGGCTGGCGCCCACGGGACGAAGTTTTTGGTGGCCTCTCGACTATCGGCCGCTGCGGACCTTGGCCAAGTCTCGAGATGCGCCGGCATTCGCGCGCAGTTTTCCCGTCAGGACCGGTGGGTGCGGTCCAGCCAGATGCCCATGCCCTGGGCGTTGAGCTCGATGTCCAGCGCCAGCAGCCGCGCCGATTCATCGGCCGGCAGCTCGCAGGCTTCGGCTCGCAGGCTGGCCAGGTGGATGTCCAGCAGGCCTCGCTTGAGCGCTTCGTGGCGGTCTTGCGAATGTCGCAGCCGCTGGCCCAGCGACACCATGCTGGCGAGTTGTTCCCGGAAGATGCGGGCGAGCCGTGGAACGTCGCGCACCCGGCCGTAGTGCGTGAGGTACAGGCAGTCCGGCTCGGCCGCCATCAGGCGGTCGATGGTGGTCGCCAGCGCCGGTGGGTCGAACTGCACCGGCGTCACGCTGGGCAGCAGCCAGGCACCGGCGGGGCCGTCGAACTCGCGATAGCTCAGACCGAAGGTGTCGCCCGTGAACCAGCCGCGCGTCTTGGGGTCCCAGATGCCATGGTGGTGGCGGGCATGCCCGGGCGTGTCGATCAGGCGCAGCCTGCGGCCGCCCAGGGGCAGGCTCATCCCGTCGAAGCTTTCCACCACCCGCTCTGCAGGCACCGGCACGACCTGCCCGTAGGACCGGGCCATTTCCTGGGCGCCGTAAACCGCGGCGGCGCTCTTCCACAGTCTCGTCGGGTCGACCAGATGGCGCACGCCACGGGGATGGATCAAGGCACGCGCCTGCGGCAACTCCTGCATCAGGGTGCCGACGCCGCCGGCGTGGTCCAGATGCACATGCGTCGGGATGACCCAAGCCACCGAACTCCTGGTCAGTCCGAGTGCGTCCAGCGTGGCCAACAGCCGCGGTGCGGCGAAATGGGTCCCGGTGTCGATGAACGCTGCGTCGGCCTGGTCGACCAGCAGGTACGCGGCATCGAACTGGTCGCGGTGAAAACCGGTGTCAATGGCGTACACGCCGTGACCCAGGGACTGAACGAACGGCGGCAATTCAGGCGTCATGGCGCGATTCTCAGGGGGTGCCCGTGTCATTTCCGCTTCATAGTGTCTTTCCCGCTTGACATTTGGGAGTGTCAAGTAAATATTACACCCAGGCAAACGTTGTACCCGCGTGTGGGTTTCGCACGAGAAAAGAAGTCCACTCAGGAGTTCTCCATGTCTGACCCCAACAAGGTCTGGCCCACCGGTTTGACCGAGGCCGAATCCGAAGAAGTGCACCGCCATCTCATCCAGGGCACACAAATCTTCGGAATGATCGCCGCGCTGGCACACCTGCTGGCGTACATCTATTCACCCTGGCTGAAGTAAGCGGAGCTCACCATGATCTACGGAAAAATCTGGTGTGTGGTGAAGCCCTCCGTGGGCATCCCGATCATGCTTGCCGCCGTGGCCGTTGGCTCGTTCGCCGTGCACTTCGCGCTGCTGACCCACACGACCTGGATTCCCAAGTACCTGAACGGCGGAAACAAGGTCGTGGCGGCAGCGCCGGCGGCCGCGGCCGAAGCGCCGAAGTAAGTACCGCGGCCCGCTCGGCTGCGCCGGGCCGTGGGAGGCTTCCAGCCCCCATGGCCCGCTTTCGTTTTTGAGCCTCGCCGACGACCCGTCGACCAGGCATCGCGATTCCGCATCGGTGTTCCGCAACGCAGTACCCCACCATGTCCCAATCCGTCAGCCGCAAGATCGTGCAGACCTGGGCCGGTCTGGGCCCGCGCTTCCTGCCTTTCGCCGACGCCGCCACGCCTGAACTGCCGCTGGGGCGACTGCTGCGGCTGTCGCTGTTCCAGGTCTCGGTCGGCATGGCCCTGGTGCTGCTGGTGGGCACGCTGAACCGGGTCATGATCGTCGAACTCGGAGTGCCGGCATCGCTGGTGGCCGTGATGATCTCGCTGCCCGTGCTGTACGCCCCGTTCCGCGCCCTGGTGGGTTTCCGTTCGGACAACCATCGCAGCGCATTGGGCTGGAAGCGGGTGCCTTTCATGTGGATGGGCACGATGGTGCAGTTCGGCGGGCTGGCCATCATGCCGTTCGCCGTGCTCGTGCTGTCCGGGGGTGGCAATGCGTCGCAGTGGCCGGCCTGGGTGGGGCAGCTCGGCGCGGGTCTGGCCTTCCTGCTGGTCGGCGCAGGCCTGCACACCACGCAGACGGCCGGTCTGGCCCTGACCACCGACCTCGCCCCGGAAGCTGCCCAACCGCGCGTGGTGGGCCTGATGTACGTCATGCTGCTGCTCGGCACGATCGTCAGCGCCTTGATCTTCGGCTGGGCCTTGCGCGACTTCAGCCCCGCCCGATTGGTCCAGGTGATCCAGGGTGCGGCGGTGGCCACGCTCGTGCTCAACACGATTTCGCTGTGGAAGCAGGAACCCCGGCATCGTCCACCGGCCACCGCCGTGCGCAGCGAACCGGATTTCCGCCTGGCTTGCCGACAGTTGCTCCTGGGGCCTTCGGCGCGTCGAAGGCTGGCATGCATCGGCCTGGGCACCCTGGCCTTCGCGATGCAGGACGTGCTGCTCGAGCCGTATGGCGGGCAGGTGCTGGGCATGTCGGTGGGCCAGACCACGCTGCTGACGGCCACGCTGGCGCTCGGCGGGTTGATCGGGTTCGCTGCAGCTTCCGTCGTGCTCGGTCGCGGCCAGGACGCCATGCGCATGGCCCGGGCCGGCACGGCCCTCGGGGTGCCGGCGTTCCTGCTGGTGACGGTGGCCGCACCCATGTCGTCGGTGCCGGTGTTCGTGCTGGGAGTCTTCACCATCGGCCTGGCGGGCGGGCTGTTCAGCCACGGCACCCTGACGGCCACGATGAACAGCGCTCCGCGCGAGCAGATCGGCTTGGCCCTCGGGGCCTGGGGGGCGGTCCAGGCCACCGCGGCCGGAGTGGCCGTGGCAGCGGGCGGACTGTTGGCGGACGCGGTGGCCGCTGTCGCTGGCCGGCTGGCGGGTTACAGCGCGGTCTACACGCTCGAAGTGTTGCTGCTGGTGGTCACGATCATCGGGATGTCACCGCTGATCAAGCGGGTTCCCTTGCGTTAGATTGAGGCCTGGGCTGCAATACCGCCTCAGTAACATTCCAATCACCAAAACCGAGGAATTCGCATGGAGATTTACCACCTGCTGCTGTTGGTCTGGGTCTTGTTCGTGGCGTTGTGGCTGCTGGAACAAGTCCGCAAGTCCAGGAAGTGAGGCGTGGTTGCCGGTCAGTCGCCGTCAGGTGGCGGGGACCGGCGCGGTGGAAACAGCCGGTCCAGCAGCATTCCGATCACCAGGGCGCTGAAAATTGCAGCATTCAGGCCCACCAGGAATCCCAGCCCTGGCCCGCTGATCTGCACGCCGAAGCGAAAACCGTAGACGGCCCCGATGGCGGCCGCCAGTGCGCAGCAGATGTAGACAGCACTGCGCGCCACACCCACGGTCTTTCGACGATTCGAATCAAGCCAACCGTGGCCAGGCCCTGAGCCCCGTCCCGGTGCTCAGGAAATGCCCGACACCAGCCACAGGCGGGCGATATCCGCCGTGCCCTCGGTGCCCTTCACGCTGCGCAGGGTCGCTGCGGCCTTGGTTTTGCCG
The DNA here is from genome assembly GCA_031411875.1 of Burkholderiales bacterium. GTDB lineage: Bacteria > Pseudomonadota > Gammaproteobacteria > Burkholderiales > Burkholderiaceae_C > Rubrivivax. The sequence continues at coordinate 8,204 of JANOBX010000304.1, read as the reverse complement.
GTTGCGGAATGCTGCTGGGCCATGCCCAGACGCAGCTTCGCTTCGTCGGGCCGTTTCAGCTTGCCTTTGGCGATGCCTTGCTCGATCAGCTTCACGCCTTGTTCGGTGTCGCCCATCGTGACGTAGGCATAGCCGATGTTGACGAGCGAATCGCCGCTGGCCTCCTTGGCAGCTTCCTCTGCGCGGCCTGCCAGGGCCGCCTTGACCGACTCTTCCTGCTTGATGGCCAGGTCACGCAGTCGCTGGTGACGGCCCGCCTCGGCGCCGGTGCCCAGCACGCCGAGCTTGAAACCCTGCTCGGCGATGCGACGCCCCTCGGCCGGGTGACCCGCCTGAAGTGCGAGCTGCGCCATTTCCATGTACTCGTCGGCCTTGGTCAGCGTGTCATTGGCGAAGCGCAGGCGCCACACGTCGAGCTCGTAACGGCTGGAGAAACCGGCCTTCCGCGGCAGTCGCGCCAGGTAGGCGTTCCAGTAGTCTTTCTTCGGATAGTTCAGCAGCAGCCGTTCCAGCGTGTTGCCGTAGCCCGCCAGGTTGTTCGTGCGCTGTTGGGCGTCGGCAAGGCGCAGCAGGTCGGCCTCGGCGGGGCGGCGCCCGGCCTGTTCCGCGGCTGCAATCGCGGCCGAGGCTTCGCGCGCCACGGCAGCGTAGTCGCCCGTCGCGCCCTGAAGGTAGCTCTGAAGCTGGCGCACGCCACTGCCGGTGTTGCCGGCGGCAACGGCCTTCTCGACCCATTGCGTGGCCTTGGCGTTGTTGCGCTGCTGCGCATAGGCCGCCGCGATCTGCTCGGCGATCTGGCCTTGTTCGCCACCGCCGACGCGCCCGTGGATGCTCTCGAGCGCCTGGATGGCGATGCCGAGTTCGCCGGCACGCTGGGCCGCCGCAGCCTTCATCCGGTCGATGGTGAGCTGCTCGTTGGCCGTCTTTCCACCCACCGCCTCGGCGTCGCGCACCTTGGCCAGGGCTTCCTTGGCCTTGCCCGCCTTCAGGAGCTCACCGGCCTGCTGCAGCGGTTTGCCGACCTCCGGCCGCAGACCCTGGGCTTGCGCTGCGTGGATGAAACCGGCCGCCGCGAGGGCCAGGCCGAAGGCGCGCCATGCGTGTGCGTGCTTCATGCTCAATTCAGGAACTGTTCGTTGCCGACGATGCCGATCTTGGTGACGCCCAGGCGCTGGGCCGAGGCCATCACCATCGCCACGTACTTGTAGGTGACGAGCTTGTTCGGGCGCAGGTGGACCTCGGGCTGATCGGGCAGCTGAGCCAGGGCCTGCAGGCGCGCTTCGAGCGTGTTGCGGTCCGGGATGATCTCGCCGTTCCAGCCGATCGTGCCGTCGAAGTCGAGATCGATGCGCACGATCTCGGGCGGCTTGGGCGGCGGCGCCGCATTGTTCGGCACGGGCATGTTCATCTTCACCGCGTGCGTCTGGATCGGAATGGTGATGATGAACATGATCAGCAGCACCAGCATCACGTCGATCAGCGGCGTGGTGTTGATCTCGACCATCACCTCGTCTTCGCTCGACGAACCTACGTTCATTCCCATGGGGGTCCTCGGAATCCTTTGCGTCGGTATCGGGGTGCCGGCGTCACTGCCGTGCCGGCGGCTCGGTGATGAACCCCACCTTGAAGATGCCGGCCCGCTGGCAGGCCACCACGACGCGGCCGACCGCCTCGTAGCGAACTTCCAGGTCGCCGCGGATATGAACCTCCGGCTGCGGCTCCTGCACCGCCGCCAGCTTCAGCCGGTCGACCAGGGCCTCGTTTTCCAGGCGCTCGGTGCCCCAGTAGACGCCACCGTCCCGGTCCACCGCAAGCACGATGTTCTCGGGCTTGGTGATGGTGGGCAAGTTGCGTTCCTTGGGCAGCTCCAGCGGGATGGACTGCGTGATCACGGGCACCGTGATCATGAAAATGATGAGCAACACCAACATGACGTCCACCATGGGGGTGGTGTTGATGGTGTTGTTGAACTCCTCGTCGCCGTCGGACGAGCCAACCTGCATGGCCATGGCGCGGTTCTTTCAGTTCGCTGGGCAGAGGCCTCAGCGCTTGCCGGACAGCAGAACGTTCTGCAGGTCGCCGGCGAATGCGCGGGTCTCGTTCAGCACCGTCTTGTTACGGCGCAGCAGCCAGTTGTAGCCGATCACCGCGGGCACGGCGACGGCCAGGCCCACCGCGGTCAGGATCAGGGCGGCACCGACGGGGCCCGCCACCTTGTCGATCGAGGCCTGGCCGCTCAGGCCGATCTTCACCAGCGCCTCGTAGATGCCCCAGGTGGTGCCGAAGAGGCCGATGAATGGCGAGGTGGAACCCACCGTGGCAAGGATGGCCATGCCGTTGCTGAGCCGGTCCTGCACGTTGCCGACGGCGCGGTCGACCGACATGCCGATCCAGGTGTTCTTGTCGATGACCTCGACCATCGTGCCTTCGTGGTGGTCGGCAGCCTTGATGCCCTGGTCGGCGATGTAGCGGAAAGCGGAGCCTTCCTCCAGCGTGGTCAGGCCCTGCTTGACGGTGCCGGCCTTCCAGAAGGTGTCGGCCGACTTGCGTCCGCTCTTCAGCATGGAGCGCTGCTCGAACAGCTTCACGAAAATGACGTACCAGCTGGCCATCGACATGATCACCAGGATGATGAGCGTGGTGCGCTTGACCCAGTCTGCCGCCAGCCAGGCGCCGCGCAGGCCGAACGGGTTCTCGACGGCCTGTTGTTCGACCACGTTGGACGGAGCGGCGGCCGCCGGCGTTTCGGTGGCAGCGGGTGCCGGAGCGGCTGCCGCGGCGGGTTCCGAGGCTGCCGGCGTGGCCTGGGCCAGCGCAACCTGCGGCGCCACCAACAGGACGGAGGTGGCCAACAGGGCAGCGCCGAGGGTCGAGCGCAAAACTTGGATCAGGGACATAACGGCTCCGTAGAGAACAGCGCCCGCTGTGGGATTTGGAACGGTCGGGCGCAAGAAAAAGGAAGAACGAGGGGACAACGAAGGCGCAACGCGGTCGACGACGGCCGCGTGATGGTTCATGTCATTCCAGCTTCCAGACGTAGTCGACGTCGAAGGCGGCACCGACCGGGTTGCCGTTTTCATCGGCGCCGGCCTTGAAGGTGCAACCGCTGAGCTTCGACAGTGCGACACGGTCCATCTGCTTGTGTTCGCGCGATGGGCCAGAGGAGCGCACCACTTCGGCGTTTGTCATGCGGCCGTCAGGGCCGACCGTGAAGCGGATCTTGGTGGTGCCGGTGGCTTCGGCACGCAACGCTGCGGCGGGGTAGTCCTCGCCTGTCGGGGCGCAGGCCTGCACGTTGGCGATGGCGGGGCGTGCGGCCACCCGTGGCGGTGCGGGCGGCGCAGGCGGTGCCGGCGGCGCGGGTGGTGCCGGCGGAGCGTTGAACACGGGCGGTGCTGGCGGCGGCGCCACCTGGGTCGTGGTGATCGTCGGCGCCGGTGTGGGTGGCGGATTGACGTTCACCTCGGGGGGCGGTACGAAAGAAGGCGGGGGCGGCGCCAGCTTCGGCGGAGGAGGCAGGTTCTCCGGCGGGGGCGGTGGAGGCGGCTTGACCTCTTCGATGATCTTCGTTTCGATCGGCGCCTTGATGACGTCGATCACGCGCTCGGCCATACCGCTTACCAAGGCCCAGCCCAACAGGATGTGCAGCAAGACCACGAAGCCGATGCCGACGGCATGCTTGCTCGGGTTGCGTTGTTCGACACCAAAATCCACTCGGGTCCTCCAGCTATCCGGCCGCGGGTAGCGGCAGGCACTGCGACTTGTTCAACAAGAATTCGAAGTTCGTCTACGTTGGTCGTGCAACAACGCGTCAAGGGGCGGGACTATATCTCGAACCTTACGCTGTCCAGACGGGGCATCACCCTAGCCCAGGGGGTGCCCCGGTGTACCTTGACCGTTACCGCGCCGACGCCTGATCCGTATTGCAAGACCCGGGCCAAAGACGCTCTGAGGCGCCCTGCGGGCCGCTGCGCCAGTGCCCTGCCGCTCCAGCAAGCCCCCTAGAAAACTCGGTCGCCGGCCAGCGCCGCCAGACCCTGCCGCGTGGCGTCCCGGTCGTCACACGGCACCACCGTGCGGTCCGTAAAACTCCGTGACCAAGTCAGCTGGCGCTTGGCCAATTGCCGGGTGGCGGCCACCCCTTGCTCGTGCAGCCGTGTCCGCAAAGGCGTCCACAAGGCGGCGTCGGACGGGGCGGCGTGGACGGGCAGGCCGGCTTCCAGCGCCGCCCAGGCCTGCCGGTAGCCGACGCAGCGGATCGAGGGCAGCGCGTCGTGCAGGTCGCCACGGGCACGCAGTGCCGCCACTTCGGCCAGCAGGCCGGACCGCAGCATGTCGGTGAAGCGCTGGTCGATGCGGGCGTGGAGCCAGTCGCGCTGGCGCGGTTCCAGGGCCACGATCTTCATCGGCAGACCGGCGCCCGCCTGGGGCCCCCGCTGCCAGGCCGACAGCGGTCGGCCGCTCACCGTCAGCACCTCCAGGGCACGCTGGATGCGCTGCGCGTCGCCGGGCGCCAGGCGCGCTGCGGTGGTCGGGTCGTGCCGCGCCAGTTCGGCATGCAGGGCCGGCCAGCCCTCGGCGGCGGCCCGCGCGTCGAGCGCGGCACGCACGCTCGGGTCGGCGGGCGGCATGTCGTCCAGCCCTTCGCGCAGCGCCTTCAGGTAGAGCATCGTGCCGCCCACCAGCAGGGGCAGATGCCCGCGGCCGCGGATCTCGGCGACCAGGCGTCGCGTGTCGGCGCAGAAGCGCGCGGCAGAGTAGGTTTCCGCCGGGTCGAGGATGTCGATCAGGTGATGCGGCACCGCCCGGCGTTCCGCAGCCGTGGGCTTGGCGGTGCCGATGTCCATGCCGCGATAGACCAGCGCCGAGTCGACGCTGACGATCTCGACCGGCCGACGCCCTGCGCACTGCTCGGCGAAGGCCAGGGCCAGCGCCGTCTTGCCCGATGCCGTGGGCCCGGCCAGCGCCAGAAGCGGCGGTGTGTCTTCCACGTGGCTCAAGTGGCCTGCGCCTGGCCATGCCGCTGCACCAGGGTCCAGGCCACCACGGCGGTCAGCAGCGACCAGAAGCCCACCCCCAGCGCGTAGGGCAGCACGCGCCCGTCCAGTGCCTGGCCCAGCCACAGGCCGACCCCGAACGCCGTGGCAGCGAGCACGAACCCGGCCAGTGCCGAGGCCGCGCCTGCGGCCTGCGGAAACGGCCCGACGGCGCCCGCCTGTCCGCAGGGCTGGTGGACCCCATGGCCGAAGGCGTACAGCCACTGCGGCAGCAGCACGGCCCAGACCGACTGCACGCCTGCCGCGGCCAGCGCGACGATCAGCACCCCGCCTGCAAGGCTGAAGACCGCACCGCGTCGCACCGTGCGCGCCATGCCCAGTTGCACCACCCATCGTCGGCAGACGAAGGTGCCGACGAGATAGCTGGTCGACGCGGAGCCCATGGCCAGGCCATAGGCGGCGGGCGACAGTCCGAGCACGTCGATGAAGATGAACGACGATCCCGCCAGGATCGTGAACAGGCCGCCGTAGGTGAAGCTGATCAGCAGCGTCCAGGCGACGAAGGTCGGGTGGCGAGCGATGCGCCACCAGGTGCCCAGCAAGGGTGCAAAGGCCGTCGCCCGCGGGTTTTTCGCGACCAGTGTCTCGGGCAGCCGCAGCGCCACGAAGAGCAGCGTCAGCGCCCCCATCACGGCCACCAGGCCCAGCGCCGCGCGCCATCCCCAGGCGGCCGCCACCGCGCCACCCAGCACCGGGCCGGTGATCGCGATCACGCCCAGGCCCGACAGCCCCAGAGACATCACCCGTGCACCTTGCTGGGGCTCGTACAGGTCGCGCAGCATCGCGCGGGCGCAGACCACGGCCGCCGCCATGGCCGCGCCCTGCAGCATGCGCCAGACGATCAGGGTCTCGATCTGCGCCGCCAGCATGCTGCCGATGCTGGCCAGGGTGTAAAGCGACAGCCCGAGCAGCAGGACCGGGCGACGGCCGATGCGGTCGGCCACCGGGCCCCAGACCAGCTGGCCGAAGCCGAAGGCCAGGATCAGCGCCGACATCGTCAGCTGGGCCGCGCGCATCGACGCATCGAGGTCGCGCGTGAGCGCGGGCAGTGCGGGCAGGTAGATGTCGGTGGTGACCGGCTGCAGGCCGAGCAGCAGGGCCAGGGCCCAGGCCACCCGCGTCGTGCTCGGGCGGTTTGGCTGCTGGGCCAGCACCGCGGCTGGAGAAGGCGTCGACATCGCTTCGAGACTAACAGGGCGCCTTTGACGCCACGCCTGCGGCGGCTCGTCGCAACGGGCGTGTCGGCGAGGGTGCGGTCACGGCATCATCGCGGCCGATGTCGATCACTTCCAACGGGTTCTCATGATTCGTGCTGCCTTCACGCCCCCGGCCCTGCGTCTTCCCGCTCTCCTGCTGAGCGCGATGTGGCTGGCGGTGACGCCCGCCCAAGCCCAGATGTTCAAGGACGCCAGCCTGCAGAGCCTGCTGCGCCAGGACCGCCCAGCGGAAATGCAGCGGGTGGCCCGCGAACGCCTGGCTGCGCGCCCCGACGACAGCCAGGCCGTGCTGGCGCTGGCCATCGGCGCGCTCGAAGGCAACGACGCCGAGTCGCGCAAGCTGGCCATCCAGCACGCGCAGTCCTGCACCGCTCAGCAGCCGCGCGCCGCCGAGTGCCACTATGCGCTGGGCGTGGTGCTGGGCGTGCAGGCAATGTCCGAGGGCATGCTGAAGGCCGCGCGCAGTGCCGGCACCGTCAAGGACGCTCTGGCCCAGGCCCAGACGCTGGAGCCGGCCTGGTACCCGGCGCGCAGCGCGCTGGTCGAGTTCTACCTGCTGGCCCCGGGCATGATGGGTGGCAGCAGCGCGCGGGCGCTGGAGCTCGCGCGCGCCGCGCCCAGCCCGGCGCAGGCGCGGGTGCTGCATGCCCGGGTCGAGCTGCAGGACGGCAAGGCCGAACCCGTGCTGCAGTCGATGATGGGCCTGCTCGCCAACCCCGACGCGGCCGTGGCCGAGGACGCGGCCGAATGGGGCTTCGGTGCGGCGTCCAGGCTCATCAACGATGGCAAGGCGCCGCTGGCCCAGCCTTTCCTCGAGCAGCTGATGCGCGATCGCCCCGCCAGCGCCAGCGGCCCGTATGGCCTGGCCCGGGTGCGCGCCGCGGCGGGGGCCCACGCCGAAGCCCTGGCGCTGTACGACCAGGCCGCACGTGGCCAGGGTGCGGCGCGGCTGCCGGTGGACTACCGGCGCGGCATCGCCCTGCAGGAACTGGCACGCAAGGACGAGGCACGTGCGGCCTTCACGCGCTTCGTCAGCGCCGGCAAGGGCCAGAAGACAGCGCTCGAAGACGCCCGCAAGCGCCTGGCCGAGCTGGGCGGCTGACGTCCGGGTCAAGCCGCCCCAGCGGGCGACCTCAGAAGCGTTCGTCCTCGCCGAGGTAGCGCCACTGGCCGGCCGGCAGCTGGCCGAGCACGACGCTGCCGATGCGCACGCGCTTCAGGCCTTGCACGGCCAGCCCCACCAGTTCGCACATGCGGCGGATCTGGCGCTTGCGGCCCTCGCGCAGCACGATGCGCAGCTGGTCTTCGTTCTGCCAGCTGACGCGGGCCGGCCGCAGTTCCACGTTGTCCAGCACCAGGCCGTGGCGCAGCCGGTCGAGCGCGCTCTCGGGCACCGGGCCTTCGTGCAGGTGCTTCACGCGCACCAGGTATTCCTTCTCGACGCGGGTCTCGTCGCCGATCAGCCGCTTGGCGATGCGGCCGTCCTGGGTGAAGACGAGCAGCCCGGTGGAGTCGATGTCGAGCCGGCCGGCCGGCGCCAGGTGGCGCAGGTGGCCGGGGTGGAACACCACCCCGCTGCTGTCGCCCGACCAGCGGTTGGCCGGGGTGACGAGCGTGATCGCGGGTTCGTAGCCGTCCTCGGCCTGGCCGCTGACCACGCCCATGGGCTTGTGCAGCAGCACGGTCATGCGCCGCGCCTGCTCGGCGCTGGCGCGGGGGTCGATGGCGATCAGCACGTTGGCGGGCGCGCGCTGGCCCAGCACCGCCATCTGCCCGTCGACACGCACCCAGCCGGCTTCGATCCATTCGTCGGCCTCGCGGCGGGAGCACAGGCCACGCTCTGTCATCAGCTTGGCGATGCGGATGCCGCTGGCTTCGTCAGCGGCCGGCGGGCTGGGTGGCCGGGGCCGGGGCACGGGCGGCCGGGGCG
>JANOBX010000303.1:0-5657 GCA_031411875.1 Burkholderiales bacterium | reverse complement strand
CTGGAAGCCATGGGCATCGCCACCACCATCAAGGCGGCGAAGAAGGAAGTGGAAAGCGGCACGCCGGTGGTGTGGGACATCCTGGAAGAAGTCATCAAGGAACACCCGATCCTGCTGAACCGCGCGCCCACGCTGCACCGCCTGGGCATCCAGGCTTTCGAGCCGGTGCTGATCGAAGGCAAGGCCATCCAGCTGCATCCGCTGGTGTGCTCGGCCTTCAACGCCGACTTCGACGGCGACCAGATGGCCGTGCACGTGCCGCTGTCCATCGAAGCGCAGATGGAAGCCCGCACGCTGATGCTGGCGTCCAACAACGTGCTGTTCCCGGCCAACGGCGAGCCGTCGATCGTGCCGTCGCAGGACGTGGTGCTGGGCCTGTACTACGCCACCCGCGAGCGCATCAACGGGCGTGGCGAAGGCATGGTCTTCACCGACCTGCTGGAGCTGCAGCGTGCGCTGGACAACGGCGCGGTCGAAGTCACCGCCAAGATCGCGGTGCTGCTGACCGAGTACGTCAAGAACAAGGACACGGGCGAGTTCGACGCCGTGACCAAGCTCACCGACACCACGGTCGGCCGCGCACTGCTGAGCGAGATCCTGCCGAAGGGCCTGCCCTTCAGCAACATCAACAAGGCGCTGAAGAAGAAGGAGATCTCACGCCTGATCAACGTCAGCTTCCGCCGCTGCGGCCTGAAGGAAACCGTGGTCTTCGCCGACAAGCTGCTGCAAGCAGGCTTCCGGCTGGCCACGCGTGCCGGCATCTCGATTTCGATCGACGACATGCTGGTGCCCAAGGAAAAGCCGGGCCTGATCGAACGCGCCGAAAAGGAAGTCAAGGAAATCGAGCAGCAGTACGTCTCGGGCCTGGTGACGGCCGGTGAGCGCTACAACAAGGTCGTGGACATCTGGGGCAAGACCGGCGACGAAGTCGGCAAGGTCATGATGAGCCAGCTGTCCAAGCAGAAGGTGGTGGACCGCCACGGCAAGACCGTGGACCAGGAGTCGTTCAACAGCATCTACATGATGGCCGACTCGGGTGCCCGCGGCAGCGCGGCGCAGATCCGGCAGCTGGCCGGCATGCGCGGCCTGATGGCCAAGCCCGACGGCAGCATCATCGAGACGCCGATCACCGCGAACTTCCGCGAGGGTCTGAACGTTCTGCAGTACTTCATCTCCACACACGGCGCCCGAAAAGGCCTGGCGGACACGGCGTTGAAGACCGCGAACTCGGGCTACCTGACGCGCCGCCTGGTGGACGTCACGCAAGACCTGGTGGTCACCGAAGTCGACTGCAACACCCAGAACGGCATGAACCGCCGCGCGCTGGTGGAAGGCGGTGAAGTCATCGAGAGCCTGCGCGACCGCATCCTGGGTCGGGTCACGGCGACCGAGGTGCTGAACCCCGAGTCGCAAGAGCTGATGGTGCCGGCCGGCACCATGCTGGACGAAGACCTGATCGACGTGCTGGAAGCTGCTGGCGTGGATGAGGTGAAGGTGCGCACGGCACTCACCTGCGACACCCGCTTCGGCATCTGCGCCAAGTGCTACGGCCGCGACCTGGGCCGTGGTGGCCAGGTGAACGTGGGCGAGGCCATCGGCGTGATTGCCGCGCAGTCGATCGGCGAGCCCGGCACCCAGCTGACGATGCGCACCTTCCACATCGGTGGTGCGGCCTCGCGTGCGGCCGTGGCCAGCAGCGTGGACGCCAAGAGCGAAGGCATCATCGGCTTCAACGCCACGATGCGCTACGTCACCAACGGCAAGGGCGACCTGGTGGTCATCTCGCGTTCCGGCGAGATCGTCATCAGCGACCCGCATGGCCGCGAGCGTGAGCGCCACAAGCTGCCCTACGGCGCCATCCTGAACGTCAAGCCCGACCAGAACGTCAAGGCCGGCACGGTGCTGGCGAACTGGGACCCGCTGACCCGCCCGATCATCACGGAATTCGCCGGCAAGGCCACCTTCGAGAACGTCGAAGAGGGCAACACGGTGGCCAAGCAGGTGGACGAGGTGACGGGTCTGTCGACCCTGGTCGTCATCGACCCGAAGCGCCGCGGCGCGGCCAAGGTGGTGCGCCCGCAGGTCAAGCTGCTGGACGCTTCTGGCGTCGAAGTGAAGATCCCCGGCACCGACCACGCTGTGACCATCGGCTTCCCGGTGGGTGCGCTGATCCAGATCCGCGACGGCCAGGACCTGGCGCCTGGCGAAGTGCTGGCGCGAATTCCCATGGAAGGCCAGAAGACGCGCGACATCACCGGCGGCTTGCCGCGGGTGGCCGAGCTCTTCGAAGCCCGTTCTCCGAAGGATGTCGGCCTGCTGGCCGAGATCACCGGCACCATCAGCTTCGGCAAGGAGACCAAGGGCAAGAACCGCCTGCAGATCACCGACCCCGAAGGCCGTGTGCACGAGGAATTGATCGCCAAGGAAAAGAACATCCTGGTCCACGAGGGCCAGGTGGTCAACCGCGGCGAACTGGTGGTCGACGGCAGCGCCGACCCGCAGGACATCCTGCGCCTCCTGGGCATCGAGGAACTGGCGCGCTACATCGTCGACGAGGTGCAGGACGTCTATCGCCTGCAGGGTGTGAAGATCAACGACAAGCACATCGAGGTGATCGTTCGCCAGATGCTGCGTCGCGTGCAGATCACCAACAACGGCGACAGCAGCTACATCAACGGCGAACAGGTCGAGCGTTCTGAACTGCTCAACACCAACGAGCGCCTGCGTGCCGAAGGCAAGGTGCCGGCCACGCACGCCGATGTGCTGCTGGGCATCACCAAGGCCAGCCTGTCCACGGACAGCTTCATCAGTGCCGCGTCGTTCCAGGAAACGACACGTGTGCTGACCGAAGCGGCCATCATGGGCAAGCGCGACGAACTGCGTGGCCTGAAGGAAAACGTCATCGTCGGGCGCCTGATCCCCGCAGGCACCGGCATGGCCTTCCACGAGGCGCGCCGCGCCAAGGAAGCCATGGACGAGAGCGAGCGCAAGGCCATCGCGATGCAGGAAGCCGAGGAACTGGCGGCCGTGCAGATGGCGCAGGTCGACGCGGCCACGGCTGCGGCGGCGGCTGGTGGAGATATGGCCGAATAAGCCCCAAGGGCGCGGTCAAGGGAAGGGCGGCTTCGGCCGCCCTTTTTCATGGCTGCGGAGGGTGGGCGGTGGCCGGTGGAGTGCAGCTCTCAACGCCGCATTTGCCTTCCATGGGATCGGTCAGCCGGAAGATCAAGCACAGCCTCAGGGGTCTGATCTCGGAGCAGACCTGAGTTGGCTCAAGGAAGCGGGCACCCCATGCCGTTTCTTGATGTCGCCAACGAGTTGCTCAGGCAAAGGTCAGACTGAGCAAGTCATGGCTCGCCGACTGGATGGAACGTCGTAGGGTCTGGGTTGATGTAGGCGTAATGGTTGTCCCACGGGGACGTAGGACCGACATCTGAATTCAAATGATTGTCCCAGATTTGAACTCTTCTCGCGCCTCATACTCGATTCTTGCCGATGACCCGTCACGCGGAAAGGAGATTGAAGGCCCTTTTCTTTGGTGGAATCCTTTTTCGTCATCGGAGTCAACGGCCTGCTGATCAGCCGAGTTTTGGTCAGCTCTTCATTCTTCAGTCTTCTGGAAATGGAACTTCGAGAGGCTTGCGCCCAGGGTCAGCGAGAAATCGAACGTAATTCTCAACAGCGAATTTGTATTGAGCGAATGTGACCTCCCCACCTTCACCTTGGTCGTAGAGACCCTCGAACCACACCTTAGTGCGACTGAGGTGGATGATCCAGTCGTTTGCCCCCGTCTGAATAGAGCTTCTCTCATCCAACTCAAGACTTCGGATCTCTCCAAGGGCTCTCTCGCCGGAATCAGATGCGCTATGGCAGAGACTTTGAACAGCCTGGCACATGTATCGATACTTGGCGCAGCAGCGCGCTAGAGGCGGTCCGGCCGGTAAATTCGCTCCTGGATTGACCACCTCAAGCCAGCCGCTTATCCAGCGCTTGGACGCGTCGGCATCTGCAGAGAATTCAACCATGGAGGCACGCAGAAAGAGAGTCATGGATTGCCTACAGGATAAAACGTTGTACGCTGTGAATTAACATAACCTTCGATCGGGATGCCGCTGGGGCTGACGCCAGCCCACTTTTCGCCTCCTATCATGACTCTGCCTTTGAATGCCTCGCTCACCTCGTATTCAATTCTGGCCACGGACCAGTTCGCGGGAAAGAAGGTTGAAGTTGCGCGCTTTTCAACCCAGGTCACTGTGTTGGCATCCCAGATATCAATTTCAGCGCGATATGTGCCGTTCGAGTTCTGAGTAATCTGTGTCCCCTCCCGAATACGAGCCTGCCCATTTGCAGCAAGCTCCGCGTGATACCCCGTTGCTCGGCCTGCGGCGTTGACCTCACCCGTCAGCACATGATCCCAATCGAACCGGTGGTCCAGGGCCACGCGCGGATCGGTTTGCGCAATGTAGTACGCATCGCGGCTGGTGTCAGGCCGTGCCCCTGAGCGCTGTTGCAGGTCGGCTTGCAGGCGTCCGCCCGTGCTGGCGTTCGCCATTCCGCCGGAGGTAATGGGCGCACGGCCCAGTTGCCCGGCGATGGCGCCCGCAGCCACCGCGCCACCAGCCATGCCGCCCGTTTCGATCATCACGCGCGCCACCAGATCGACAGCATCCCGGTTGCTGGCGATGCCAGCCAGGGATCGTGCAACCTGCACGTCGGTGATCAGACCCTGATAGACCGAATCAGCGGTCCAGGGTCTCCCGTCGGCCGGTCGCGTCAGTTCCTTGTATCGCGCCGCCACGGTGCTCAGGTCCTGCGCTCGTTGCTCCCAGAACTGCGGATCGCTTGTGCTGGACAAGTCGCTGTTGCGAACTTGCGCATAGCGCACGATTTGCAGGATCTCGGTCTGGGGGGCGGGTGCCGGGGTTGCGCCTGCAAACCCAGGCGCCAGGCCAGCGCTACCAACGGGACCGGTCTGCCCAGGCTGGGGCGTGGTGACCTCGGCGGTGCCAGGTCGGGTTTGCGCCTGCAGCTGTTGCTGCGCGTAGTGCTCCGACAAAGCACGGCCCCTGTGCGCTACCGCTGGCGAAATTTGCACGCGGGCCAAAGTCTCGGCATCCGGCAGCGCCAACTGCTGTCCTGCCCGCAGTTCATGTCGTGATTCCAGGCCGTTGAATTCGGCCAGGCGATCCAGTGTCGCCGCGTCCTGGGTTCCAGCCAATCCCGACAAGGTTTGCCCAGCACCCACCGTCACCATTCGGACACTGCTGGCCCGAGCAGGTCCGTGGGTGGCGACCCAACTGTCGCTTTGTAGATCGGCCCCGTTGACGTAATTCGACGCATCGTTCTCAGCCAGACCTGCGTTTTGCCGCCCCAACCTCGCTGTCTCCGTCGCTGTCTCATCCGGCGCGCTGGCCCAGGCCGGCGAGATGGACTGGGTTTCGTGCGCCGTCAACCCACCCTGCACATCACTCACCAACCCATTCACGAATGTCGCCGCGAACGCATGCCCCGGATCATCCGGATTCGCCAACAGGCTCACCGCACTCTGCGCCACCCTGGCGAATTGCCGCAGCGCCCCGGCCTGGGTGGCGTTGATGGGGTTGTTGCCGGCTTGCAGCTTGCTGATCTCCAGTTCCAGCCCCTGTGCGACTTCCGCG
>JANOBX010000302.1:0-23712 GCA_031411875.1 Burkholderiales bacterium | reverse complement strand
ACACGGCCGGTGAACTCCGGGAAGTTGTTGGTCTGGTGCAGCACCTCGATGGCGCTTTGCCAGTCGTTGCGGAACACCAGGTCGTTGAAGTCCGGAATGATGTTGTTGACCGGGCAGCCGCTGTTGCAGAACGGCGTGCCGCAGTCCATGCAGCGTGCCGCCTGCACCTTGCCCTGCTCGGCGTTGAGCGTGATGACGAACTCCTTCCAGTTCTTCACCCGCTGCTGCGGCGGCTCGTAGCCCTCTTCCAGGCGTTCGTATTCCAGGAAACCGGTGACCTTGCCCATGGTGCTTGCTGCTCTGTCTGAATAGGATGGAGGGGTTTACTTGGCGGCCGCGGTGGCTGCCGAGGTCTGGGCCTTGGCGGTGGCCGCTGCCGCGCCGGCCTGCGCCGCACGCGCTGCCAGGGCCCGCTTGTATTCGTGCGGGAAGACCTTCACGAACTTCGCCCGGGCCTCGGTCCAGTGGTCCAAAAGCTCGCGCGCGCGCAGGCTGCCGGTCCAGCGGTGGTGGTCTTCGACCAGCTTCTTCAGGAGCGCCTCGTCGGGCAGTTCGCGGTGCAGGCCCACGGCCGGCACGCCGGCCTGTTCCTCGCGCGCCACCACCTTCTCCAGCGCCACCATCGCGGTGTTGCAGCGGCCGGCGAAGTGGCCGTCTTCGTCATAGACGTAGGCCACGCCGCCGCTCATGCCGGCCGCGAAGTTGCGCCCGGTCTTGCCGAGCACGGCCACGGTGCCGCCAGTCATGTATTCGCAGCCGTGGTCGCCGGTGCCTTCCACCACCGCGGTGGCACCCGAAAGCCGCACCGCGAAACGTTCGCCGCCCACGCCACGGAAGAAGGCTTCGCCGCTGGTGGCGCCGTACAGCGCGGTGTTGCCCACGATGATGTTCTTGGCGGCATCGCCGCGGAAGTCGATGCTGGGCCGCACGGCAATGCGTCCGCCGCTCAGGCCCTTGCCGGTGTAGTCGTTGGCGTCGCCGATGAGGTAGAGCGTGATGCCCTGGGCCAGGAAGGCGCCGAAACTCTGGCCGCCCGTGCCTTCGGTCTGGATGAAGATGGTGTGGTCGGGCAGGCCTTCGGGGCGGTGGCGCACCAGTTCGCCGGACAGCATCGCGCCCAGGCTGCGGTTGCGGTTGCGCGCGCTTTCCAGCAGCTGCACCTTTTCACCCTTGTCGATGGCCGGGCGGCACTTCTCGATCAGCTTCACGTCCAGGGCGCGCTCCAGGCCGTGGTCCTGCGATTCGGTGTGGTGGCGCGGCACGTCGGCCGGCACCGCGGGCTGGTGGAAGATGCGGCCGAAGTCCAGGCCGCGCGCCTTCCAGTGTTCGATGCCCTTCTTCGTGTCGAGCAGGTCGGCACGGCCGATGAGTTCGTCGAACTTGCGGATGCCCAGCTGCGCCATGATCTGGCGCGCTTCTTCGGCCACGAAGAAGAAGTAGTTCACCACGTGCTCGGGCTTGCCGGCGAACTTGGCGCGCAGCACCGGGTCTTGCGTGGCCACGCCCACCGGGCAGGTGTTGAGGTGGCACTTGCGCATCATGATGCAGCCTTCCACCACCAGTGGCGCGGTGGCGAAGCCGAACTCGTCGGCACCCAGCAGCGCACCGATGACGACGTCGCGGCCGGTCTTCATCTGGCCGTCGGCCTGCACGCGAATCCTCGAACGCAAGCGGTTGAGCACCAAGGTCTGCTGGGTTTCGGCCAGGCCCAGTTCCCAGGGCGTGCCGGCGTGCTTGATGCTGGACCAGGGCGAAGCCCCCGTGCCACCGTCGTGCCCGGCGATGACCACGTGGTCGGCCTTGCACTTGGTCACGCCGGCGGCGATGGTGCCCACGCCCACTTCGCTGACCAGCTTGACGCTGATGGAAGCCCGCGGGTTGGCGTTCTTCAGGTCGTGGATGAGCTGGGCCAGGTCTTCGATGGAATAGATGTCGTGGTGCGGCGGCGGGCTGATCAGGCCGACACCCGGAACGCTGTAGCGCAGGAAGCCGATGTAGTCGGACACCTTGCCACCCGGCAGCTGGCCGCCCTCGCCGGGCTTGGCACCCTGGGCCATCTTGATCTGGATCTGGTCGGCGCTGACCAGGTATTCGGTGGTCACCCCGAAGCGGCCGCTGGCCACCTGCTTGATCTTGCTGCGCAGGCTGTCGCCGGCCTGCATCTCCACCTCGGCGGCCATCACGCTTTTGCCGATGATGTCGCTGACCTTGGTGCCGGCTGTGATCTTGATGCCCTTGAGTTCTTGCCTGTATCGCGCCGGGTCTTCGCCGCCTTCGCCGGTGTTGCTCTTCCCGCCGATGCGGTTCATGGCAATGGCCAGCGTGGTGTGGGCTTCGGTGCTGATGCTGCCCAGGCTCATGGCGCCCGTGGCGAAGCGCTTGACGATGTCGGCGGCGCTCTCGACCTCGTCCACCGGGATGGCCTTGGCCGGGTCGACCTTGAATTCGAACAGGCCGCGCAGCGTCATGTGGCGCTTGCTCTGGTCGTTGATGAGCTGGGCGTATTCCTTGTAGGTGTCCCAGCGGTTGGCGCGCGTGCTGTGCTGCAGCTTGGCAATGGCGTCGGGCGTCCACATGTGTTCTTCGCCGCGCACGCGCCAGGCGTACTCACCGCCGGCGTCGAGCATGCGGGCCAGCACCGGGTCGTCGCCGAAGGCCTTCTCGTGCATGCGCAGTTTTTCTTCGGCCACCTCGAACACGCCGATGCCGCCCACCTGGCTGGCGGTGCCGCGGAAGTACTGGTCGACGAAGGCCTTCTCCAGGCCGATGGCCTCGAACAGCTGCGCGCCGCAGTAGGACATGTAGGTGCTGACGCCCATCTTCGACATGATCTTGCTCAGACCCTTGCCGATGGCCTTGACGAAGTTGTAGATGGCTTTGTCGGCGTCTTCGGCCCCGGCCTGGCCACCCTGCAGTTCGACCAGGGTTTCCATCGCCAGATACGGATGCACGCCTTCGGCACCATAGCCGGCCAGCACCGCGAAGTGGTGCACCTCGCGAGCGCTGCCGGTTTCCACCACCAGGCCGGCGGTGGTGCGCAGCCCTTCGCGCACCAGGTGGTGGTGCACGGCGCTCAGCGCGAGCAGGGCCGGAATGGCGACTTGGTGGCGGTTCATGGCCCGGTCGCTGATGATCAGGATGTTGTGGCCGCTCTTGATGGCGTCCACCGCTTCTGCGCACAGGCTGGCCAGCTTGGCCTCGATGCCTTCACGGCCCCAGGCCAGCGGGTAGGTGATGTCGAGCGTGATGCTCTTGAACTTGCCGTTGGTGTGGCGTTCGATGCCGCGCAGCCGCGCCATGTCGTCGAAGTCCAGCACCGGCTGTGTCACTTCCAGCCGCATCGGCGGGTTCACCGCGTTGATGTCCAGCAGGTTGGGCTTGGGGCCGATGAAGCTGTTCAGGCTCATCACGATGGCTTCGCGGATCGGGTCGATTGGCGGGTTCGTGACCTGGGCGAAGAGCTGCTTGAAGTAGTTGTAGAGCGGCTTGTCCTTGTCGCTCAGCACCGCCAGCGGGCTGTCGTTGCCCATGCTGCCGGTGGCTTCCTCGCCGTTGGCGGCCATCGGGGCCAGCAGGAACTTCAGGTCTTCCTGGGTATAGCCGAAGGCCTGCTGGCGGTCGAGCAGGCTCTCGGTGAAAGCCAGCGGCTCGGCCTTCGCCTCGATGCTGTCCAGGCGGATGCGCACGTTGTCGATCCACTGCCGATAAGGCCGGGCGTTGGCGAACTGCGTCTTCAGCTCTTCGTCTTCGACGATGCGGCCCTGCTCCAGGTCGATCAGGAACATGCGGCCGGGCTGCAGGCGCCACTTCTTGACGATCTTGTTTTCGGGGAAGGGCAGCACGCCGCTTTCGCTGGCCATCACGACCAGGTCGTCGTCGGTGACGACGTAGCGCGCCGGGCGAAGGCCATTGCGGTCGAGCGTGGCGCCGATCTGCTTGCCGTCGGTGAAGACCATCGCGGCCGGGCCGTCCCAGGGTTCCAGCATGGCGGCGTGGTATTCGTAGAACGCGCGGCGGCGCGCGTCCATCAATTCATGGTTTTCCCAGGCCTCGGGGATCATCATCATCGCCGCCTGGGCCAGCGGGTAGCCGGCCATGGTCAGCAGTTCCAGCGCGTTGTCGAAGGTGGCGGTGTCGCTCTGGCCTTCGAAGCTGATGGGGTAGAGCTTCTGCAGGTCGTCGCCCAGCACCGGGCTCTTCATCACGCCTTCGCGGGCGCGCATCCAGTTGAAGTTCCCCTTGACGGTGTTGATCTCGCCGTTGTGCGCCACCATGCGGTAGGGGTGGGCCAGCGGCCATTCCGGGAAGGTGTTGGTGGAAAAGCGCTGGTGCACCAGGGCCAGGGCCGACACCGCGCGCGGGTCGCTCAAGTCCTTGAAGTACACGCCCACCTGGTCGGCCAGCAGCAGGCCCTTGTAGATGACGGTGCGGCAACTCATGCTGGGCACGTAGTACTCGCGGCTGTGCGTGAGCTTCAGCGCCTGGATGGCGGCACTGGCGGTCTTGCGGATGACGTAGAGCTTGCGTTCCAGCGCGTCGGGCACGATGACGTCGGCGCCGCGGCCGATGAAGATCTGCTTGATGACGGGTTCCTTGGCGCGCACGGCCGGACTCATCGGCATGTCGCGGTCCACCGGCACGTCGCGCCAGCCCAGCAGCACCTGGCCTTCGGCCTTCACGGCGCGCGCCAGTTCCTGTTCGCAGGCCAGGCGGCTGGCGTGTTCCTTCGGCAGGAAGATCATGCCGACGCCATATTCGCCCGGTGGCGGCAGCACCACACCGACGCTGCCGTCGGGGGCCCGGCCGGACACGGCCATCTCTGCGCGATACAGCTCGTCGGGCAACTGCAGCAGGATCCCGGCGCCATCGCCCATCAGCTGGTCGGCCCCGACCGCGCCGCGGTGGTCGAGGTTCTCCAGGATCTTCAAGCCCTGCTGGACGATGCTGTGGGCCTTGGCGCCCTTGATGTGCGCCACGAAGCCAACGCCACAGGCGTCGTGCTCCTGGCGAGGGTCGTACAGGCCGTGTTCGGCAAGGCTGGCGATTTCGGCGTCGGTGGCGTTGGTGGCGGCAGGGGTGTGGTCGGACACGGTCATCTCCGGGGCAGGGCTGGAGCCTGGGCGCGAGTGCGCACTTCGGCTGACCGCGGAACTTACCGCAGTGCAGCAAACCCGGCAAGCTGATCAATTGGGGTCAGACAACGATTTCGGAATCGCTCAGCACTAAGGGGAAAAATCGGGGGACAACCTTCCTGCCATTCACTCTACCCGCGCACCTTGACGCTGCGCGGACGACCCGGTGGGCGGGGACGCACCGGTCGCGGGGTCTGCGCGGCGAGCTCGTCGGTGAAGGCCAGCGAGCCGATCGCCCAGCCGCCCATGGCAGCGTGCTGCCATGCCTTGGTCTGAGGCGGCGCAAAGCCCTCTCCGAGCCGGCGGCGGTAGGCCGCTTCGCGCTCGAACGGCGTGTTGCCGAGCGCCCAGTACTCCTGCGGGTGCGCGAGCAGCGGATCGCGGTGCCCTGCCAGGCGCAGGCCGGCGCTGGTCTGCGCGGGATCGGCCGCCATGCCGTCGATCCACACCAACAGGTTGAGCAGCGTGCTGCCGGGCTCCACCGGAGCGCATCGAAACCGGCCGTCCCACAGGGTGCCGGCGCGGCCGTGACGCCGGTTGTAGGCGCTGACATATCGACGCCCCACCGATTGCAGCAGCCGGCTGATGCCGGTGGCGGCTTCTGGCCGTGCCAGCAGCAACACCCGGTCTTCGAGTAAGGCCCAGGCCAGCAGCTGAACGCCGCTGGCGGGCCCCGATTCGCGCAGCGCTGCAAGGTAAGTGGTCCGGTCGATGTCGTCTGCAAACACCGGCCGGTCGCCATGGCCCCGTTGCACCACGACGTGGGCGTGGCCCGGGACGACTAGACGGGGCAGGCGGGCCATCGGGGCTCTTCGGCGGCTGCATCGCCGCGACGGACAGGGGCGGTCACGGTCAGCCGCCCGACCCAGGCCCGACCCACGTCAGTCGCCAAACACGCGCCGCCCGGTCAGGCGGTGGTGTTCACGCAAGGCATAGCGATCGGTCATGCCGGCGATGTAGTCGGCCACCGCACGGGGCCCGTCGGGAGCAGACGCAAAGTCGGCAGGCATGGCGGCAGGGTCTGCGCGGTAGGCGGCGAACAGGTCGACGAGTGCGGCGCGGGCCAGGGCCGTGGTTTGCGCCACCTGGGGGTGGCGGTACAGCGCAGCGAACAGGAAGCGTTGGAGCTCGGTGTTCTGGGCCTGAAGCTGGGCACTGAATCGGACGAGCGGCGGTGAGTTTCTGGCGGCTTCGGCATCGGCGGGTGCGTGCTCGCGCAGCGCCTCGCCCGTCGCCTGGATCAGGTCGGCCACCTGGGCCGACAGCATCCTGCGCAAGGTCTCGAACAACAGGCGCCGCCCGGGCTGGCTGGCCAGCGACGGGTGATCGTCCAGCACACGCTGCTTCCAGTGCGCGAACAGCGGCACCTCGTCCAGCTGTGCCATGGACAGCAGGCCCGAGCGCACGCCGTCGTCGATGTCGTGTGCGTTGTAGGCCATCGCGTCGGCCAGGTTCACCAACTGCGCTTCCAGGCTGGGCTGGGTGCCGTCGACGAAGCGCTGCGCCGGCCCCCGGGGCTCGGCCTGCACCAGGCGGGCCGCGTTGCGCGCCGAGCAGTGCTTCAGGATGCCCTCGCGCGTTTCGAAGCTCAGGTTCAGGCCGTCGAACGCCGGATAACGTGCCTCGAGTTCGTCGACCACGCGCAGCGACTGCAGGTTGTGCTCGAAGCCGCCGTGCTCGCGCATGCATTCGTGCAGCGCATCCTGGCCGGCGTGGCCGAATGGCGTGTGGCCCAGGTCGTGGGCCAGGGCGATGGCCTCGACCAGGTCTTCGTTGAGCCACAGGGCCCGTGCTGCCGATCGGCCCAGCTGCGCCACCTCCAGCGAATGCGTCAGCCGGGTGCGGAACAGGTCGCCTTCGTGGTTGATGAAGACCTGGGTCTTGTAGACCAGCCGCCTGAACGCCGTGCTGTGGACGATGCGGTCGCGGTCGCGCTGGTGCTCGTTGCGGGGGGGTGCGGCCGGCTCGGGGATGCGCCGGCCGCGGGTATGGCGCGGGTCGCTGGCCCAGGGCGCCAGCGGGGCAGGGTAGGCGGGCAGCTCCGGCGCGTTCACGCCGGCAGACTGTGGCGCTGGATGACCTGGGTCACCAGGGCGTCGGGTGCCGGCTGCACCGCCGCGCTGCCCGGCCGGTCGATGACGACGAAGCGGATCTCGCCGGCACTGGCCTTCTTGTCCAGCCGCATCAGCGCCAGCCATTGCTCGACCGGCATGTGCGGCGCCTGCGTCGGCAGGCCGGCGGCTTCGATGATGCGACGCAGGCGTTGTGCGAAGGCGGCGTCCACCAGGCCCAGTTCGGCCGACAGATCGGCGGCCATCACCATGCCGCAGCCCACCGCCTCGCCATGCAGCCAGTGGCCATAGCCCAGCCCGGCCTCGATGGCGTGGCCGAAGGTGTGGCCGAAGTTCAGGATGGCGCGCAGGCCGCTTTCACGTTCGTCCTGGCCCACGACATCGGCCTTGATCTCGCAGGAGCGCCGAACCGCATGCGCCAGGGCGACGGGCTCGCGCGCCAGCAGGGCAGGCATCTGGGCCTCGATCCAGTCGAGGAAGGCCATGTCGGCGATCGGCCCATACTTGATCACCTCGGCCAGGCCGGCCGACAACTCGCGCGGCGGCAGCGTGGCCAGTGTCGACAGGTCGCACACCACACGGGCCGGCTGGTAGAACGCGCCGATCATGTTCTTGCCGCGCGGGTGGTTGATGGCGGTCTTGCCGCCCACCGACGAATCGACCTGGGCCAGCAGCGTGGTGGGCACCTGCACGAAGGGCACGCCGCGCATGAAGCTCGCGGCGGCGAAGCCCGTCATGTCGCCGATGACGCCACCACCCAGTGCGAAGAGCACGGTCTTGCGGTCGCAGCCGTGGCCCAGCAGGTGGTCGAAGATCAGGTTCAGCGTGGCCCAGTCCTTGTGCACCTCGCCGTCGGGCAGCAGCACGGTGCTGAGCTGGGCATAGTGGGGTGTCAGGGCCAGCCGCAGTGCCGGTTCGTAGAGCGGGGCGATGGTCGGGTTGGTGACGATCACCGCATGCGCTGCTTTCGGCAGGTCGGTCCAGGCGCCGGGCCGACCCAGCAGGCCGGGCTGGATGAGGATGTCGTAGCGGCTGTCGCCAGCGGCGACCTGCACGGTGTTTTCCTGCAGCGAAGTCATGGCAGCGAGTTTATGCCGCACCCCGTGTCGGGTGCCGACGGTGCTGCTGGCTCAGGCGTTGTTCTGGTCGATGGGCGAGGGCACCTGGCCCGGGTCGACGATGCCGGCGAGCTCCAGCTGCATCAGCACCATGCCCAGCAGTGCGTGCACTGAAGGCCGCGCCGATTCGACGACGAAGTGCGCCGTGCGGCGGTACAGCGGGTCGCGCTCGCGATAGAGCTCGCGCAGCCTTTTCTGCGGGTCGGCCACCTGCAGCAAGGGCCGCTGGGTGTCGTGTCGCAGCCGGCGATGCAGTTCGTCGGCGGAGGACCGCAGGTAGAACACGTGGCTGCGCGAGTGCAGGGCGTCGCGGTTCGACGGCCTCAGGACGGCGCCGCCACCGGTGGCCAGCACGATGCCGACACGCTGTGTCAGCTCATCGATGACGTCCTGTTCGATGTCGCGAAAGGCCTCTTCGCCCTGCTGGGCGAAGTAGTCCCGGATCGGCATGCCGATCCGGTGCTCGATCTCGGTGTCGCTGTCGACGAATTTCAGGCCCAGCTGGCGCGCCAGGTGGCGCCCGACCGTGGACTTGCCGCAGCCGGGCATGCCCACCAGGGACAGGGTCAGTGTTCGCGCGGTGTCAGCGGCAGAGGGTGGCACTGGAGCGGCCGTCAGGCGTGGTCACCACGATGCGCGGGTCGCCGGGCCGATTGCCGTAGGGGCTGTCGACGAACGGCGGCGGGCCCTCTTGCTGGACGGCGGTGAACGGTACGAGCAGCCGGCCGACGAAGCTGGCGCGACCTTCGGTGCCGGCCACACCTGACGCGGCCACTGTCAGGTCGAAGGTGACCCAGCTGCCGTAGTTGCGGGGGTAGGTGATGCGCAGCACGATGCGACCGGTGGCGTCGGTGCGAAAGGGCGGCTGGCCTTCGTACGACACCACCACATCGGCCTTGCGCGGCTCGAGCTGGGCGTTGTCGTTGGCGTCTTCGACGCCGCTGCCACTGACGTTGTTCGAATAGACCTCGAGCACGCCGTTGCGGTTCACGTCCTCGTTTTCGCAGTTCGCGGCGGTGACACTCTGCACCCAGCGGTCGGAGTCGAGCGGGCGAATCCACCGGCCACGCGAGTACGTCAGCAGGTCCAGCAGGGGGCTGACCGGCGTGTCGGCCTTGGCCAGGCCCGAGGAATCGTTGACCTGCACCACGAAGCGCTGCGTGTACACCAGCGGGTCGTCGACGACCACGAGGTTGTCCGTGCCGATGGATACCGACAGCGGGTCGGAGATCACGGTCAGGCTGGTCGTCGTGGCGATCGGCGTGGAGTTCGGGCAGGTGCCCGCCGGGAAATCCTCGTAGTCCCAGCAGGCGCGCACCGAGACGCCATCGGTCGGGCTGAAGCGTGCGCCGGGAATGTAGGCCGACAGCGCGATGCCGTTGACGTCGCTGTACACCAGAGTCGAGCCCGAGGAGATGGTGCCGCCGATCGAGTTGATGTCGCCGTTCAGGTCGAAACGCACCCGGATGTTCTGGATGGGCTGGTTGGCGTTGCCCACGAACAGGGCGCGGATCTCGGCGCGGTTCTGGCTGGACCCGGGGCTGTTGACGACGACGACGCTCGGGTTGGCGCGCACGCTGGCCGAACGCACCGAGCCCGCCTGGGCCGGGGGAATGACGCCGGCGCCCGACTGCACGATCACGGTGGTGACGTTCTCGACGCCGCCCGCGGCCGATCGGATGGCCAGGTTTCCGGCCGTCGTGGGGGCGGTGTAGCGGTACTCGTAGGCGCCGTTCAGGTCGGTCACGGCATCGGTGGCCACGCCGCCAGGGCCGGTGATGCGGATGGGCAATGCCGCCATGGCCGAGTTGCTCGCGTCCGTGACGCGGTACTGGATCGTGCCGGCCGTGCCGGGCAGCAACACGGCCGGCAGCGAGGTCGACGCGATGCGCGTGCCGATCACGTTGAGCACGGCTTCGCGTGTGAGCGCACCGCTGATCGCCGTCACCACGATGGGGCGATTCGTCGGGTTCGAGCCGATGCTGATGGCGCCGCTGACCACGCCAGCGCTCGACGTCTGGGCCCCGGTGACGATGATCGAGGCGCCGTTGTTGACGCGCAGCGTGATCGGAATGCCGGAGATGGCGTTGCGGTTGCTGTCGACCGCCGTCACGGTGGCGGTGACCGTGGCCGTGCCGGAATTGGGGATGCTGGGCGCGCTCAGCGTCAGCGAGATGTCCGACGCCGTGGGCACGGGCTGCGAGGCGGTGATGACCGTGAGGTTGGCGGTCTTCGACAGCGCGCCGGAGCGGGCGGTGACGACGATCGTGCGGTTGTTGCGGTTGGCACCGACCGAGATGTTCGCTTCGTACAGGCCGGTGGTGCCGGTGACGCCACCGGTGCTGGTGACGGTGACGACGGCGTCGTTGTCGGCCGTGATGGTGACGGGCACGGCGGGCAGCGCGTTGCGGTTGGCATCGAGCGCGGTGACGGTGGCGGTGACGGTCTGGGTGCCGCTGTTGGCAATCGAGGCCGAGCTCAACACCAGCACCAGGTCTGTCGCGGTGGGCGCTGCCGTGCCGCCGCCCGGGCCGCCAGTGAACGGCGGTGTACCGGCATCGCCGCCACCACCACCGCAGGCGGCCAGTGCCAGCAGGCTGCAGATCGAAAAGAGTCGTTTGAACATGGTCATGGTCGATGTCCTGCGTCTAGGCGGCGCGGGGAGGCTGCAGCGGGCGTCGCTTGCGGCGGGAAGGCGGAAGGCTGGTGCGGCGGGTCTAGCGTGCAGCCGAGCGGTCGGTCACGATCTTCGGCGTGATGAACACCAGCAGTTCGCTCTTGGTCGTGCTGCGCACCCGGTTCTGGAACAGCAGGCCCACGTAGGGGATGTCGCCCAGCAGCGGCACCTTGTTGATCTCGTTGCGTTCGTCCTGGGTGAAGATGCCGCCGATGACGACGGTGCCGCCGTTTTCCACCAGCACCTGGGTCTGCACCTGCTTGGTGTTGATGGCCGGACCGGCAGCGGTCAGGGCGCCACGGCTGTCCTTGTTCACCAGCAGATCGAGGATGACGTTGCCCTCGGGGGTGATCTGCGGCGTGACCTCCAGGCTGAGGCTGGCCTTCTTGAACGACACCGAGGTGGCGCCGCTGCTCGTGGCCTGCTGGTACGGGATTTCCTCGCCCTGCTCGATGCGCGCCTTGGTCTGGTCGGCGGTGATGATGCGCGGGCTGCTGACGATGTTGCCCCTGCCTTCGGCTTCCAGTGCCGACAGTTCCAGGTTCAGGAAGCGGTTGGCCGTGGCGCCGAACAGGCTGAGCGCGATGGTGGCCGCAGAAGCGCTGGCGAAGCTGGTGTTGGCCGGCAGGTTCACGAACTGCGAATCGGGGATGAAGCTCGTGTCGGTGTTGGGCGTCTGGCCCGTGGTCACGCCGACGTTGGAGTAGTTGCCGCCGATGGCTGCGTAGTTGCCCCCGCCGACGTTGTAGCCCGGTACCCCACCGCGCACACCGCGCAGATCGGTGCCACCCAGCTTCACGCCCAGGGCGCGGCCGAAGCTGTCGTCGGCCTCGACGATGCGGGCCTCGATCAGCACCTGGCGCACCGGGATGTCGATCTTGCCGATGAGCGACTGGATCTCCTCGAGCTTGCTCGGGATGTCGCTCACGAACAGCTGGTTCGTGCGCGTTTCGAAGATCACGCTTCCGCGCGGTGACAGGATGCGGGTGTTGGTGCTGCTGCCGCCACTGCTGCCGCCACCACCGCCGCCGCCCGACAGGTTCTGCCCGGTCAGGCCCTTGGCCACTTCCTCGGACTTGGTGTAGTTCAGCTGGAACGACTGGGTGCGCAGGGGTTCGAGTTCCTCGATCTTCTTCTTGGCTTCGAGGTCGACCTGTTCCTTGGCGGCGAGTTCGTCCTTGGGGGCGATCCACAGCACGTTGCCGTTCTTGCGAACGCCCAGGCCCTTGGCCTGCAGGATGATGTCCAGGGCCTGGTCCCAGGGCACGTCTTTCAGGCGCAGGGTGACGGTGCCGGTGACGGTGTCGCTGGTGACGACGTTGAAGTTGGTGAAGTCGGCGATCACCTGCAGCAGCGCGCGCACCTCGATGTTCTGGAAGTTCAGGCTGAGCTTTTCGCCCTGGAAGCCCACGCCCTGCGTCAGCTTGTTGGGGTCGAGCTTGACCGGGCGCACTTCCAGCACGAACTGGTTGTCGCTCTGATAGGCGCTGTGTTCCCAGGCGCCGGTGGGTTCCACCACCATGCGCACGCGGTCGCCCGACTGGAAGGTGGAGATGCTGCGCACGGGGGTG
Source organism: Burkholderiales bacterium (assembly GCA_031411875.1). GTDB lineage: Bacteria > Pseudomonadota > Gammaproteobacteria > Burkholderiales > Burkholderiaceae_C > Rubrivivax. The sequence continues at coordinate 11,142 of JANOBX010000302.1, read as the reverse complement.
CCGAAATCGGTGACGTCGAGGCGGCGGCGCAGGCTGTCGGGCAGGGTGCTGCGCAGGAACTCGACCACCAGGCTCTGCCCCTGCTGGCGGATGTCCACGCCCACCTGGGTGCTGGGCAGGTTGACGACGACGCGGCCGGCGCCGTCGCTGCCGCGGCGGAAGTCGATGTCGCGCAGGCCTTGCGGGTTGCTGTTCTGCGGCGGGGCAAAGGTGGCGGCTGCGGCCGCCGTGGCCGGGCCGCCCGTGGCGCTGGGCGCGGCGGCCAGGGCTTCGCCGGTGCTGCCGCTGACGCCGTCGAGCACCAGCACCAGCGCCTTGCCCTGCAGCTGGGCGCGATAGCTGGAGGCCTGCTTCAGGTTCAAGACCAGGCGGGTGCGTTCACCGGCCTGTGCCACGTTGATCGAGCGCAGGTTGCCCTGGTTGATCTCGACGCTGCTGCGACCCATGGCGTTCACCACACCGGGCAGGTCGATCGCAATGCGCGGTGGCGACTGCACCGAGAAGCCGTTGGGCACGGCCGTGAGCGCTTCGCTCAGCTCAATGCGCACCACCTCGGTGCCGGTCTGCTGGTTGCTGGTGATGGACTGGATGGCGTTCTGCGCCCAGGCGCTGCCGGGGGCAGCCATCAAGCTGGCCGTGAGGGCCAGCGTGGCCATTGCAGCCATTGCGGCGCGCCATTGGGGCCCGTGGGACATGTTGCGGCTCTCCTGAGAATTCATCATCGCGCCCGCTCTTGCAGTTGCAGGGTGGCCGGGCGTTCAATCCATTCGCCGGCGGCGTCCTGGACAATTTCACGCAGGCTGACTTCGGTTTCGGAAATGGCGGTGACGCGGCCATAGTTCTGGCCGAGATGGTCACCCACCTTCACCTGGTACAGCAGGTTGTCGACACGCAGCAGGGCGAAGGGGCTGGCACTGCGGGCGACGCTGCCGACCATGCTCATACTGTCCAGCGGGTAGGCTTCCAGCGGTTCCTTGCGGCGGTTCAACTGGGCCGACAGCAGTGAATTCGGTGCCCGGGCTTCCTGCCGGATGGCCACGGTGAGCTTCTGCGTGCTGAAGGGCTCGACCCCTTGCGCGGCCTGGTAGGGCTGCGGGTCGAACTTCTTGGGCGCCTGCAGGGGCGTGACGTTCGGCTTGGCGTCGCGGCGCTGCTGCTCCATCCAAGTCTGCAGTTCTTCGGTGCCTTCGCCGCAACCGGCCAAAAGGCTGGCCGCCAGCAAGGCCAGGGCGACGCGCCCCGGCGCCATCGTGCGCGTCATGGCTTGGCCCCCCCGGCGGTGGCCTTGGCCTTGGCCTGGCGCTGTTCGGCCACTTCGGTGGCGTCCAGGTAGCGGTAGGTGTGTGCGGTGGCGTCCATGGCCAGCATGCCGCTGGCGCTGTCACGCGCCTGCAGCGGCCCGATGGCCAGGTTCTGCAGCGTCACGATGCGCGACAGGTTGGCCACATCGGCAGCGAACGCGCCAATGTCGTGGTATCGGCCGCTGACGCGGATGGTGATGGGCAGCTCGGCGTAATAGTCCTTCACCTGCACCTGGCCAGGCTTGAACAGTTCGAACTGCAGACCCCGGCCCAGGCCGGCCTGATTGATGTCGGACAGCAGCGCGTCCATGTCGGCCCGGCCGGGCAGCTGTTTCTCGAGCTGGGTGACGTATTCCTGGACCTGCTGCTTCTGCTTGCGCAGTTCGGTCAGGTTGACGGCCTGCGCGAGGCGGTTGCGGTACTGGTCTTTCAGGCCGGGCTCGCGGGCACGCTCGGCTTCCAGATCCTCGGTGTTGGTCGACAGCAGAGCGAACCAGGCCAGCCCGACGACGGCTGCGGTCACGGCCAGCCAGACGGCCAGCTTCGGCAGCATCGGCCATTGCCCGGGTTCCTTGGGGTCGAGACCGCGGAACTGCGACGCGGCGCGCTCGAAGGCGCCGCCGATGTCGATGGAGGTGGAGGGCGACTTGGTGGCCATGTCAGATTTTCTTGTCGGTGCCGGCGGGAGCCGATGCCGCCGGAGCGGCGGCTGCTGCGGCGGCGGCCGGAGGTTGCGGCCGCTTCAGGTTGACGCGCATCGAAAAGTCGAACAGGCGGCGTTGCTCGCGATTGGCGGCGGTCAGGGTGGCGACCTTGATCTCCACGAGTTCCGGCCGCTCGAGCCAGGGCGAGTTGTAGAGCGTGTTGCGCAGGAATTCGCTGACCCGTTCGTTGGTTTGTGCCACGCCCGTGACCGCGACCACCTGGCCGGTCTGCTTGATGCTGGTGAGGTACACGCCTTCGGGGGTTTGCTTGACGAGTTCGTCCAGCAGATAGATCGGCGTATTGCGATCGGTCTGCAGGTCTTCAACGGCTTTTTGTCGCGCCTTCAGGGCTTCGATTTCCGCCCTGAGCGTGGCGATGTCCTTGATCTGCGAATCGAGCCGCGCAATTTCCGACTGGAGAAAACCGTTCCGCGCCTGTTGCGCAGCCGTCATTTGCTGCAATACGGAGTACCAGACGAGCGCAATGGCCACCCCGGCGACCGCGAATGCCGCCACGCCGACGAAGAAGGCGCGCTTGCGCTGGAGGCGCTTGGCCTCGCGGTGCGGCAGTAGGTTGATGAGGATCACTGCAGGAACCTCCGCATCGCCAGGCCGCAGGCCGTCAGGTACGAGGGTGCTTCACGGCGCACGCGGCTTTCGCGCACCGCCGAACCCAGCTGCATGTGCTCGAAGGGATTGACGATGTTCGAGGCGAAGCCCGTCAGGTCGGTGACGCGGTCCTTCAAGCCCGGCAGGGTGGCGGTGCCACCGGCCAGCATCACGTAGTGCACCTTGTGATGGGGCGTGCTGGTGAAGAAGTACTGCAGCGCACGGCCGATTTCCTGGCTCAGGCTGTCGACGAAGGGCGCGAGGATGGCGGTGTCGTAGTCCTCGGGCAGGTCGCCGCTGAGCTTCTTCGCTTCGGCTTCCTCGAAGCTGAAGCCGTATTGCCGGCTGATCAGCTGGGTGAGCTGGCTGCCACCGAAGGCCTGGTCGCGGTCGTAGAGCATTTCGTCGTCGCGCAGCACTTTCAGGCTCGTGGTGTCGGCGCCTATCTCGACCAGCGCCACCTGGGCGTCGGGGCCATCGTTGGGCAAGCCCTGCACGATGCGGCCGATGGCCAGGCGCGAGGCGTGCGATTCGATGTCCAGCACGGCCGGCTTCAGGCCGGCGGCTTCGGCCAGGCCCTGGCGGTCCTGCACGCGGTCCTTGCGGCTGGCGGCGATGAGCACTTCGACGTCGCCTGCGGACGTGGCGCTGGGCCCGAGCACGCAGAAATCGAGGCTGACCTCGTCGAGCGAAAACGGGATGTACTGATTGGCCTCGGACTCGACCTGCAGTTCCATTTCCTCTTCGCGCAGGCCGGCCGGCAACATGATCTTCTTGGTGATGACGGCCGATTGCGGCATCGCCATCACGACCTGCTTGCTGCGCGTGCCGCTTTTGCTGACGACACGTTTCACGGCTTCGGCCACTTCATCGAATTTCTCGATCTGGCCGTCGGTGATCCAGCCCTTTTCAAAGGGTTCGGAAGCAAAACGCTCGAGCACGAATTCGCCCGAGGAGGTCTGGCCGAGTTCGACGAGCTTGACGCTGGACGAACTGATGTCCAGGCCGATCATCGGTGGGTGCTTGCGGCCCAGCAGTACGTCGAGAAAACTCAAATCGAATGCTCCCCGGCCGAATGAGATGGAAGTGGACTACCCGCTTGCGGGCTTGTTAAGAATCCACTTGAATGCTAGCAGCAAAGCCCTTGTGAACAGCCGAATAACGGGGTGGTTCCGCCCCCATCTCCGGGCCTGTCGACGCTGGGCAACCACAGTGCCGCAGCCGGGCTTTTAGCGTCATTGCGCCCGTGGTGACAACCATTTCGGCCGGGAAAGAGCAATTGCTCACCAGCCCCCGTGGGAGAGCGTGGACAAGTTGGCGTTTGCCCCAGCAAGCAGGGTGTGGCGGGCTCGACGGAGCCCGTGGCAGCTTTCGGACAGAATGCAGCCAGACGCACCGCCATCCCCGTGAATTCGCCTGCTCCATCCAACGCCACCCCGGCCGCCCTGCCCGGCTGGTTGCGGGCGGCTCTGCGCGGCCTGGGCTGGTTGTTCGGGCTGGCCGCAGCCGGGCTCGTGGGCCTGCTTTGCATGGTGGCGCTGGCACTGGCGGTGGCCTACCCGAACCTGCCCGAGATCAGCAGCCTCACCGACTACCGGCCGAAGCTGCCGATGCGCGTCTTCTCCGCGGAGGGTCTGGAACTGGGGGAGTTCGGCGAAGAGCGCCGCACCTTCGTGCCCATCGCGGACATCCCGCAGGTGATGAAGGACGCCGTGCTGGCGGCCGAGGACGCGCGCTTCTACCAGCACGGCGGTGTCGACTACAAGGGCGTGGCCCGCGCGGCGCTGGAAAACCTGCGCGACGCCCGCAGCCAGGGGGCGTCGACGATCACCATGCAGGTGGCCCGCAACTTCTACCTGTCCACCGAAAAGACGTTCACCCGCAAGATCTACGAGATCCTGCTGGCCCTGAAGATCGAAAGCATGCTCAGCAAGGACCAGATCCTGGAGCTGTACATGAACCAGATCTTCCTGGGCCAGCGCGCCAATGGCTTCGCCGCGGCGGCCGAGACCTACTTCGGCAAGAAACTCAAGGATGTGACGGTGGCCGAGGCCGCGATGCTGGCCGGCCTGCCGAAGGCGCCTTCTGCCTACAACCCCATTGCCAACCCCAAGCGCGCCACGCTGCGCCAGCGCTACATCATCGACCGCATGTTCGAGACCGGCTTCATCACGGAAGCCCAGCACGACCGGGCCCTCGGCGAGGAGTTGCGCTACAGAACCCAGACCGAAGTCGCGGTCCACGCCGAATTCGTCTCCGAGACCGCGCGGCAGTTGGTGTTTGCGCAATACGGTGACGAGGCCTACTCTCGCGGCTTGAATGTCCACCTGAGCGTGAGCGCCGTCGACCAGATGGTGGCCTACCGCGCGCTGCGCCGCGGCCTGATGGATTTCGAGCTGCGCCAGGTCTACCGCGGCCCCGAGGCCTACGTCGACCTGCCTGCCGACGATGCGAAGCTCGACGCCCGCGTCGCCGAGGCGCTGGCCGACCGGCCGCTGCGCGACGACCTGATCGCCGCCGTGGTGCTGGAAGCCAGCCCGCGCAAGGTGGTGGCCATGCTGCAGTCGGGCGACACGGTCACGGTCGTCGGCGAGGGCCTGAAACCGGTGACCTCGGGCCTCGCGGCCAATGCGCCACCCAAGGTGCAGATTCGTCGCGGCGCGGTGGTTCGGCTCTACCGCACCCCGCGCTTCAACAAGGGCGACTGGGCGCTGACGCAGCAGCCCGAGGTGGAAGGCGCACTGGTCGCACTCGACCCGCGCGACGGCAGCGTGCGCGCCCTGGTCGGCGGCTTCGACTTCGGCAAGAACAAGTTCAACCACGTCACCCAGGCCTGGCGCCAGCCCGGTTCGAGTTTCAAGCCCTTCATCTATTCAGCGGCGCTGGAGCGCGGTTTCACGCCTGGCACCATCGTCAACGACGCGCCGCTGTTCTTCAGTGCCGGTGTCACCGGCAGCCAGCCCTGGGAACCGAAGAACTACGACGGCAAGTTCGACGGCCCGATGCCGCTGCAGACCGCGCTGGCCAAGTCGAAGAACATGGTGTCCATCCGCGTGATGCAGGCCACCGGCGTCGACTTCGCACAGCAGTGGCTGCAGAACTTCGGCTTCGAGCGCAGCAAGCACCCGGCCTTCCTGACCACCGCGCTGGGCGCCGGCTCCACCACCCCGATGCAGATGGCCAGCGCCTACGCGGTGTTCGCCAATGGCGGCTTCCACGTCACCCCGCAACTCATCACCCGCATCACCGACGCCAAGGGACGCGTGCTGCTCGACACCCCGCCGGCGCCGCCCGACGAAAGCCAGCGCACGGTGAGCGAGCGCAATGCCTTCGTCATGAGCACCCTGCTGCAGGAAGTGACGCGCTCGGGCACGGCCGCGCGCGCCCAGGGCACGTTGAAGCGGCCCGATCTGTATGGCAAGACCGGCACCACCAACGACTCCATGGACGCCTGGTTCGCCGGCTATCAGCCCAGCCTGGTGGCCGTGGTGTGGATTGGCTACGACAACCCCCGGAAATTGGGTGACCGCGAAACCGGTGGCGGCCTGGCGCTGCCGGTGTGGATCGAACTCATGCAGCACGCCCTGAAGAACGTGCCGGTGCAGGAACTGAAGGCGCCGCCGGGCGTGGTGCAGGTGGGTGGCTACTGGACCTTCGAGGAATTCAGCCAGGGCGAAGGCATTCGCAGCGTCGGCCTGGAAGACGTGGTGCCGCAGGCGCCCAGCGAAGAAGAGCGCAGCAGCATCCTCGATCTGTTCCGCCGCTGACGGCGCTCAGAACGCCAGTGGCTTGGCGCCCTGGGCGCTGGCGTGGCTGGACAGTGCGGCGATGAACTCGCTGCCGTCGCGGGTGTCGCGCCAGGCGCCGTCGAGCCACTTGAAGTGGAAGCCACCGCCGCGTGCGGCCAGCCACACTTCCTGCAGCGGCGGCTGGGTGTTGATGATCAGCTTGCTGCCGTTCGGGAAGCTCAGCTCCAGCAGGCCGCCGGTGCGGTGGGTGTCGATGTCGATGACGTCGTCCTGCAGCCAACGATCGGCCGTGGCCTCGATGCGGGCCAGCAGCGCTTGCGTTTCGCGCTGGTAGTCGGCATCGCTCATGGCGCCGGGGGCAGCAGGGTGGGCAGGGGGCGTGCTCATAGAATTCGCGGCATGTGCAAAGTATCAAAAACGAGTGTAGCGGCGCGCCCTGTGTGCGTGGCGGCCACCATCCTGGCGATAGGGCTGGCCGGGCTGACCGCCGGCTGCGGGCAGAAGGGACCTTTGACACTGCCTGTGCCGGTGTCCGCGGCGGCAGCTTCGGCTTCGGCTTCGGCAGCGCGATGAGCGCGCTGCCTGGCGCTCCGCACCTGGCCCGTGCCGGGGCCAGCCTGCAACTCGACGGCCAGCCGCTGGCGGCCCTGGCCCAGGAGTTCGGGACCCCGCTGTTCGTCTATTCGCAGGCGGCCATGCTCGACGCCCTGACCGCCTACCAGCGCGCCCTGCAGGGCCGCCGGCACCTGGTGTGCTATGCCATGAAGGCCAATTCCAGCCTGGCCGTGCTGCAGACCTTCGCCCGGGCCGGATGCGGCTTCGACATCGTCAGCGGTGGCGAGCTGGCCCGTGTGCTGGCCGCGGGCGGCGACCCCGCGCGCATCGTCTTTTCCGGCGTGGGCAAGCGGCCTTCCGAGATGCGGCAGGCCCTCCAGGCTGGCGTGCGCTGCTTCAACGTGGAAAGCACCGCCGAGCTCGACACGCTCAACGGCGTGGCCCTGGCCATGGACCGCCGCGCGGCCGTGAGCCTGCGCGTCAACCCCGACGTCGACGCTGGCACGCACCCCTACATCAGCACCGGCCTGAAGGGCAACAAGTTCGGCATCGCGCATGCCCAGGCCGTGGCAGCCTATCGCCATGCCGCGTCGCTGCCAGGGCTGCAGGTGGTGGGCATCGACTGCCACATCGGGTCGCAGATCACCCAGGTCGCGCCCTACCTCGACGCGCTGGACCGCCTGCTCGACCTGGTGGAGCAGGTCGAGGCTGCCGGCATCCCCATCCACCACGTCGACGTCGGCGGCGGCCTGGGCATCACCTACAGCGTCGAGGCGCCACCCGCCGCCGAGGTGCTGGTGGCGCAACTGCTGCAGCGAATGGACGCGCGCGGCCACGGCCACCGCGAACTGCTGTTCGAACCCGGCCGCAGCCTGGTGGGCAACGCCGGCGTGCTGCTGACCGAGGTGCTGGTGCTCAAGCCCGGCGCCGAGGACGGCAGTGGCGGCAAGAACTTCTGCATCGTCGACGCCGCGATGAACGATCTGGTGCGCCCGGCCATGTACGAGGCCTGGATGCAGATCGAGCCTTGCGTGCTGCGTGATGCAGCCGCTTCGACCTGGGACGTGGTCGGCCCGGTCTGCGAAAGCGGCGACTGGCTCGGCCGCGAACGCGCCCTGGCCGTGCAGCCCGGCGACGTGCTGGCCATCCTGTCGGCCGGGGCTTACGGCATGACCATGTCCAGCAACTACAACACGCGGCCGCGTGCGGCCGAGGTCATGCTGGTGGACGGGCAGCCGCGCTTGATCCGCCAGCGCGAAGATGTTGCCAGCCTCTTCGCCGGTGAACGCCTTCTGGAACCAAAGTAGCGCGCGAAGCACCCGTTGTCCCTGCCCTTCGGCGACGGCGCTGTCGGCTTCTCTGCGAACCTGCCGATTGCACTCGGCCATCAGGAGTCGATCGCGGCCGGCGGCTTACTGGCAAGCTGGGAATGAACGTGGCCGCCCCATGGCAACTGGTGATCGCGAAAGTCCGTACCCACCAAGGACGGCGCGTCGGAGCACCACCCGATGCACGGACCCGGGTCGCTGCGGTCGGCTGCACCCGAGAGTGTTCGTAGTTTGTGGAAGTGCCAAGGCGACTGGGGACAACCCGCAAACGAGGGCCGACGACGACGAGTTTCGTCGGTGCTGTCACGCCCAACAGATCGACGACGCTTCCGACGACACGTCCAAGCTCACCACGAGCAGTGCACTATCGCCTCCCGGATGCCATGGTGAAAGAGACGGAGCGTTTGAGAATCCTATCCCTCCAGCTGAGGCACTCGCCCAGTCAGAGTGCGTTGGCAGGGTACGGGCAGCTGCGGACCCGGGCACGTGCCGCACGGATAGACGAAACGCTAGATCAGGCCGCCGGCTCGCGCAGAAAGATTTCGACGCGGCGGTTCTGGGCCCGGCCGGCTTCGTTGCCGTTATCGGCCACGGGCTCGCGCTCACCGCGGCCCTCGGTCCGGATGCGTGCAGCCGGCACACCGCGGCCGGCCAGGTAGTCGCGCACGCTTTGCGCGCGTTCCATCGACAGCGGGTTGTTCACGGCATCGGAGCCGGTGCTGTCGGTGTGCCCGATGATGGTCACCAGCGACCTGGCGTCGTCCTTCAGGCTGGCCGCAAATGGGTCGAGCACCGCCTGCATCTGTGCCTTGACCCGGGCGCTGCCGGTATCAAAGGAAATGTCGCTTGGGATGTTGACCTTGAGTTGGTTGTCCTCGGTACGGCTCACATCCACGCCAGTGCCACGGGCAGCTTGCTCCATGGCGATGCGGCGCTCTTCCTGCTTCTTCGACCACAGGTTGCCCCCCACGGCACCCAGCGCGCCACCGATCACCGCGCCCGTGCCGGCGCGGCCGCCCGTGGCAGAACTGATGATGGCGCCAGCCGCGGCGCCTAGGCCGGCGCCGGTGGCCGTGCCCTTCTGGCGTTCGCTCATGTTGCCGCAGCCGCTCAGGGCGATGGCGGCAGCGGCCAAGGAAAGGGTGGCGGCGACAGTGAGGCGGCGTGGCATGGCTTGCTCCTTCGGGGTGATGAATCAGGCGTATCGGGCATGCGGCACCAGCGGCCGATGCGAACGACGACTCCGCAGTCTGGGAACGGTGCCGACGATTGCGCAAATCAATCATCGATGTCGTCGTCATGCGATGTCGAGCCTGGGCCGGCGCGCACCCCACTGCCGCTGGCTGCAAGCGCCGCACCGGGTGTTTGGGTCCAGTTGCGCACCCGCCGTGTGCCGCCGCCACGGCGATCGGCGCGCACGTCCTGTGCCACCTGCGAGCCCAGCGTTTCAGCTTGCGCGGTGAGCAAGGTGAGCGCCCGGTCCAGGGCGGCAGTGGTCGCGTCATCGAGCACGGTCATGACCTCGGCGTTCAACGCCGCCACTTGCGGGAACACCGTGTCGTAGAACTCCTGCCCGGCCGGGGTGAGGGCGACGCGGGCGCGCCGGGCATCGCCCTTTTCTGCGCTGCGGGCGACCAGTTGCTTGTCCGTCAAGGAGCCCAGGGCGCGTGAGGTACGGGGCCGGTCGAGATGCGCACGCAAGGCCAGGTCCGAGGGCGAGGTGGCACCTTGCACGGCCAAGAGCGAGAGCAGGCGCCATTCGCGGCGCGAGATGCCCCAGCGCCCTTCCATCAGCCGCGTCACCGGTGCCACGCTGGCGGCGTAGAGGCGCAGCAGCCGGTAGTTCAGCAGCTCTTCCAGGTTTCGCGGGTTGCGCAGACTCAGGGTCATTGTGTAGATCAGTTGATTTCAACAACTCTGCGGCCGACTCTAGATTACTTCTGACTCAGAGCGACGACACACCGATGAACGTTCTCTTCATCATGGCCGACCAGTTGCGCTGGGACCACCTGGGCTGCGCCGGCCATACGTACCTTGAAACGCCAAGCATCGATGCGCTGGCCCGACGCGGCGTGCGCTTCGCCAACGCGTTCGTCAACAGCGGCGTCTGCGGGCCCAGCCGCATGAGCTTCTACACCGGCCGTTACCCCATCACGCATGGTGCGACGTGGAACCGGGTGCCGCTGTCCGTGGGCGAGGTCACCATGGGCGAGATGCTGCGCGGCGCCGGCCGCTCGCTGGCCCTGGCAGGCAAGACCCATGTCATGCCCGACTACGACGGCCTGGCCCGCCTGCACATCGAAGGCGGCACCGAACTGCGGACACTGCTCGAGCGCGGCGGCTTCGAGGAGATCGACCGCTACGACGGGCACCACGCGCCGGGCAACGAATCGGGCTACCCGGCCTTCCTGCGGGCCCAGGGCTACGACGGCGCCGACCCGTGGACCGACCATGTCATCTCGGGCCTGGACGCCCAGGGCCGCGTGCAAAGCGGCTGGTACATGCGCAATGTGCACCTGCCTGCGCGCGTGCGCGAGGAGCATTCCGAAACCGCCTACATGACGGACCAGGCCATGGCCTACATGCGGCGCATGGGCGGCCAGCCCTGGGTTCTGCATCTGAGCTATGTCAAGCCGCACTGGCCTTACATGGCACCGGCGCCGTACCACGCCATGTACAGCGCCGACCAGTGCCTGCCCGTGCAGCGCAGCCCCGGCGAGTTGCATGGCGCGCACCCGGTGGTCAGCGCCTACCGGCAGCAAGAGGAGAGCCCGCATGGCTACCGTGACACTCACCACCCCGGACGCGTTCGACGGCTACCAGCCCGGCAGCCTCATCCCCATGCACGAGGTGCGCGGCCACGCGCGCCGCTCCGGCTCGCACTGGTTCGAGCCCG
>JANOBX010000301.1:0-13782 GCA_031411875.1 Burkholderiales bacterium | reverse complement strand
CGACGCTGGGTCCGGTTCGCCCAAGCGGCGACCGACCCTGGGGGCAACCTCAACGGTCCGTCCCGGATAGCCGCTGCGCGGCTTCCGGGATGACAAACGCCCGGCGCCCTAAAACACCACCACGCTGCGGATGCTCTCGCCGCGGTTCATGAGCTCGAAGCCTTCGTTGATCTGCTCCAGCTTCAGCGTGTGCGTGATCAGCGGGTCGATCTGGATCTTGCCTTCCATGTACCAGTCGACGATCTTCGGCACGTCGGTGCGGCCGCGGGCGCCGCCGAAGGCGCTGCCTTCCCACTTGCGCCCGGTCACCAGCTGGAACGGCCGGGTGCTGATCTCCTGCCCCGCCGCCGCCACGCCGATGATCAGGCTGCGGCCCCAGCCCTTGTGGCAGCACTCCAGGCTCTGGCGCATGGTGTGCACGTTGCCGATGCATTCGAAGCTGTAGTCGGCACCGCCGTCGGTCAGCTGCACGATGGCGTCCACCACCGAGCCTCCAGCGTCCTGCACGTCTTTCGGGTTGATGAAGTGGGTCATGCCGAACTGCCGCGCCATGGCTTCGCGCGCCGGGTTCAGGTCGATGCCGATGATCTTGTCGGCGCCCACCATCTTCGCGCCCTGGATCACGTTCAGCCCGATGCCGCCCAGCCCGAACACGACCACGTTGGCCCCGGCCTCGACCTTGGCGCTGAAGATCACCGCGCCCACGCCGGTGGTGACGCCGCAGCCGATGTAGCAGACCTTGTCGAAAGGCGCGTCGGAACGGATCTTCGCCAGCGCGATTTCGGGGGCGACGATGTGGTTGGCGAAGGTGCTGGTGCCCATGTAATGCAGGATGGGCTGGCCGTTCAATGAGAACCGCGAGGTGCCGTCGGGCATCAGACCCTTGCCCTGGGTGCCGCGGATCAGCTGGCAGAGGTTGGTCTTGCGGCTCAGGCAGAACTTGCACTGCCGGCATTCGGGCGTGTACAGCGGGATGACGTGGTCGCCCTTCTTGAGCGTCGTCACGCCCGGGCCCACGTCGACCACCACGCCCGCGCCTTCGTGGCCCAGGATGGCCGGAAACAGACCTTCGGGGTCGGCGCCGCTCAGCGTGTACTGGTCGGTGTGGCAGATGCCGGTGGCCTTGATCTCGACCAGCACCTCGCCGGCGCGCGGGCCGTCCAGGTCGACGGTTTCGATGGTCAGGGGAGCGCCGGCCTTCCAGGCCACGGCTGCACGGGTTTGCATGGGTTTTCCTTTGCGTGTTCGGTGCGCTGCACGGCGGGTGCAGGAGGGCCGGAATCTACACGGGCGGGCCGCGACAGCGCACAGCCGGTTCCTCGCTTCAGGTTTTGCCCGGCGGTGCCGACATGCCTGGGATGAAACCCAGACTCCCGAACAGGTTCTGGCCGTCCGCCGGTGACGGCCGGCCCGCTCGCGTCGGTCTGTCGACGTCTCTGTGGAAGTTTGTGCCTACTTACTTTCTCGTGCTGATCTTCTTCGCCAGCTGGCCAATACCCGCCTTGGCCACGGCCACGGCCCCCGGCACGGCGTCCGCCAGCGCGCTGGACAGCATCGAAGCCCGGCTGCGCGGTCGCCCGGATGCCGCCGTCACGGCGCTGCAGGCCCTGTCCAGGGTGCAGCCCGCGGCCAGCCTGGCCTGGCAGGAAACCCTGGTGGCGCGGGGCCACCTGCTGGTGCGCCTGGCCGATGCGGCCGCCGTCGAAGCCCTGGCGCGCGAGCTCGAAGCCAGCGCCGGCCCGGGCAGCCCCCGTGCCGCCGCGCAGTTGCTGCGCGCGCAGTGGATGGGCCGCCACGGCTCGCTCGGCGAGGCCGATCGCAAGCTCGCCGACGCCCTGGCCGAGCTGTCGCCGGACACCCCGGCCAGCCTGCGCCTGCGGTTCCTGGCCGCGCATGGGCTCATCAAGGAAAACCGCGGCCAGCTCGACGCCGCCGTGGCGCTGTACCAGCAGGCCGTGCTGCTGGCCGACCAGGTCGGGCCGGTCTGGCGCCGGTCGGACCAGCGCAACGCCCTGGCGTATGCGCTGGCCCAGGCACAACAGCTGCCGGCGGCGCAGGCCGTCTCGGCCGAGGCGCTGGCACTGGCGCGCGAGTCCAACGACCCGCTGGCGATGTCGCAGGTGATGACGACCCGCGGCATCCTGCTGGGGCGCGCAGGCGACGCGCAGGGCGAACTGCAGTCGCTCGAAGCGGCCATCACCTACGCCCGCGAGGCCGGCGCCACGTTCGACGAGGTGCTGGGCCTGGCCAACCTGGCCGACCACTATCTGAAACATGGCGACTACGCCACCGCGCAACGCCTGTCGCTGCAGGCCCTGCCGCTGGCGCGGGCGGCACGCGACCCGGTGGCCGAGTCGGTGGCGCTGACCAATGCCGGGCTGGCACTGATCGGCATGGGTCAGCGCGACGCCGGCATGCGGCTGGTGCGCGAGAGCATGGTGCTCGAGGAAAGCGCCGGCGGCGTGACGGCCATGGCCCAGATCCAGCGCGAGGCGGGCCTGTATCTGGAGCGCGCCGGCTTCCTGCCCGATGCCTGGGCCGCGTTCGTCGAACACCGGCGCCTGGCCGACGAGGTCTTCAGGCGCGAGCACCAGCAGGCCTTGCTGGAAACGCAGGCCGCGTTCGAGCACGAGCGCCGCCAGCGCGACCTGGCACTGCTGGCCACCGAGCAGCGGCTGGGTGAAGCGCAGCTGCAGCGCCGCACGCTGACGCAGCGCCTGTGGGCGGTGGGGGCGATGGTGGGCGTGCTGCTGCTGGCGGTGCTGAGCCTGCTGCTGTTCCGCCTGCGCCGCAGCAATGCCGCGCTGCACGACAGCAACGCCCTGCTGCTGGAGGCCAGCGAACGCGACCCGCTCACCGGCCTGGCCAACCGCCGCCACCTGCAGCGCGTGATGCGCCAGGGACCGGACGGGGTGCGCCCTTTCCACGGCAGCCTGTTGCTCATCGACGTCGACCACTTCAAGCGCATCAACGACACCCATGGCCACGGCACGGGCGACGCGGTGCTCGTCGAAGTGGCCGCCCGGCTGCGCCGCGCCCTGCGCGACGAGGACCTGACCGTGCGCTGGGGTGGCGAGGAATTTGTCGTGCTCGCGCGCGACCTGGCGCCCGATCAGGTCGAGCGGCTGGTCGAACGCCTGCTGCACGCGGTGGGTGGCAGCCCGATGCGGCACGGTTCCGCCGAGATCACGGTGACGGTCTCCATCGGCTTCGCCAGCTTCCCGCTGCCACCCCACCGGACCGCCTTGCACTGGGAGCGTGCGGTCGACCTCGTCGACAGCGCCATGTACCTGGCGAAGTCGCACGGACGCAACCGGGCCTGGGGCGTGCGGTCCTTGCACGACGACCCGGACCAGGCGCCCCTGGAAGCGGCCTGGCGCGCCGGCCGCGCCGACCTCGGCCAGCACCTCGGGCCCGCCGCCCGGCCCGAGCCTGCCGCCCAGGCGACCGGCACCGCCCTGACGGGCTTGATCGGCACCTTGGCGCTGGCCATGGGCCTGGCCGGCCAACCCGCACCCGCCCAGGCCGACACCGACGCGGCAGCCCGAGGCATTCCTGCGTTGCAGGCCCGGGCCGCCGCGCAGGTCGACCTGGGCTACGACCATCCCGATACGGCCCTGGCCACGCTGGGCGCCTGGCAGGCGGACACACAGCCGGGCACCGCACCCTGGCAGGTGCTGCAGACGGCGCGTGGCCTGGTGGCCGCAGGTGCCGGCCGCCAAGCCCTGGCCGGCGCCCTGGCCGAACCGCTGCGGGCCCTGCAGAACAGCCCCCAGTCGCCGGTGGCGCTGGCCGACGGCCTGCTGGTGCTGGCCGTCAGCCTGGACGTGGCCGGCGAACCCCAGCGCGGCCTGGCGCAGGTGCAGGAAGCGCTGCAGCGCTACCAGGCGGCCTGCCCGGAAAACCTGGCACCGCCGAGCTGCGACCACCGCCACCTCTGGCGCGCGCACGCCATGCTGGCGCGTCTGCTGCTGGGCCGTGGCGAATCGAGCACGGGCCGTGATCAGGCCGCCGCCGCAGCAGCCCTGGCCCGCCAGCACGGCGACACCCCGCGCCAGGCCCTCGCCCTGGCCACCGCCGCGCGCGCCAGCGACCTGCTCGGCGACCGCGAGCAGGCCGATCGACAGTTCGCCCAGGCCCAGCGCCTGGCCAGACTGGACGGCCAGCCGCTGCTGCTGGCCCGCATCGCCCTGGCCGAGACCCTGCACCGCGACACCCGGGGCGACATGGCCGGGTCGATGCAGGCGGCGGAACGGGGCCTGCCGCTGGCGCGCCAGGCCGGATCGGCACGGCTCGAAGCGCTGCTGCTGACGAACCTGAGCGACGGGCATCTGAAAGCCGGGCAGCCGCGCCGTGCGCTGCAGGCCGTGGAGCGGGCGCTCCCCACCGTGCGCCGCCATGGCGACCGGCGCACGGAACGGGTGCTGCTGGTCAATGCCAGCCTGGCACGCATCGGCCTGGGCGAGCTCGACGCGGCACGGCAGACGCTGGAGCAACTGCACGCCGCCTTCCGCGACACCGGCGCCAGCGCCGACCAGGCCCAGCTGCTGCGCGAATTCGCCGACGCCCTGGCGCAGGCCGGCGACCTGCGCGGTGCGCTCGACCTGTATCACCGCGAACGCGAGGTCGCCGCGCGCCTGATGCAGGCCAACCGCGAAGCCGCGCTCGGCGAACTGCGCCAGCGCTTCGACCGCGAAGCGCAGGAACTCAGGCTCGACCAGCTCACGCGCGACAACCGACTGATCGCCGCGCAGCTCGACAACCGCGCGGCCCAGCAGACCCTATGGGCGGCCGCGGCCGCGGCCCTGGTGTTGGCGGCGCTGCTGGCAGCGCTGATCTACCGCCGCGTGCGCCATGTCAACCGTCGACTGGCCCGCAACCACGACGTGCTGCGCCAGCAGACCCTGCGCGACCCGCTGACACGTCTGGCCAACCGCCGTGCCCTGGCCGACGCCGTGCCGGGCGAGTGCAGCGGCGCCCTTTTGCTGATCGACATCGACCACTTCAAGCGCATCAACGACGAAGGCGGCCATGCCGCCGGCGACGCCGTGCTGGTCGAGGTGGCGCGCCGGCTGCAGGCCTGCATGCACCAGGAAGCCAGCGATGCGCAAGGCCAGCAGCCCGGCGCGCTGGTCGTGCGCTGGGGCGGCGAGGAATTCGTGATCCACGCGCCCGGCCTGGACGATGCCGCCACCGAGGCGCTGGCCCGGCGCGTCGTGCAGGCCGTGGCCGCCACGCCCGTGGCGCTGGAGGCGGCGGCCTGGCCGGTCTCGGTGTCGGTGGGCCACGGCAGCTTCCCGATGGCCGCGGCGCCCGGGCCGATGTCGCTGGAGCGTGCGATCAATCTCGTCGACATCGCGCTGTACTGCGCAAAGAACCAGGGCCGCAACGGCGCGGTCAGCGTGGTCCAGGCCCTGGCCGCCGACGCGGCGACGCCACAGGCCGAGGCCGCGCGCAGCGTCCACGGGTGAAGTTCGGCAAAGCCCATGGCCCGGGGCCCGCGCAACCGGGCCGGCGCGGACACAATCCGGCGGCATGACGACACCCCACGCCAAGATCCGCCTGCTGGCCCGTGCCTGCGCCTGGGTGCTGCTGGCCGGCAGCACCGCCAGCCAGGCCCAGAACCCTGCTCCCGCACCGGCACCGGCGCCGACTCCGACACCGGCACCCTCACCAGCACCCGCAGCCACTGCACCTGAAGCGGCGGCTCCCGGCGGCCAGCGCGTCGAGATCACCGGCGGCCGCCAGTCCGACACCGACCAGCGCCGCCAGGCCACGGCCTCGAAGATCGTCATCGGCCGCGAGGAGATCGACAAGTTCGGCGACGCCACGCTCGGCGAAGTGCTGCGCCGCCTGCCCGGCGTCAACACCCCCGGTGCACCCGGGCGTGGCGGCCCGCCGCGGCTGCGCGGGCTGGGCGGCGGCTTCACGCAGATCTTGATCGACGGCCAGCGCGTGCCGCCGGGCTTCAGCCTGGAAAGCCTGACACCCGAGCAGGTGGAACGCATCGAGATCCTGCGCGCACCCACCGCCGAAACCGGCGCACGGGCGATTGCCGGCACCATCAACATCATCACGCGCGAAGGCTTCCGCCGCCGCCTGAACGACCTGCGCCTGGGCGCCGGCGTCGAGAACGGCGCGCCCTCGGGCGGCCTCAACTGGAGCCACAACGACAGCGCCGACGACCTCACCTACAACGTGTCGGGTTCGCTCTTCGGCCGCCGCAGCGACGAGGACAGCCGAACCCTCACCACGGTGCAGGCCCTGGGCAGCGGCGCGCTGCTCGAAGACCGCACCGTGCGCAGCAACAGCCAGGGCGAGCGCATCGGCGCCAATATCACCGGCCGGCTGCAATGGCGGCTGAACGAGTCGGGCGACAACATCGCCCTGATGCCCTCGGTCTTCCACACCGAGAACACCAGCCAGGCCGCCCTGGTGCAGGAAGCACGATTGCTGCGCCCGTCCAGCACCGGCCGCTACGGCACCGCCGACAGTGAAGCCGACAGCAGCTTCACCGTCGGCCGGCTGGGGCTGATGTGGCGCCAGCGCCTGGGCGAGGTGCGCATGGAGGCCAACGGCAATTCGAGCTTCAGCCGCTCTGCCAACGACAGCACGCGGCGCGAGTTCGGCAGCGGCAGCAGCGGCCTGCTGAGGACCTTGGTGGACAACACCACCACGCGCGAGAACACGCACACCCTCAACCTGAAGGGCACGCAGCTGATCGGTGGCAAGCCCGAAGTGCCGGGCAGCGAGAACACGGTGGTGGCCGGCGCCGAGATCGAGAGCATCGACCGCAAGGAAACGCGCAGCAACTTCCAGGACGGCCGGCCCACGCTCACCGGCTTCGACGAGAACCTGCAGGCCAGCAGCCTGCGCCTGGCGGCCTATGCGCAGAACGAGTGGACCATCAACCCGAACTGGAGCGCCTACGCCGGCCTGCGCTGGGAAGGCATCAACACCCGCGGCGACAGCGCCAACGGTGAACGGCCCACCAACCGCAGCAGCGTCTGGACGCCGCTGCTGCACGCGGTGTGGAAGCCCGACCCCAAGAAGCGCGACCAGGTGCGCATGAGCCTCACTCGCAGCTACCGCAGCCCCGGGCTGAACGCCTTGATCGCCCGCCCCACGATCAACCGCGAACGCCCGATTGGAGAGCCCAACACCGCGAGCACGCCCGACGGTGCCGGCAACCCCGACCTGAAGCCCGAGCTGGCCACGGGCATCGAGCTCGGCTACGAGCGCTACCTGGACAACGGCGGCGTGCTCAGCGCGAACTACTTCCGCCGCAACATCAGCGACCTCATCCGCGGCGAAGTCCGCCTGGAGCGCGTGAGCTACACCCTGGAGCAGCGTTACGTGCGCCGCCAGCAGAACATCGGCGACGCCACCGTGCAGGGCGTCGAGCTCGAAGCCAAGTTCAGGCTCGACCAGCTCTTCAGCGGCAGCCCCGGTGTGGAAGTGCGCAGCAACCTGAGCCTGTTCGACAGCAAGGTGAAGGCCGTGCCCGGCCCCGACAACCGGCTCGACCAGCAGGCCAAGGCCACGGCCAACCTGGGCGCCGACTACCGGCTGCGAGGCACGCCGTTCACGCTGGGCGGCAACGTCAACTGGGTGCCCGGCTACACCACCCGAACCGACGTCAACAACACCGTCAGCGTCAGCCGCAAGCAGGTGTGGGACGTCTACGCGCTGTGGACCTTCAATCCGGCCGTGGCGTTGCGCCTCTTGGGCAGCAACCTGGCCGGCGAGGACTACGACACCACCACCGTGACCGACGGCACGCCCTTCGGCCTGAACGAGCGCACCACCACCGTGAGCGGCGGGCCCAGCTACGTCAACTGGCAGCTGCGGCTGGAGCTCAAGCTCTAGCCCAGGGCTGCCAGCCTCGTCCGGGCAAACTCCGGTCTCCCACCCCAAGAACGGAGACATCGCATGAGCCTGGACCGCCGCCACTTCATCGCCGCGAGCGCGCTGCCCTTCATCACGCTGGCCGGGCCCGCCGGAGCCCAGGCCGGCTGGCCGAACAAGCCGGTTCGCATCGTCGTGCCCTTTGCCGCCGGCGGCACCACCGACATCCTGGCGCGCGCCATCGCCCCCGAGCTGCAGAAAGCCTTCGGCCAGCCCTTCGTCGTCGACAACAAGCCCGGTGCCGGCGGGAACACGGGCTCGGCCGAGGTGGCCAAGGCCGCGGCCGACGGCCACACGCTGCTGATGGGCACGGTGGGCACGCACGCCATCAACTCTTCGCTGTACCCCAAGCTGCCCTACGACCCGGTCAAGGACTTCGCGCCCGTCACCCTGGTGGCCGGCGTGCCCAACGTCGTCGTCGTGAACCCGGCCTCGGCCCAGAAGTACGGCATCAACACCCTGCCCGACTTGCTGCGCGCCGCCCGCGCCAACCCGGGCCGGCTGAACGTGGCGAGCTCGGGCAACGGCACGTCCATCCACCTCGCGGCCGAGCTCTACAAGAGCCTGACCGGCACCTTCATGCTGCACCTACCCTACCGCGGTTCCGGCCCGGCCCTGATCGACCTGATGGC
This sequence comes from Burkholderiales bacterium, assembly GCA_031411875.1. Taxonomy (GTDB): domain Bacteria; phylum Pseudomonadota; class Gammaproteobacteria; order Burkholderiales; family Burkholderiaceae_C; genus Rubrivivax. The sequence goes on along the minus strand of JANOBX010000301.1, from coordinate 5,242 downwards.
CGGCAACGTCGACCTGATGTTCGACAACCTGCCCAGCGCCCTGCCGCACATCAAGAGCGGCAAGCTCAAGGCCCTGGCCGTGACCAGCAGCAAGCGCTCGGCGGCCTTGCCCGACGCGCCCACCGTGGCCGAAGCCGGTGGCCCGCTGCTGCAGAGCTTCGAAGCCAGCTCCTGGTTCGGGCTGCTGGCACCGGCCGGCACACCCGCGGAGATCGTGACGCGGCTGCAGCAGGAAACGGCCAAGGCCATGGCCCTGCCAGCCGTCAACGAGCGCCTGCTGGCCCAGGGCGCGCTGCCCGGCGGCCAGCCACCGGCCGAGTTCGCCCGCTTCATCGAGGCGGAAACGACGAAGTGGGCCCGCGTGGTCAAGGCATCCGGCGCAAAGGTCGACTGAAGGCTGCAAGGCTTGTTGCTGGGTGTTGCGGGCGTCGGACAGGGCCGACACAGGCAACGCGGCTGGTCCGATGGGCGCAGCGGCCGCGGCTCACCAGACTGGAGTTCTTCCTTCACCCGACAGGAGCACTCCATGACTCAGTTCCAGACCCGGACCCACCCGCACCCGCTGCGCACCGCCATCGCCACCGCCGTGCTGGCCACCGCCGGCATGACGTCCTTCGGTGCCATGGCCGCCTCCAGCGCCTCGGCGCAGCGCCCCGACGCCGCGGCACGGGCCGAGATCCAGCAGACTTATCGTGCCGAGCGCGCCGCCTGCACCGACGGCAGCAGCGGCCAGGACCGTGCAGCCTGCCTGGCCGAAGCCGCGGCCGTTCGCAAGGAAGCCCTGGCCGGCGTGCTGGGCCTGCAGACGGTGGCCCGCAACCAGGCCATCGAACCCACCGAGCCCGACCTGATGGCCAACGCCCTGTCGCGCTGCGACGCCGTGCCGGGCGACGTGCGCGGCGACTGCGAGCGCCGGGTGATGGGCGGTGAAGCCGTCATCGTCGTCGGCAGCGTCGCCGAGGGCGGGATCCTGCGCGAGCTGGCGCCGGTCGAACAGGCCGTCACCGTGGCTCAGGCCGATGCAGTCCAGGCCGGGCCAGCCGGAACGGTCGAAACGCCGCAAGCCGCCGGCGCCGTCGCCATCGCCGAAATCGCGCCCGTGACGGTGGTGGTGGCCGAGCCCACCGAGCCGTTGATGGAAGCCGACCCCGCGACGCTGCTGACAGCGCCCGCGCCCAGCGCCGACGGCGCCGTCGTGGGCCAGGGCCTCAGCGAAGGCGAGGCGCTGGTGCCGGCCGAGCCGGAGCGCGCGACCAGCCTGCTGGCCGAGCCGCTGGCCGAAACACAGACCGCGCCGGTGCTGCCGGACACGTCCGTCGAGCCCGTGCAGATCGATGCGGCCGAAGAGCCGGTTCAGCCGGGTGCAGCGCGCGGCGCCGATCCGGTGGCCTACCCCGAGTGGATGGTTCAGCAGCGCTTCGAGTGAGCCGAGCCGGGCGTGCGTGCGGACCCGCGCGCGGGTTGGTTCAGCGCGGCCTGGACATCCTGAACCGCGCCGACTCGCCGATCTCGAAGTAGTCGGCCGGCCCGCCGCCACGCACCACGTGCTGCGCGGCGGCGGTGTCGTAAACGCCGTCGACCAGAAGATGGCGGGCGATGTGCACCGCCACCACCTCGCCCAGCACCAGCCAGGCCGGCACCGCCGCGCCTTCCGCAGACTGAAGCTGCACGACCTGCGTCACCCGGCACTCGAACGTCACCGGGCTCTCGGCCACGCGCGGAGCGGTGACCAGGGTCGAGGCCAGCGGCGTCAGGCCCGACAGCTCGAATTCGCTCACCTCCGGCCCGACCATCGCGCTGGTCTGGTTCATGGCTTCGGCGAGGGGCCGGGTGACGAGGTTCCAGGTGAACTCGCCCGTGATCTGGGCGTTGCGCAGCGTGTCTTTCAGGCTGGTGCTGGAAAAACCGACGATGGGCGGCGTGTAGTTGAAGGCGTTGAAGAAGCTGTAGGGCGCGAGGTTGCGGCCACCGGCGCCGTCGTGCGTGCCGATCCAGCCGATGGGTCGGGGCCCGACGATGGCGTTGAACGGGTCGTGCGGCAGGCCATGGCCGTGACGGGGTTCGTAGGAGTGAAGGTCGAAGTTCATGCGGCTGAACGCTACCAGCCTTCGCTGCCGGCCTCGCCCTTGAACGGGCCCGCGAGGTCGGGCGTGACCCAGCCGCCGTAGAAGCCGCCGGGCTGAGGCCGGGCGATTTCGCCGCCCACGGTGATGTGCAGTTCCGGCCAGGCATACAGCGCCACGCACTCGGCCAGCGCTTCGGCGCCGGCCAGGGGCTGCGGGTAGCTCCAGGCCACGCGGTCGAGCCGGCGTTCACCGGCGGCGGCCAGGCTCCAGTACTTGGCCGGGCCCTTCCATTCGCAGAAGGAACTGCCCGGCGCGGGCTGGAACAGCCTGCGGTCGACATCGGCCCAGGGCAGGTAGAAGGTGGGCGGGTGCGCGGTTTCCAGCACGCGCACGGCGTTGCGGGTGCGCGCGACCTCGTGCCCTCCCCAGAACACCACGACTTCGCGCCCATCGGGCGCCAGGGCCGGCGGGCGTGGGAAGTCCCACACGCTCTGCTGCCCTGGACCAGGTTCTTGCGCAAAGGGCGGCCGGCCCTGGCCGCGCCAGCGCCAGTGGTCGCGGGCCGCCGCCAGCCAGCCTGGAATGTTTGCCATGCCCCGAGCTTAGGACGGCTTCGGTTTCGGCGTGCGCCGTGCTGGCATCATCCGGTCGACAGTCCGAACGCAGGAAACCCAACGTATGTGCGCCAGCAAGGTGGCCGAAGGCAAGCAGCGCGGATGGATCATCCCCATCGGCGGCGCCGAGGAAAAAGAGAACTCGCCGCAGATCCTGCAGCGCTTCGTCGAGCTCGCCGGTGGCCGCAGCGCCGACATCGTCGTCATCCCCACCGCCAGCCAGCTGGAAAGCACCGGCCCGCGCTATGAACGCATCTTCGGCGACCTGGGCGCCGAACGCGTGACGGCCATCGACTTCGACACCCGCCGCGATTGCGAGGAACCCGGCCGCCTGGAACGCCTGCAGCAGGCCAGTGGCGTGTTCTTCACCGGCGGCAACCAGTTGCGCCTGTCCACGCTGCTGGGCGGCACGCCCATCGCCAAGGCCGTGCGCGTGCTGAACGCCGCGGGCGTGCCGGTGGCCGGCACCAGCGCCGGCGCGGCCTTCATCAGCGAACACATGATCGCCTTCGGCGACGAAGGCAGCACGCCCATTGCCGGCAGCGTGCGCCTGGCCCCCGGCCTGGGGCTGACCAACCGCTTCATCATCGACCAGCACTTCCGCCAGCGCGACCGCCTGGGCCGGCTGCTGACGGCACTGGCTTTCAACCCCTTCGCGGTGGGCATCGGGCTGGACGAGGACACCGCCGCCTTCATCGCCCCCGACAACACCGTGCACGTGCAGGGCAGCGGCGGCATCACCGTGGTCGACGCCGCCGAGGTGCAGTTCAGCAGCATGGACAGCATCGACGAAGGCCGGCCGGTGTGCCTGCTGGGCGTGAAGCTGCACATCCTGACGCAAGGCGCGACGTTCAACCTGCACACGCGGGCGGCCGACGCCGGCACGCTGCATCGGCCAAAGCGCTGAGCGCTGAAGCCGCCGCCAGACCAGACAAAGGCCCGGCCAGCCCGGCAGCGCGCTAGCATCGAAAAACGAATCGAACATCGGGTGGAGGGAGCGAGCTTGAAGGTTCTCGAACGCAACGTCTTTGTGGGTCCTTCGCTCTACGCCCACTTCCCGGTCATCAAGCTGGTGCTGGACCTGGGCGCCCTGGAAGACTGGCCCACGGGCAGGCTGGGCCCGGGCTTCGTCGACGCCCTGGTGGCCGCCCTGCCCACGCTGCACGACCACGGCTGCAGCTTCGGCACACCCGGGGGCTTCATCCGCCGCCTGCGCGGCGACAGCGACGTGCCGGATCAACAGCAAGGCACCTGGCTCGGCCATGTCCTCGAACACGTGGCCATCGAGCTGCAGAACATCGCCGGTGAAGACGTCAGCTTCGGCAGGACCCGCAGCGTGCCCGAGCGCCCGGGCGTCTACACCGTGGTCTACGAATATGCGCAGCGCGACGAAGGCATCGAGGCCGGTGAACTGGCGCTGAAGCTGCTGTGTTCGCTGCTGCCCGCAGAACTGCGGCCGCCAGACGTGGTGCCCGACGACTGGCAGTGGGAAGAGGCCCGCACCGACTTCATCCGCTACGCCCAGCGCCGGGCACTGGGGCCCTCGACGGCGTCGCTGGTCAAGGCCGCCGAGGACCGCAACATCCCCTGGCTGCGCCTGAACGAACAGAGCCTGATCCAGCTGGGCCACGGCAAGTACCAGCAGCGCATCCAGGCCACCGTCACCGGCCGCACCAGCTACATCGCGGTGGAACTGGCGCAGGACAAGGAAGAGACCAACAAGATCCTGGCCAACTGCGGCCTGCCCGTGCCGCAGCAGGAACTGGTGCGCAGCGCCGACCGCGCCGTGCGCGCGGCAGAACGCCTGGGCTATCCGGTGGTGACGAAACCCTACAACGGCAACCACGGCCGCGGCATCAGCATCGGCCTGAAGACGGCCGACGAGGTGCGGGCCGGCTTCGACGCTGCGGCCGAGCACAGCAGCAGCGTCATCGTCGAGACCTATCTGGAAGGCGACGACCACCGGCTGCTGGTGGTCAGCGGCGAACTGATCGCCGCCACCAAGCGCACGCCGGGCCGGGTGGTCGGCGACGGCAGGCACACGGTGAGGCAGCTGGTCGAGGCGGTGAACCTGGACCCGCGCCGCGGCATCGGCCACGAGAAGGTGATGACGCGCATTGAGCTCGACGCGCAGGCCGACACGATGCTGGCGCGCCAGGCCATGACGCTGGACAGCGTGCCCGCCGCCGGCCAGGAAGTGCTGTTGCGCAGCACCGCCAACCTGTCCACCGGCGGCACGGCCACCGACGTCACCGACGTCATCCACCCCGACAACCGCGAGATGGCCGTGCGGGCCGTCACCGCCATCGGCCTGGACGTGGGCGGCGTCGACTTCCTCTGCCCCGACATCACCGAAAGCTACAGGAAGGTGGGCGGCGGCATCTGCGAGATCAATGCCGCGCCCGGTTTCCGCATGCACGTGGCGCCCAGCGAAGGCACGCCGCGCGACGCCGCCGGGCCCGTCATCGACATGCTCTTCCCGCCCGGCAGTTCGGCGCGTGTGCCCATTGCCGCCATCACCGGCACCAACGGCAAGACCACCACCAGCCGCATGCTGGCGCA
>JANOBX010000300.1:0-16691 GCA_031411875.1 Burkholderiales bacterium | reverse complement strand
CCGGGAATGCGCTGCCGATGTTCTTCTTGATCATTTCGGCAGTCGGCTCGCCGATCAGCATGCCGTAGTTGCGGCGGATGTAGTTGATGATCGATTCATCGAACTTGTCGCCGCCGACCCGGATGCTGCCCTTGTAGACCATGCCGCCCAGGCTGATGACGCCGACCTCGGTGGTGCCGCCACCGATGTCGACCACCATCGAGCCGCTGGCTTCCGACACCGGCAGGCCGGCGCCGATGGCCGCGGCCATGGGTTCCTCGATCAGGTAGACGTCGGATGCGCCGGCGCCGAGCGCGCTTTCGCGGATGGCGCGGCGTTCGACCTGGGTCGAACCGCAGGGCACGCAGATGATGATGCGCGGGCTGGGCCGCAGCAGGCCGCGCGGGTGCACCATGCGGATGAACTGCTTGAGCATCTGCTCGGTGACGGTGAAGTCGGCGATGACGCCGTCCTTCATGGGCCGGATGGCTTCGATGTTGCCAGGCACCTTGCCCAGCATGGCCTTGGCTTCGCGGCCGACGGCCTGGATGGTCTTCTTGCCGTTCGGACCGCCTTCGTGGCGGATGGCGACGACCGAAGGCTCGTCGAGGACGATGCCCTTGCCGCGCACGTAGATCAGCGTGTTGGCGGTGCCAAGGTCGATGGCGAGGTCAGTGGATACGTAGCGGCGCAGTGAGGCGAACATGGAGGGCAGGTTGGGGCAGGTCGTGCAGGCCTGCACATCGGGCAGGCCGGGCCGGTGCAGGCGTTTCCTGCAGCAGCGCGTGGATGATGGTGTCTGTTCGCGTCGTTCTGTTCGCGGCGGGCTGTCGTTTCCTGAGAGGTTCCCCGAGAGGTTCCACACGAGGTGCATTCGAGGAAGCGGGCGTCCGCAAGCTCACGACGATACTTCCGGTGAGTCCCTGCACCAAGGGGTTGACATGGGCTGTGCGAGTAACCGGAGATAATAACTTATCGCCTCGTTGCAACAGGCCCCGCGCGCTGCTTTTTGTGGCAATCGTTTCTTCTTCCGACCTTTCCCCGATGGCCCTGACCCCCCAAGACGTGAGCCGCATCGCGCATCTGGCCCGCCTGCAGCTGAGCGCTGCCGAAGAGCCCGAGATGCTGGCCCGGCTGAACGACTTCTTCGGCATCGTCGAGCAGATGCGTGCCGTCGACACCAGCGGCGTCGAGCCGCTCTACACGCCCTTGTCGGCGGTGCAGGAAGTGCAGTTGCGGCTGCGCGAAGACGCGGTCAGCGAAAGCGACCAGCGCACCCACAACCAGGCCAGCGCGCCCGTCGTCGAGGCGGGACTGTTCCTCGTGCCGCGGGTGGTGGAATGAGCACGACCGGGCTTGAACACGCCAGTGTCGAGACACTGGCACGCGGCCTGCAGCAAGGCGAGTTCTCGAGCGTCGAACTCACGACGCACCTGCTCGAACGCCAGAGTCGGCATGCCGGGCTGGGCGCCTTCCTGGCGGTCGACGCCGAGGCCTCGCTGTCCCAGGCGCGGGCCGCCGACGCCCGCCGCGCCGCTGGCCAGGCCCGGCCGCTGACGGGCGTGCCGCTGGCGCACAAGGACATCTTCGTCACCGACCACGCGACCAGCCAGCTGCCCACCACCGCCGGCTCGAAGATGCTGGCCGGCTACCGCAGCCCCTTCGACGCCACCGTCGTGGCGCGGCTGGGTTCGGGCCTGCCGGGCGAAGCGCCGGGCGCAGGCATGGTGACGCTGGGCAAGCTGAACTGCGACGAATTCGCGATGGGTTCGGCCAACGAGAACTCGGCCTTCGGCGCGGTGAAGAACCCCTGGGACCCGCTGCGCGTGCCGGGTGGCTCGTCGGGCGGCTCGGCTGCGGCGGTGGCGGCGGGTCTGGTGCCGGCGGCCACGGGCACCGACACCGGCGGCTCCATCCGCCAGCCTGCCAGCTTCTGCGGCATCACCGGCATCAAGCCCACCTACGGCGTGTGCAGCCGCTACGGCATGGTCGCCTTCGCCTCCAGCCTGGACCAGGCCGGCCCCATGGCCCGCACCGCGGCCGACTGCGCGCTGCTGCTGTCGGCCATGAGCGGCTTCGACCCGCGCGACGCCACCAGCGCCGAGCGCCCGCCGCAGGATTTCCACGCGCAGATGCTGCAGCCGCGTGCCGATGCCGCGCCCGGCCGGCCGCTGCAGGGTCTGCGCATCGGCCTGCCGAAGGAATTCTTTCCCGCCGCGCTGGCGGCCGACGTGCACGGCGCCGTGCGTGCGGCACTGGCCGAACTGGAACGGCTGGGCGCGAGCCTCGTCGACGTCAGCCTGCCGCGCACCGAGCTGTCGATCCCGGTCTACTACATCATCGCGCCGGCCGAGGCCAGCTCGAACCTGGGCCGCTTCGACGGCGTGAAGTTCGGCCACCGCGCCGCCGAGCACGGCGACCTGCTCGACATGTACAAGAAGTCGCGCGCCGAAGGCTTCGGCCCCGAGGTGAAGCGCCGCATCATGATCGGCACCTACGTGCTCAGCCACGGCTACTACGACGCCTACTACCTGCAGGCGCAGAAGCTGCGCCGCATGATCGCCGACGATTTCCAGGCCTGCTTCCGCCAGTGCGACGTGATCGCCGGCCCGGTGGCGCCCACCGTGGCCTGGAAGCTGGGCGAACAGGGTGGCGACCCGCTGCAGGCCTACCTGGCCGACATCTTCACCCTGCCCGGCAGCCTGGCCGGCCTGCCCGGGATGAGCGTGCCGGCCGGTACCGGCGCGCACGGCATGCCGGTGGGCCTGCAGCTCATCGGCAACTACTTCCAGGAAGGCCAGCTGCTGCACGCCGCCCACGCACTGCAGCAGGCCACCGACTGGCACCTGGCCCGCCCGGCCGGTTTCTGAACACGCCCATGCCCACCCCTGCTCCCCTGATCCGCGGTTTCGAGGTCGTCATCGGCCTGGAAACCCATGCCCAGCTGTCGACCGCCAGCAAGATCTTCAGCGGTGCTTCCACCGCCTTCGGCGCCGCCCCCAACACGCAGGCCTGTGCCGTCGACCTGGCGCTGCCTGGCACGCTGCCGGTGATGAACCGGGGCGCGGTGGAGCGCGCCATCCGGCTGGGCCTGGCGGTGGGGGCGAAGGTCGCCCTGACGTCCATATTCGCGCGCAAGAACTACTTCTACCCCGACCTGCCCAAGGGCTACCAGATCAGCCAGTACGAGACGCCCGTGGTGCAGGGCGGACACATCGACTTCGTGCTCGACGGGCAGCCGCGTTCGGTGCGCCTGACCCGCGCCCACCTCGAGGAAGACGCCGGCAAGAGCCTGCACGAGGACCATCACCTGAACGACGGGCGGCCGGCCAGCGGCATCGACCTGAACCGCGCCGGCACGCCGCTGCTCGAGATCGTCAGCGAACCCGACATGCGCAGCAGCGTCGAAGCCGTGGAATATGCCAAGGCGCTGCACGCCCTGGTGGTGTGGCTGGGCATCTGCGACGGCAACATGCAGGAAGGCAGTTTCCGCTGCGACGCCAACGTCAGCGTGCGGCGCCCCGGCGCGGCCTACGGCACCCGGCGCGAGATCAAGAACCTGAACAGCTTCCGCTTCCTGCAGCAGGCCGTCGACTTCGAAGTGCAGTGGCAGATCGACCGCATCGAGGACGGGCTGGCCATCGAGCAGGCCACCGTGCTGTTCAACCCCGACACCGGCGAGACCCGGGCCATGCGCAGCAAGGAAGACGCGCACGACTACCGCTACTTCCCCGACCCCGACCTGCCGCCGCTGGTGATTGCGCCGGAATGGGTGGAGCGGGTGCGCGCCGCCATGCCCGAGCTGCCCGCAGCCATGGCCAGCCGCTTCCAGCAGCAGGACGGCCTGCCGCCCGACGACGCGCACCTCATGACGCAGAGCCTGCCCTTCGCCCGCTATTACGAGGCCACGCGTGACGCCTGCCTGGCCCTGCACGCCGGCCGAGATGCGGGCGGCGTGCCCAAGCTGGCCGCCAACTGGCTGATGGGCGAGGTGAGCAAACGGCTGAACGCCGCCGGGCTGGACATCGGCGCGGTGCCGGTGCCGGCCACGCTGCTGGCGGCGCTGATCCATCGCGTGGCCGATGGCACCGTGTCGCACAACGGCGCGCGCCAGGTCTTCGACATGCTCTGGTCGGGCGACAGTCAGGACGTCGACGCCGTCATCGAGGCCAAGGGCCTGAAGCAGATGAACGACACCGGTGCGCTCCAGGCCATCGTCGACGAGGTGCTCGCAGCCAACGCGAAGTCGGTGGAGGAGTACCGCGCCGGCAAGGACAAGGCCTTCAATGCGCTGGTCGGCCAGGTGATGAAGGCCAGCAAGGGCAAGGCCAACCCGGGCCAGGCCAGCGAACTGCTCAAGCGCGCGCTGGGCTAGCGCGCCGCGGCTTCAGCGCGTGCCGTTGGTCGTGGGCTGGGCCGCGAGCGTGCCGCTGCCGGCCTGCGGCACGGCGATCGGTCCCAGGCTGCCGGGTGCCGCGCCGCCCCACAGGCGGCGCAGGCGTTCGAGTTCGGCGTCGTACAGGCGATTGACGCGCCCGAGTTCGGCTTCCTGGTTGGTGCTGGCGCTGCGCTGGGCGTCGGTGGCAGCCTCGTTGGTTTCCAGCGCCTGCTTCAGCTTCGGCGGCAACTGCCGGCCTTCGTAGAACTCGGCTTCGTTGAGCAGCGGCCTGCGTTCCAGCGCGAGTTCGCGCATGCGCGTTTCGCTGGCCTTGATGGCCTGGCGCACGGTGTCCAGGGCCGCTTCGCGCGCACGATGGTGCGCGGCCTCGTCGGGATAGCGCCCAACCAGATTGCGGTCGCGTCGGCCGGCGTCGGCGATGGCCATACGGAGTTCGGCCGCACGCCGTTCGCGCGCCTCGCGTTCGATGCGTTCTTCCGCCGTCAGCGACGGTGGCAGGACGAATTTGACCGAGCCGTCCTTGTTCAGCACCTGCTGCTCACGCGCCAGGCATTCGCGAATGGGGCGGTCGGCGGTGTGCCGCTTGCCTTGCGCATCGACGCAGGTGTAGATGCCGGCCGGCGCCTTGCCGGCGTCCTGCGCCGACGCCACACCCGCCAGAACCAGCAGCAGACACCCGAATCCGAAGTCGCGCATTCAGACTCCGTAGCGGGCCCGGTAGGCCTGCACCGGCTGCGCATGGGCACTGAGCGCCGGGTCGGCGCTGCCCTGCAGCACGGCCATCAGGTCGGCCAGCGTGGCCACGGCGGCCACCGGCAGGCCGTACTCGCGTTGCACGAACTGCACCGCGCTCCAGGGTGCGTCCTGGCCTTCGTGGCTGGCGCGTTCCTGCCGGTCGAGAGCGATGATCACGCCAGCGGGTTCGGCGCCGGCGGCGCGGATCAGGCCGATGGACTCGCGCACCGAGGTGCCGGCCGAGATGACGTCGTCCACGATGAGCACCCGGCCGCGCACGGGTGCGCCCACCAGGCTGCCGCCTTCGCCGTGGTCCTTGGCTTCCTTGCGGTTGTAGGCGAAGGGCAGGTTGTGGCCGAGCCGCGCAAGCTCGATGGCCAGCGCCGCCGCCAGCGTGATGCCCTTGTAGGCCGGGCCGAACAGCATGTCGAAGCCCAGTCCCTGGCCCGGGGGCGTGGCCCGAGCCTGAGCCAACAACCGGTGTGCATAAAATTCTGCAAGGCGCGACAGCTTCGCGCCGTCATCGAACAAGCCCGCATTGAAAAAGTATGGCGACCAGCGCCCGGCCTTGGTCTTGAACTCGCCAAAGCGCAACACGCCCGCAGACACGGCGAAATGCACGAAATCTGTGGCGAGGTCGGATGGGGTCGGGTTCGTCATTCCAGGCTTGCCAAGGAATCAGTCTCGAAGGAACAGACTTGGGTTTTCGGCTGCTCACAGTCAATCTGAACGGTATCCGGTCTGCGGCCAGCAAAGGCTTTCAGCAATGGGCCGAAAGCACGTCATCAGATTGTATCGGCGTCCAGGAAGTGAAAGCTCAGGCCGAGCAGCTGTCAGGCGGGCTTGACACGCTGGCCGGCATGCCAGGGTACTTTCATCTGGCGGAAAAGAAAGGCTACTCGGGCGTGGGCCTGTACTGCCGACGCGAGCCCAGCGATGTGATCCGAGGCTTCGACCGGGGTGAATTCGACGCCGAAGGCCGCTGGGTCGAACTGCGCTTCGACACCCCGGCGCGCAAGCTCAGCCTGATCAGCGCCTACTTCCCCAGCGGCAGCAGCAGCGAAGAACGCCAGCTCGCGAAGTTCCGGTTCCTCGACGTCGTTTACCCGCACCTGCAGTCCCTGCGCAAACGACGCGAGTTCATCCTGACGGGCGACATCAACATCGCCCACCAGGCCATCGACCTGAAGAACTGGCGCAGCAATCAGAAGAACAGCGGCTTCACGCCTGAAGAACGGGCCTGGATGACGAAGTTGCTGACCGAAGGCGGCCTGGTCGACGTCTTTCGCAGTCTGAACCCGCACCCGGACCAATACACCTGGTGGAGCAACCGCGGGCAGGCTTGGGCGAAGAACGTGGGCTGGCGAATCGACTACCAGCTGGCCACGCCCGCCCTGGCCGCGACTGCCAAGCGCGAGACCATCTATCTGGACCAGCGCTTCAGCGATCACGCGCCGCTGATCATCGACTACGACTTCAAGCTTTGACACTTTGCGCGTGGCTTGAACGCGCGCTGGCAGCTCGAATGGGCATTCAGTTGCCGGCCGGCCGATGCCTGAAACCGACTCACTCAGTTCATTCCGCCAACCTCGACGACATTCAGACGCGATCTGACCGGCCGACCAGGAACTGACCTTTGCAAGTTCCAGCCTTCCTTGAACGTACCCATGTGGTCCGAGCCGTGGCAACGGAACGTCAGGGCCGTCGCGGTAGTAGGGCAGTCAAGCTACCGTTGCCGCGCAAGAAGTCTGGCGTGACGCCGCAGCGCCGCCAGTAAGCGGTCAGTCCGATGCCGTCGCACAGTGGCAGAAACCGCCCATCGGCCCGCATCGCTTGCGTGGGCGGCACGAACAGCATCATCGTCTTGCGTCGATGGTGATCGTTGATGCGCGGCTCGTCGTTGCCGCGCCGCAGCGCGCCGACTTGCAGCCCTGTGCGCAGCAAGTATCCGTTGACAGCATCGAACGCCAGGTTGAGGGCACCCAGCGCGGGAAGGTACAGCACTGCCGTGATGGCGAAGCTCGGCCCTCGCTGCTGCAGCAAGTCCGCATAGGCCTGGATCGCACGTTCTTTGGCCGCTGGCTCGCCGCCGTCGAGCGCATTCAACGTTGTCGCCAACAGGTCGGCAAACGGACCCGACAGCCCCGCCGGGCGCGCTTCGCGGTCGTCCAGCAGCCGCTGGGCGGCGCTGGCGCGGCCGCTCAGCGCATAGAGCAGGAAGCGCGTCGTCCAGACCGCCGGATGCGTGGGCCAGAGGTGCAGCGCACGATCCAGCGTGTGGTCGGCCTCCTTGAGGTCGCCTTCGGTCCACAGTGCCATGGCGCGGCGAAACTGGTACACCGGGGACAAGGGTTCGAGCTCGGCAGCGCGCTTTGCGAACACCGCGCTGTCGGTGTCCCGGCCAGCCGATTTCAAGACCACGGCCAACCCGGAAACGGCGTCCGGCTGCGTGGGCGCCCGGACAAGGACCTCGCGCAGCGCGGCTTCGGCGCGCTCCCAGTCACCGAACTCGGGGATCAGAAGCGCCCTCGCTGCCAAGGCCTCCGGCTGCCCCGGGTCGAGCGTGAGGGCCTTGGCAAACGCGTTCTCGCAGCCTGCAACGGCAACCGCCGTTTCCGCAGCCGGGCCATGGTCGACCGCCGCCCGCCAGGCCAGCGCCAGGTGACCCCAGGCGCGCGCATGGCCAGGTGCCAGCCGCACCGCCTCTTCCAGCAAGCCGCGGCCTTGATTCACGGCGTCGGGCAGGCCCAGTCGCAAGGCGCGGGCTGCCTCGTCGACGAGCCCGCCGACCTTCTGGGCATGCTGGTCGATACGCGACCTCCACATCGCGGCGCCCACCAGACCTGCCGCGCCCACCACACCGAGGCCAGCAAGCCTGGCGACTGCGAACCTGCGCCCACCCCGCCGCCCGCCCGGCGCGTGAACTGGATCGGGTACCCCAGTCACGGGCGCAGGCCCGGGCTGAGACGGCTCCGACGTGTCGGCGGCCGACACTCCGAGATGACCGAACGCGACCGAAGGGGCGTGCCCGGCGGTCTCGACCAGGCGCCAGCCCGCCTTGGGAATCGTTTCGACGACGAAGCTGTCGGCAGCCGCCGATCGGGCCAGGCGCCGGATTTCGCCGATGACGCGATTGACCGCATCGTCTCCGACGACCCGCCCGCCCCAGCAGCGTTCGATCAGCCGTTGCCGCGTGACGAGCATGCCGGCCGCTTCTGCCAGCGTCGACAGCACGTCGAGAACCCGAGGCTCGATCGAGCCGTTCCCGCCTGGGCCGTGGAAGCGCCGCAAGGCCGTGTCGATCTCGAGCAGGCCGATGTGCAAGCGGCCGCCGTCTCCGGAACCGCCGATCGGCACTTCATCGGCAGAAAGTCGGCTGTTCATCATGGCCCAACTGCAGCGGTGCCGGCATTGTAGGGATCGCCCATCCTCGGGCGATACCCCAAACCCGGAGGTTCAGATGTCGATTTCTCTCTGCAAGTCCAGCGTCCATCGGATGACCTGCACGGCCGTGGCGCTGTGCGCCATGTTCGGCACCGCATCGGCGATGGCCATCACGATTTCGTACAGCGGATCGGGCGCCGTCACCGGCCCGGCGCAGGCGCCCCCGACGCTCACCGGCCTGCAGATGACGGCCGCGACCTCGAGCTTCACCATCGGCGGTAGCGCAGGGTGGGGCGTGGACAAACTGTTCAGCTTCAACCTGCCGACGCTGACCGGCGGCGGCACTTTCAACTTCACCCACGGCAGCAGCGGCTTCGGCGGCACCTTCATCTCGGCGCGGGCCAGCACCACGTCGCCGACGACGCTGCAATACACCGTCTCCGGCGGAACCGGCATCTACGCCGGCTACGCCGGCATCGGGTTCGGCTACGGCATCACGATCGGCGACCCTTTCTCGCTGCCCACCGGCAACGTGAGCTTCACCGAAGGCGGCTTCTTCAACATCAGCCCGGTACCGGAACCCGCCAGCGGGTTGCTGCTGACGCTGGGGCTGGGGAGTGCCTTACTGTGGCGACGCCGGGTCCTGGCAGCAAGCTTAGCAACTCTGGTGGTTCCCTTCACGGCGCAGAGCCTGCGCCAGTGACCAACTACCTTCCCGAATGTCTTCTGACCGCCAAGCACGCCACTTCGAAGCCCAAACGGGGACTGGCACTTCAGCGCAGTCTGCAGACGCTCCTGGCGTTCCCCTGAACTCGGATCTGCCGTGAGACTCGGCCTGCCCTGGCTAGCGCTCCAGCAGGCTTTTTGCCGCATCGACGACCAGCTCGCCACGCCGGGCCTTGCCGCGACCGCGCGGGGCGAAAGCATCTATCTCGCCCAGCGCTTCTCCGACCACGCGCCGCTGATCATCGATTACGACTTCACGCTCTGAGGCGGTCGACCCGACGCTAAAAGACCAGCCTGGGTTTTTCCGCGTCCCGGCACCCGGCAGCACACCACGCATGTCTGAGAACTGCGGTTGCTGCCGGTCTGGTTGTTCACCCAGGTCCGCCAGCCTTTGGGAACGGTGGGGCTGCCGTCGGTCCAGATGCCGGGACGACCCAGCGTTCCTTCCGTTGGAAAGGTCCCTCCCCCCGTGGCGGTGCGTCCAGCGGGGCAGAACGCGTCGATGGGCGTGTAGACGTTGGGCGGCACCACGGTGACGGCGGAAGCCACCGAGGTGCAATCCAGCGCGGTGGCCTGAGGTGCTGCGAAGAAGCCCACGACGTCGATCACGACGTGGGTGGCTGCACTCTCGAAGACCTGGAAGTCACCGCCGCCGCCCGGCACCACGGGCACGATGGTGGTGTTGGCGACGTTCTCGTTGGAGGCATTGCAGCTGAGCCCGCTGGAATCCGCCTGGACTCCCAGGGCCCAGGCGGTCAGGAAACCGACGCCCGTCGTCTGCGCGACGGTGACCGTCATGGCCACCGAAGCCGCCACGCCCAAGGGAATGTTGCAGCTGGCCGCCACACCGCCCTGGACGACGAACGTGGCGCAGTCCACGTCGAAGAGGCGGCTGGTGCCGGCTGCGAGCGGACCGCCGGCGATGCGCGTGTCGACGATGCGGCAGGGGGTGACGGCGGTGTCGACGTTGTCGCGGCTGAAGTCGCCCAGCGCGTTCGGGTCGAGGCCGGGACCGGGCGCGACCGCGGCCTAAGTTGCAGCGACAACCTGTGCTTGCGTTTTGCTCGCGGCTGCGCCAGCCGACCGGTCGGTGCCTTGCGCCAGGGTGACGCTGGCGCCCAGACTCATGGCCGACAGCACCAGCGCGGCACGCGTTGCACGTTCTGGAGCTCACATGCTCATCTCCAGAGAGTTGCAGGAGCACCGCAACCCCGGGCTGCTGTGCCAGACCATCGGAAGAGCCGCTACGTCGTAAGGCAAGCCCCTACTTCCGTTGCCCCCCTAGGTCCGTGGCAACAGGCGCCGGGTGTTCAGGGCGTGGCTTCAGCAGCCGGGTAGCGGGCGCCGGAAACCGCATACAGGAGCAGTCCGGCGGCCAGCAGGAGGCCGGCCCGCAGCCAGTTGTCGGCCGACTGTTGCGTCATCAGGACCAGGCACGACGCAATCGCCAGCACCGGCAAAAACGTGGGAGTGCGGAAGTGGTCGTGGGCGACCGCGTCGCGTCGCAACACCAGCACCGCCGCGTTGGTGCTCAGGAACACGAACAGCAGCAGCAGGACGACGGTTTCCGCCAGCACCACCAGCGTGCCGGTGACGGCCAGCAGCATGGCGGCGACCGTGGTCGCGACGATGGCCACCCAAGGCGTGCGCCGTTTTGGCAGCACCCGCTGCAGTGCAGCGGGCAGCAAGCCCTGCTCGGCCATGCCGTAGGCCATGCGGCTGGACATGATCATCGTCAGCAGCGCGCCGTTGGCCACCGCGATCAGGGCCGTCACCGCAAACAGCCAGGGCGGCACGCCGTAGCCCGTGGCGCGCACGACGTCGAGCAACGGGCACTGGACGCCGCCAGATTGGCCGGGTCCAGCACCACCGATGCCGCCGCGGCGACGCCCACGTACACCACCCCGGCGACCAGCAAGGCCGCGAACAAGGCACGCGGGTACACGCGCCGCACGTCCCGCACTTCTTCGGCTATGTTGGCCGAGGTCTCGAAGCCGACGAACGAATAGAACGCAATCAACGCAGCGCCCAGCACCGCGGCAGCCGGCGACGAGCCTCCGTCGAAGTTCATCAGGCGTTCGGTGGTCCCCTGGCCGCTGGCCAGGTACGCGAAACTCACACCGATCACCAGCAGCAAGCCTCCAACTTCCACCAGCGTCATCGCCAGGTTCGCGCGCAGGCTTTCGCGCACACCCCGGGCGTTCAAGAGCGCCACCGCGGCCAGGAAAGCCAGCGCCACCGGCATGGCGGGAACCCGCAGCAGCGGGCGTAGGTAATCGCCGGCAAAAGCCAGGGCCAGTCCGGCTGCGCTCGTCACGCCCGCGGCCAGCATGGCGAAACCGACCAGGAAAGCCACGAGTCGCGAGCGATAAGCCCGCTCGGCGAAGACCGCCGAGCCGCCCGCCTTCGGGTACTTGGTCACGAGCTCCGCATAGGACGCCGCCGTCAGCAGTGCGAACAGCAGGGCCACGACCAGGGGCGCCCAGGTGGCGCCGCCCACGTTGCCGGCGATCTTGCCGACAAGCACGTAGACCCCGGCGCCGAGCACGTCGCCCAGGATGAACAGGAACAGCAAGGGGCCGCTGATCACGCATGCCAGCTTGGTGCGACCGCCTGCTGCGGGCTCTGGGGGGGGAGGATGGGGTGGAAGGCATGCGCACCGCAGGGCAACCCGCATGCCCAGGCGCGCCACCGCCTAGCTCCCGAGAAAGGCGTGTCGGACCAGCAGCGCCGCCAGCACGAACATGGTCACGCCGATCAGGCCGTCCAGCAGCTGCCAGGCCCGGGGCCGGGCGAACCAGGGCGCCAGCCAACGCGCGCCGAAACCCAGCAGCGTGAACCAGGACACGCTCGCGAAGGCGGCGCCGGCGATGAACCAGCCCTGCAGCGCCACCGGCTGCTGCGCGCCGATGCTGCCCACCAGCAGCACCGTGTCCAGGTACACATGGGGGTTGAGCAAGGTGAACGCAGCCGCCTGGGCCAGCGCCGCACCGCGCCCCATGCCCGCACCGCCGGCAGGCGCCTGCAGCCGATGCGCCTGCCGCGCGCGCATCAAGGCGCGCCACCCGTACACCGCCAGGAACAGGGCGCCGGCCAGCGCCAGTGCGCGCGCAAGGTCCGGGCTCTGGCCCAGGGCCCGGGCCATGCCCAGCACACCGGCGGCAATCAATGCGGCGTCGGCCACGGCGCAGAACAGCACGACGCTGCCCACGTGTTCACGGCGCAGGCCCTGGCGCAGGACGAAGGCGTTCTGCGCGCCGATGGCGACGATCAGGCCCAACCCGAGGGCCAGTCCCTGGATGAAAACCGGGAAGGCTGATGACAGATTCGCAGGGGTCATGGGGTCAGGCAGGCGAGGGGGCCGCGGCAACGCAAAACGCACCCCGGACGCGGAATATGCAGGAGAACCTGACCGCCACGACACTGCGCCGCGCTGGCCGCCCTGCCTTTACGGGCTTGCATGCACGGCAGAATGATGTGATGAGCCTGGCCCCGCTGTCGCATCACGAGATCCTGCAACTAATCGAGCCCTTCACCCGAGCCGGCCGGTCCGTGGACCTGGCGGCCAGCGACCGCGGTGTGCGCCGACTGGCATTCCATGCCCGCGTGCATGCCGCCGCCGCGCCCGACGGCCAGTCGCTGCACGAGGAACTGATGCTCGAAAGCCTGGCCACCGGCACCTGCCGCCTGACGCGCACGCTGACCCACCCCAGCGGTCTGCAGGCCAGCGTTCAGGCCCTGGGCCCGGACCCCGCCGCGCTGCTGGCCTGGATCGATTCGCTGCCAGTGCAGCGGCACTTCCGCTGCGGCCCTGGCTTTCGGCTGGCGCGCGACTACGTGGCCACCGGTGTGGCCCAGGCGGTGCTGTCGCGCGGCCAGATCCGGTGGGTCGCGGCCGACGACGGTCCGAACGCCTTGCTCACGATGACGCTCGAGGTCTCCCGGGTTCGCGGCGTCGCGGCCGAGATCCTGCTGGCGGCCCCGCGCGAGCCGCTGCAGCTGCCCGACGACGTGCTGGCCGTGCTGGGCTGGCACTGGACGCGGCTGGTGCCGCTTCGAACGGGATGGAAGAGCAGGTTGCGGCTGCGCGGCGCCGCCGAGCGGCGCACGCTCGCGGCAGAAGCCGCACTCGACCGCGCCGCCGCGCATCTTGCGCAGACCCTGGCCGAGCCACCCGCTGCCTATCACGACCGCCACCGCGTGGCACGGCTGGGCGTCGTGCTGCGGCGGGCCATCCCGCTGCTGACGCCGCTGGTGCTGGTGGCCGTGATCCTGCTGCTGCCGCGCTTCGACACCTTCGAAAGCCCGGGCCTGTGGATGCTGCTGTATCACGTGCCCACCGTGCTCATCGTGCTGAGTTTCTGCGCCCAGGAATTGCCCACGCTGAAACCGCCGACCTGGCCGCGGCGCTCGGCAGCGCCCGCTTGGACCGCAAGTGGCGGCCTTGTCCGGTCTGGCGTTTGAACACCGTCTTCAGCACCGACGGGCTGAGGCTGCATTTGCGGCGCTGGCCGGTGCCCGTGGCCGAAAACGCCCGCGGCACGGTGCAGATCGTGCATGGGCTGGGCGAACACATCGGCCGCTACGAGTGGCTGGCCTCGAAGCTGAACGCCGCAGGTTGGCATGTGGCCGGTCACGACCAACGTGGCCACGGTCGCAGCGATGGCAAACGTGGCTGCATCGCAAGCCGACACAGCCTGCTGGCCGATGTCACCGTCGTCATGGACCACGTCCGTGGCCGCGGGCCGCTGGTGCTGCTGGGCCACAGCATGGGTGGCGCGGTGGCCGCTCGCTTCGTGGCCGAAAGCCTGTCGCGTTCGGCGGCCCGCTGGGCCCGCGACGTCGACGGGCTGGTGCTCAGCTCACCAGCGCTCGACCCAGGTCTGGGCAGGCTGCAGAAATTCGCGCTGGGCGCCTTGAGCCCGTTGTGGCCGAACCTGGGCCTGGGCAACGGCCTGCATGCCGAGTGGGTCAGCCGAGACCCGGCCGTGGTCGAGGCCTACCGCCGCGACCCGCTGAACCACGACCGCATCAGCCCCCGCCTGGGGCGCTTCATCGTCGACGCCGGGGTGCTGGTGGCCAGCCGTGCGGCCCAGTGGCGCGTGCCCACGCTGCTGATGTGGGCCGGCGCCGACCGCTGCGTGGCCCCGGCCGGCAGTGCCGCCTTCGCTGCGGCTGCACCGGCGGAAGTGGTCACGGCCGAGCCGTGGCCCGGCCTGTCGCACGAAATCTTCAACGAACCCGAACGTGAGCAGGTGCTGACCCGCCTGCTCGCCTGGCTGCAACGGTTCTAAACTGACCGGCTCGATGTCGTCGCCAAGGAGCGCCCCGATGAATGCACCCCTGAAGCCGCAGGAAGCCAGCGCGCTGGCGGCCCTGTCTGCCTACTGCCACGAAGCGTGGGACGAGCGCATCGTCCCTGCGCTGACCGATTACATCGAGGTTCCGGCCAAGAGCCCGATGTTCGACGCCGACTGGGCGCAGCACGGCTACCTGGACCGCGTCGTCACCGACGCCGCGCGCTGGGTCGAGAGCCGCAAGGTGGCCGGCCTGAAGCTCGAGGTCATCCGCATCGAGGGGCGCACTCCGGTCATCTTCTTCGAGATCCCGGCCACCGGCAGCGCATCGAAGGACACGGTGCTGCTGTACGGGCACCTGGACAAGCAGCCCGAATTCAACGGCTGGCGCAGCGACCTGGGGCCGTGGACACCGAAGTACGAAAACGGCCTGCTCTACGGCCGCGGTGGCGCCGACGACGGCTATGCGGTCTACGCCGCGGTCACCGCCATCGAGGCGCTGCATGCCCAGGGCATCGGCCACCCGCGCTGCGTGGGCTTGATCGAAAGCTGCGAGGAAAGCGGCAGCCAGGACCTGCCGGTCTACATCGACGCACTGCGTCCGCGGCTGGGCAATGTCGGGTTGGTGGTCTGCCTGGACAGCGGCGCCGGCAATTACGACCAGCTGTGGCTGACGACCAGCCTGCGTGGCATGGTCAGCGGCGTGCTGAAGGTGGAGGTGCTGACCGAAGGCATCCACAGCGGCGACAGCAGCGGCGTGGTGCCCAGCAGCTTCCGTGTGCTGCGCCAGGTGCTGGACCGGCTGGAAGACTCGAAGACCGGCAACCTGCTGCCCGAGAGCTTCCACTGCGAGATCCCCGCCTCGCGCCTGGAGCAGACGCGTGCCACCGCAGCGATCCTGAAGGACGAAGTCTGGAAGCGCTTCCCCTGGGCCTGTGGCGGCGATGGCGGCAGCGTGCTGCCCACCACCACCGACCCGGTGGAGGCGCTGGTGAACCGCACCTGGCGACCCACGCTCAGCGTCACGGGCGTCGACGGGTTTCCCGAGCTGAAGAATGCGGGCAACGTGCTGCGGCCCTACACCGCCTTCAAGCTGAGCCTGCGGCTGCCGCCGCTGGTCGATGGCCACGAGGCTTCCGTGAAGCTGAAGGGCCTGCTCGAGGACAACGCACCCTACAACGCCAAGGTCACATTCCACCCCGACGGCCGGGCCGGTGCGCTGGGCGCCACGGGCTGGAACGCGCCCGATCTGGCCCCCTGGCTGGAAGGCGCCCTGAACCACGCCTCCAACAGCCACTTCGACGCTCCCGTGGGTTACATCGGTCAGGGCGGCACGATTCCGCTCATGAGCATGCTGCAAAAGGGCTTCCCGGCGGCGCAGATGATGGTCTGCGGCGTGCTGGGCCCCAAGAGCAATGCCCACGGGCCGAACGAGTTCCTGCACGTGCCATATGGCAAGCGGCTGACGGCGGCGGTGGCGCAGGTGATCGCGGCTTGCCCTTGAGCTTTCGAGGGCCGGCTATCGGCCCGTTGCTGCCTTTCGCGTTGGCGTGCCAGCATCGTCCCTGAGCAAAGGCGGGCTGGGGCTGGCTGTGGCGCTTAGCTTCGGCGGCCTTCGCTGGCGCTCCGGCTCCCCTGCGGTGCTCGGTCCCGCGGCCCCGAAATCCACAAGCTCGCGGAACCCACTTCGCTCGCTGCGCTCGCTCCGTTCAATCACCCGCGATGAGTCAGATGTGGAGTCGCGCTTCGCGCGAGGGCCGCGCGCCCTGTGCTCCTCGGCGCCTCAGATGCGCGCCACAGCCAGCCCCAGCCCACCTTTGCAACCACCGTGTCTTGGCCCCCACCGTCGCGCGCCGACACGGTGGCGGGCTGGGGGAGTCGGGGGGGTTCCTGCCACATGACGCCGCAGTGGACGAAGCGCCTGCAGGCGATCCGCCCGTGCTCGAGGATGGCCCGGTGGACGACATGCGTGCCGCCGAGCAGCCGGAGCCCAACATCGACGATGAGCCGATGCCGGCACGGACATAGAATTCATTTCGGGCACGCCGCTCCGGTCTTGATCCACGCCTCGACCAATGCGCCGGCCTGCGCCTGCGTACCCGGCGCCGGCGTGCGACCGAAACCCGGCGCCCACGCCCACCCCACCAGCGTGTCGGTGGCGATGTGCTCGT
>JANOBX010000299.1:0-1608 GCA_031411875.1 Burkholderiales bacterium | reverse complement strand
CCCGGCGAACAGCCAGTTCGAGCGCCCGATGGCAATCGGCCGGATCTGGTTCTCCACCCAGTTGTTGTCCGCCGGCAGATCGCCGTCGTCGATGAACCGCGTCAGCGCCTGCCAGCGCTTCAAGCTGTAGTCGATGGCCTTGGCGGTAGCCGACCCGTCGGGGACTTGAAGACGTTGCTTGATCAACCATCGGTGCAGCGCTGCTGCAACCCGCTGTGACTTCCGCTGTCGAACTCGTCGTCGTTCTTCCGCGGGTGCATCGGCGACTTCTTCCTCGATCTTGAACAGCACCTGGAAGTACCGCAGCGCCTGCTTGCCGACCTGGCTGCCGTGGTTGGCCCACAGCTCGTGGAACTTGCGCCTGGCGTGCGCGACGCAGCCCGCCTCGGTGACGCCGCGCTCGAACGTGGCCTTGTAGCCCGAGAAGCCGTCGGTCACCAGGGTGCCAGTCCAGCCTTGCTTGCACGCCTGCTCACCGTCCTGGCGCAGGAAGCTGCGCACGTTCTCGCCGCTGCGGGTCTCGGCGAAGTTGAACACCACGGCCTTGGTCTCGTTGAAGCTCGTCGTGCAGTAGGTCCACATGTAGGCCTTGTGGGTCTTCTTGTGGCCCGGCTTGAGCATGCTCACCGGCGTCTCGTCGGCGTGCAGCACCGCGTGCCGCAGCAGCTCTGCCGTCAAGGCGTCCACAAGCGGCTGCAGCTGCGCGCCGCATTCACCCACCCACTGCGCCAGGGTGGAGCGTGCGATCGCCATGCCGGCGCGTTCGAAGATGCGTTCCTGGCGGTACAGCGGCAGATGATCGAGGAACTTGGCCACCAGCACTTGGGCCAGCAGGCCGGCAGTGGAAATGCCCTTGTCGATGACGTGTGCGGGTACCGCCGCCTGCACCAGCTTCTGGCAGTGGCTGCAGGCCCACTTGCCGCGCACATGGCGCTCCACCGTGAACACGCCTGGCTCGTAGTCCAGCCGCTCGGCGACGTCCTGGCCGATGCGCTTCATGTCGCAGCCGCAGGTGCAGGCCGTGTTCTCGGGCTCGTGGTGCACGTCGCGGCGCGGCAGGTGCGGCGGCAGCGGCTCACGCTTGGGCGCTTGCTTGGGCTTCCTGGTCTTCGCAGCCTGCGCCTCAGCATCGGCATCGGCCTGATCGAGCTCGGCCGTCAGCTGCGCGATGTCGCTGTCCAGTGTCTCTTCGATCAGGCTCTTTTGCGCCGCACTCATGCCGGCGCAGAACTTCTCGCTGGTGGCGGCGTACTTCAGCCGCCGCAGCACGGCCACTTCGTGCGTGAGCTTGTCGATCAGCGCTTGCTTGAAGGCAGCTTCGCGCTCCTTGCGTGCGAGTAACTCGTCCTTGGCCGCCATCTGGGCCGTCAGCGTCAGCAGCGCTTGCCGCATCTGCTGCGGGTCGAGGGCGTCGAGTTGCTGCGGGGCGATCACAGGTCGTGATCGTGCCCGTCACGACGGGCCTTGCCCATTGGCAGATTCGAGAATTGCGCGAGCTATAGAACGCGGATCACGCCAGTGTCCCCGATGCGTTGCCACGGCAGGCCAAGCACGAGGGCGTCGAACTGCGCTCGACTCAGCATGGCAGTGGCGGCGGTGTCCTTGGGC
>JANOBX010000298.1:0-1946 GCA_031411875.1 Burkholderiales bacterium | reverse complement strand
ATTGCCAGGACAACGCCATCACCTGGATCGACTGGAACCACGCCGACGCAGGCCTGCTGGACTACACCGCCCATCTCATCGCGCTGCGCAAGCGGCTGCTGCCGCTGGGCCCGCGCTGGTACACCGGCGTGGCCGACGCCCGCGGCCTGGCCGACCTGGCCTGGCTGCGCCGCGTGGGCGAGCCGATGACGCCCGAACACTGGGACAACCGCATGTCCCGGATCATGGGCGCGTTCATCGGTGCGCCCGGGGGCGAAGGCGCACCGCTGCTGCTGATGATCAACGGCCGCAACATGGACGCCAGCTTCCGCCTGCCCCCGGGCGGCTGGGTGGCCGAACTCGACAGCGCCAACCCCGACGGCCGCAGCCGCTGGCGCCAATCTGCGCGGGACAGCGGCCCCGCAGCCGACCATTTCCTCCTGAGCGCCCGCAGCCTGGTGCTGCTGCGCGCCCTGCCCGAACCCGTAGGACCCGCCCGATGAGATTCCCCCGCGCCAGCGGTGTGCTGCTGCACCCCACGTCCCTGCCCGGCCCGCACGGCTCGGGCGACTTCGGACCGGAGGCCTACCACTTCGTCGACTGGCTGGTGGCGGCCGGCCAGAAGCTGTGGCAGCTGCTGCCGCTGGCCGGCATCGGCCCGGGCAACTCGCCCTACATGAGCAACTCGGCCTTCGCCGGCAACGCGCTGCTGGTCAACCTGGCCGAACTGCAGCAGCAAGGCTGGCTGGACGCCGCCGACCTGAGCCCGCCGGCCGGGCTGGCCGGTGCTGCGGCGGAAGCGCAGATCGACTTCAGCCTGATGTACCCCTTCCGCATGCAGCGCCTGGCCAAGGCGGCGGCGCGCTTCGCGGCGAAAGGCACGGCCGCACAGCGCGAAGACTTCGCCGCCTTCCACGCCGAGCAGGCCCCCTGGCTGACCGACTACGCCCTCTTCATGAGCCTGTGCGAAAGCTGCGGCTGGAAAGACTGGTGCGAATGGGAGCCGGCCCTGGCCCGGCGCGAACCCGCGGCGCTGGCCGCGGCCACCGCCAGGCACGCAGACCGCATCGCCTTCTGGCAGTTCTGCCAGTGGCGCTTCTACCGCCAGTGGGCGGCACTGAAGGCCTACGCCAATGGCAAGGGCGTCCGGATCATCGGCGACACGCCGATCTTCATCGCCTACCTGAGCGCCGAGGTCTGGGCCAACCAGCATCTGTTCGAACTGGACAGTGCGGGCAAGGCCACCGCTGTTGCCGGCGTGCCGCCAGACTTCTTCGCCGCCACCGGCCAGCGCTGGGGCAACCCGCTGTACCGCTGGGCCGAACACGCCAAAGACAACTACGCTTGGTGGGTGGAACGTGTGCGCCGCACCTTCGAGCTGGTGGACATCGTGCGCATCGACCACTTCCGCGGCTTTGCGGGGTACTGGGAGATTCCGGCCAGCGAACCCACCGCGATGAACGGCCGCTGGCTGCCGGGCCCGGGCGAGGCGCTGTTCAAGGCCATCGACCAGGCCCTGGGGCCGATGCCCATCATCGCCGAGGACCTGGGGGTCATCACCCCCGACGTCGAAGCCCTGCGCAAGCAGTTCGGCCTGCCGGGCATGCGCATCCTGCAGTTCGCCTTCAACGGCGACGCCACCGACCGCTTCCTGCCGCACAACCACGAACCCGACACCGTGGTCTACACCGGCACCCACGACAACGACACGGTGGCCGGCTGGTGGGCCACCGCCACCGACCACGAGCGCCACTTCGCGCGCGGCTACCTGGGCACCGACGGCCACGACATGCCGTGGACGCTGATCCGCACCGCGATGGCCAGCGTCGGCGACACGGCCGTGCACCCGATGCAGGACGTGCTGGGGCTGCCGACCGCCGGCCGCATGAACTATCCCGGCCAGGAAAGCGGTTGGTGGACCTGGCGTTTCCAGTGGAACCAGGTCCAGCCCTGGCATGCCGCGCGGC
>JANOBX010000297.1:0-3693 GCA_031411875.1 Burkholderiales bacterium | reverse complement strand
GTTCGCTGCCTTCCAGGTGAAGATGTTCAGCGCCGCCCAGGCGGTCGGCAATGTGCATGGCCATGGAACGCTCCCTGTTCTAACGTCGAACAGTAGCGGTCCAGGCCCGGCCCCACAGCCTCGGATCGATCCCAGGGTGGCCGGATGGCGGTCAGCCGATACCCTGGGAACGCTCCTCAGTTGACAGGTGCACTCGGCAGGTGCAAGCCGTCCAGGGGAAGCCATTCCAATAGCCGCACACAATCCAGCCCATGGCCGCAAAAACCTCCTACACCTGCCGCGACTGCGGTGGCACCTCCGCGAAATGGCTGGGCAAGTGCCCGGCCTGCGGGGCCTGGAACACCCTGGACGAGACGGTGAACGAGCCGGCCGGCGGCAAGCAGGCCAGCCGCTTCGAGTCCCTGGCCGGAGCCGCTGCCGCGCGGCAGATGGTGACCACGCTCAGCGAGATCGAGGCCACCGACGTCGAACGCACGCCCACGGGCCAGGAAGAACTCGACCGCGTGCTCGGTGGCGGCATCGTCGCCGGCGGCGTGGTGCTGATCGGCGGCGACCCGGGCATCGGCAAGAGCACGCTGCTGCTCCAGGCGCTGGACTCGATGTCGGGCCGCATGAAGGTGCTGTACGTCACCGGCGAGGAAAGCGGCGCCCAGGTCGCCCTGCGTGCGCGCCGGCTGGGCCTGCCCGGCACGGCGGTGCGGGTGCTGGCCGAGATCCAGCTGGAACGTATCGCTGCGGCGCTGGACAGCGAACGCCCGGCACTGTGCGTCGTCGATTCGATCCAGACGGTCTATTCCGACCAGCTCAGCTCGGCCCCGGGCTCGGTGGCGCAGGTGCGCGAATGCGCGGCGCAGCTCACGCGGCTGGCCAAGACCAGCGGCTGCGCCATCGTGCTGGTGGGCCATGTGACGAAGGAAGGCGCCCTGGCCGGGCCGCGTGTGCTGGAACACATCGTCGACACCGTGCTGTACTTCGAAGGCGACACGCACAGCAGCTTCCGGCTCGTGCGCGCCATCAAGAACCGCTTCGGCGCGGTCAACGAGATCGGCGTGTTCGCTATGACCGAGAAAGGCTTGAAGGGCGTCAGCAACCCGAGCGCGATCTTCCTGTCCACCCACGGCGAACCGGTGCCCGGCAGCTGCGTGATGGTGACGCTGGAAGGCACGCGCCCGCTGCTGGTGGAGCTGCAGGCCCTGGTCGACAGCGGCGGGCCCAGCCCGCGGCGCCTGTCGGTGGGCCTGGACCGCGACCGCCTGGCCATGCTGCTGGCCGTGCTGCACCGCCATGCCGGCGTGGCCTGCATGGACCAGGACGTGTTCGTCAACGCCGTGGGCGGTGTGCGCATCGGTGAGCCGGCGGCCGACCTGGCGGTGCTGCTGGCCATCCAGAGCAGCCTGCGCGGCAAGCCGCTGCCGCGCGGTTTCATTGCCTTCGGCGAGGTGGGTCTGGCGGGCGAAGTGCGGCCTGCGCCGCGCGGCCAGGAACGGCTGAAGGAAGCGGCCAAGCTGGGCTTCAGCGTGGCCATGGTGCCCAAGGCCAATGCGCCGAAGAAGCCGATCGAAGGCCTGACGGTGCATGCGGTCGAACGCATCGAAGAGGCGATCGACGTCGTGCGCGGCTTGTAAAGTGCCGGGGCGGGCCCATGTGCGGGCCTGCGGCAATGCTTGCCCCGGAGGTGTGCATCATGTGGAAACGTCTGGCCCTGTTGTGGACCGTGGTGCGCGGCGACGCGATGGCCTTGTGGCGCGCGCTGCGTCACCCTCTGTCACCTGGCTGGCTGAAGCTGGGCGCCTTGGGCCTGGTGATCTATGTGCTGTCGCCCATCGACCTGATCCCGGACTTCGTGCCTTTCCTGGGCGTGGTCGACGACATCGTGCTCATCCCGCTGGCGATCCGGTTCCTGCTCGGCAGGCTGCCGGCGGTGGTGCGCGCCGACATCGGCGCCAAGCCTCTCTGATTCGTCCGGGGCTTCAGCGCCCCGCCCGCTCGCGCAGCAGCTGCGTCAGGCCGTAGGCCAGGCGGCGCGACTCGTTGCGCAGCCGGTAGGCGTACGCCGGCAGGCGCCGCGTCCAGTGGAACTTGCGGGTGGCGCCGGGGGGCGCGACGATGGTGCTGGCGATCTGCTCGTCGTGGCCGCAGGGTCGCGGGGTCACCAGCCGCACCTTCAGGCCGAAACGCCAGCCCTGGTCGAAGACATGGTCGTAGGGCAGGGCCATCGGCAGCAGGCCCCCGGGCTGCTGCAAATAGGTTTGTGCCGCCTGGCGGTTGATCAGGTAGGCGCTGCTGCCGGTGCAGCGGCTCAGCATCACGGCCAGGGCGTGGCCCCGCGTCACCTCGGCCACCGGCACCGGCGTGCCCGAATGCACGCCCGAGAGCTTTACCATGTCCCAGCGGCCGGCCTGCGCCAGCAGTCCCTGCAGGACCGTGGGCAGGCTCGGGCGCAGCAGCACGTCGTCTTCCAGCACCAGCGCGAACTGTGCAGGGCTCGCCAGGAAGGCCTTCATCACGGCCACATGCGACAGGTAACATCCCAGCTCGCCCAGCACCGGCGTCATGCCGTGGCGCTGCCGATAGGCGGCGTCGTCCAGCAAGGCCCGCTCTTCGGTGCGCAGCTGGCTCGCATCCACTGCCGGCAGCCGGGTGAAGGGCAGGCCCAGGCCGGTCAGCTGGGCGCTGATGCGGGCCAGCCGCTCCGGCGCCCGGTCCAGATTGATCACCCATGTCGACAAAGCTTCCAACTCGCGCATCGCCCGGATTGTCAGTGAGCGCGGCCATCGGCTGGGCCCTGGCGCTGGCCGCGCTGGTGGTGGGCTACCTGGCCTACGGCTGGCCCGGCCTGGTGCTGGCGCTCACCGTCATCGCGTTCTGGATGCTGTTGCAGTTCAGCCGTGCGCTGCGCGCGATGCGGGCTGCTGCCGGCCGGCCCGTGGGCGAGGTCGACAACGCCGTGATGCTGCACGCCCAGCTGCGCAAGGGGCTGCGCCTGGTGCAGGTGCTGAAGCTGACGCGCAGCCTGGGCACACCCGTGGCCACCGCCGCCGATGCCGTCGACGAAACCTTTGCCTGGCAGGACGGCGCCGGCGACCGTGTCGAGGTCGACCTGCAGCATGGCCAGGTCACGGCGTGGCGGTTGCAGCGCGCCGCCGCCTAAAATCGCCCACCCCAACACAGGAGTTTTCCCATGTCGATGTCCGACCGCGATGGCAAGATCTGGATGGACGGCCAGCTGGTCGAATGGCGCGACGCGAAGATCCACGTCCTGACCCACACCCTGCACTACGGCTGCGGCGCCTTCGAAGGTGTTCGCGCCTACAAGACGGCGGCCGGCCCCACCGCCATCTTCCGCCTGCCCGAACACACCGAGCGCCTGTTCAACAGCGCCAAGATCCTGCGCATGAAGATCCCCTTCACGCCGGCGGAGGTGGCCGAGGCGCAGCGCCTGGTGGTGCGCGAAAACAAGCTCGAAAGCTGCTACCTGCGCCCGCTGATCTGGATCGGCGACAAGAAGCTGGGCGTGAGCCCCAGGGGCAACGACATCCACATCATGGTCGCGGCCTGGCCCTGGGGCGCCTACCTGGGCGAAGAAGGCCTGCGGCGCGGCATCCGCGTGAAGACCAGCAGCTACACGCGCCACCACGTCAACATCACCATGACGCAGGCCAAGGCGGTCAGCAACTACACCAACAGCATCCT
>JANOBX010000296.1:0-3007 GCA_031411875.1 Burkholderiales bacterium | reverse complement strand
CCGCCGAAGAGCAGCATCGACAGCACCATGATCTGCGTGCTGCCGTGGGTGATGACGGTGCGGCTGGTGGTGCTGGTGATGGCGTTGTCGATGACCTGCGGCGTCGTCAGCTTGCGGAACTTCCTGAAGATCTCGCGGATGCGGTCGAAGATGACCACCGATTCGTTGACCGAATAGCCCAGCACGGCCAGGATGGCCGCCAGCACCGCCAGCGAGAACTCCCACTGGAAGAAGGCGAAGAAGCCCAGGATGATGATGACGTCGTGCAGGTTGGCGACGATGCCGGCCACCGCGAACTTCCATTCGAAGCGCATCGCCAGATAGGCCATGATGCCGGCGACGGTGACGGCCAGCGCGATGGCGCCGTCGCGCGCCAGTTCCGCACCCACCGACGGGCCCACGACCTCCGTACGCTGCAGCTTCACCGGTTCGGCGCCGTCGGCCAGTGCGCAGGACGGGCGGCTGACCGACTCGCCCTGGGGCGTGGTGTACTGCTTGGTGCCCACCGTTCCGGTCTCGGCCTTGCACAGCTCGGCGAACACCCGGCCCGCCACCTCGGTCTGCTTGTCGCCCTCGCGCACCGGCAAGCGGATCAGCACGTCACGCGAGGTGCCGAACTTCTGCACCTGCACCTCGCCGAAACCCATGGCCTCGACGGTGGCGCGGGTGCGGTTGATGTCGGCAGACTGCGCGTACTCCACTTCCATCACCGTGCCGCCGGTGAATTCGATCGACAGGTGCAGGCCACGCGTGACGATGAAGAACACGGCCAGCGCGAAGGTCACGAAGGAGATGATGTTCATCACCTTCGCATAGCGCATGAAGGGGATGTCTTTGCTGATGCGGAAGAATTCCATGGCGTTGTTCCCCTTTAGGCCTTGGCGACAGGTTCAGTGGCCTCGTCGGCGAGGTTCGTGCGCGGTGGCGCAGAACCGGGTCGCCAGACCTGGCCGATCGACACGCTCTTCAGGCGCTTCTTGCCGCCGTACCACAGGTTCACCAGGCCGCGCGAGAACATCACCGCGCTGAACATGCTGGTCAAGATGCCCAGGCAGTGCACCACCGCAAAGCCGCGCACCGGGCCCGAGCCGAAGGCCAGCAGGGCCAGGCCGGCAATCAGGGTGGTGATGTTGCTGTCCAGGATGGTGCCCCAGGCGCGGTCGTAGCCGGCGTGGATGGCGGCCTGCGGCGCCGCGCCGTTGCGCAGTTCCTCGCGCACCCGTTCGTTGATCAGCACGTTGGCGTCGATGGCCATGCCCAGCGTCAGCGCGATGGCGGCCATGCCCGGCAGGGTCAGCGTGGCCTGCAGCATCGACAGCACCGCCACCAGCAGCAGCAGGTTGAAGGCCAGCGCGATCGAGCTGAACACGCCGAACAGCAGGTAGTAGGCGCACATGAACACGGCAATCGCGATGAAGCCGTAGAGCACGCTGTTGAAGCCCTGGGCGATGTTCTCGGCGCCCAGGCTCGGGCCGATGGTGCGTTCCTCGATGATCTCCATGGGCGCGGCCAGACTGCCGGCGCGCAGCAGCAGGGCCTGGTCGCTGGCTTCCTGGGTGGTCATGCGGCCGCTGATCTGCACCCGGCCGCCACCGATCTCGCTGCGGATCACGGGCGCGGTGACGACCTCGCCCTTGCCCTTCTCGAACAGCACGATGGCCATGCGCTTGCCGACGTTCTCGCGCGTCACGTCGCGGAACACCCGCGCACCTTTGGCGTCGAGCACCAGGTTCACCGTGGGTTCCTGGGTCTGGCTGTCGAAGCCGGGCTGCGCGTCGGTGAGGTTCTCGCCCGTCAGCACCACCTGGCGGTACAGGATGATCGGGGCCTGGCCGCGTTCCAGGAAACGTTCGCTGCCGAAGGGCACGGGGCTGGCGCCGCTTTGGGCGGCGCGGGCCTCGGCCGTCTCGTTGACCATGCGGATCTCGAGCGTGGCGGTGCGGCCGATGATGTCCTTGGCCTTGGCCGTGTCCTGCACCCCCGGCAGCTGCACGATGACGCGGTCGATGCCCTGCTGGGCGATCACCGGTTCGCTCACGCCGAGCTCGTTGACGCGGTTCTGCAGCGTCGTGATGTTCTGCTTGACGGCTTGTTCCTGCACCCGGCGCGCGGCCTCGGGCTTCAGGATGCCGCGCAGGCGCTGGTCCCCGGCTTCGGCGATCTGGTCCCACTGCAGGTCGGGGAACTGGTCGGCCAGCAGGTTCTGCGCCTGCTGCGCCACGGCGGCGTCGCGGAAGCGCACGTCGACGTTGTTGCCGTCGCGCGTGACGCCGCCGTGGCGGATGTTCTTTTCGCGCAGCACGCTGCGCACGTCACCGGCCAGCGACTCGGCGCGCTTGGTCAGCGCCGCCTTCATGTCCACCTGCATCAGGAAGTGCACGCCACCGCGCAGGTCCAGGCCCAGGTACATCGGCAGGGCGTGCAGCTTGGCCATCCATTCGGGGCTGCGCGACAGCAAATTCAGCGCGACGATGTAGCTGGGGTCGCTGGGGTCGGGGTTCAGCGCCTGGGTGAGGGCGTCCTTGGCCTTGATCTGGGTGTCGGTGTCGCCGAAGCGGGCCTTCACCGTGTTCACGTCGAACTGCACGAAGTCGGCCTTCAGCTTGGCGTCGTCCAGCACCTTCTGCACCCGCGGGGCGAAGCTCGGGTCGAGCTTGAGCGTGGCCTTGGCGCTGGAAACCTGAACCGCCGGTGCCTCACCGTAGAAATTCGGAATGGTGTACAGCAGGCCGACCAGCAGCGCGATGGCGAGGATCGCGTACTTCCACAGCGGGTAGCGGTTCATGAGGCAGTCCTTGGCGTGCGGCGCTTACTTGAAGGTGCCCTTGGGCAGCACCTGCAGCACGGCAGCGCGCTGCACCTGCAGTTCGACGTTGTTCGCCACCTCGATGTGCACGAAGGTCTCGCCCAGCTTGGCCACCCGGCCGACGACCCCGCCGCCGATGACGACCTCGTCGCCCTTGGCCAGCGCGTCGATCATCGCCTTGTGCTCCTTCTGCTTCTTCAT
>JANOBX010000295.1:0-5091 GCA_031411875.1 Burkholderiales bacterium | reverse complement strand
GCGCCATCAACTCGTCGATCAACGGTGCCGAGACCTTGCCGTCAGGGCGGACCGGCACGCTCATCGACAGCTCGGGGTTGCGCCAGACGATGATGTTCAGGCCGTCGCCGGCACCGATGACGTAGCTGTAGTCGGCGGTGGCGCTGGTGGCCGGGGCCGGCGGCAAGGTGTTGCCCAGGGATCCGCAGCCTGCAAGAAACGCGCCGGTTGCCAGCATCGCGCCCAATCGGGAGAGAGTTCTACGTGCAAGGCTCGAGTGGGTCAAGGCAGGGCTCCTAGGGTCTTGGTGGGGCGGCACGACGAAGCCAGATGCTGGGGACCCGGCGCTGGGAATCTCGAGCACGGCGGTCCGATGAGGGCGCGCAAGCCCTTCCATCGATGATGATGTCATAGCGCGTGGGACTGCCGGATCGGCAGCGCGGACTTCGGGCGAGCTTCACCCACATTTTTCACGTTCGCATTGCAACACCCCGGCATTTTGCGCCGCGTGCACCGCCACGACACAGTTTTGCATGGCTCCACCGCGGCAACGCTCGTTGCCCAGCCGTCGTGTCGCGGGGCCTTCGACCGAGCCCGACCGGCCCGACACAGCCCGGCAGCAAACCATCGCTCCCTCAAAGTGTCTTCAGCAGCGCGGTCACTTCCGAGTGAGACGAAAACTGCTGCCCGAGCTTCTTGAGGGTCTCCAGTTCGGTGCGCGCCAGAGCGGTGTCGCCACTCTTCAAGGCGAGTTTCGCCAGTGACAGGCGGAATGTCGGCGCGTCAGGCGCCAGCGCCACGGCCTTCTTCTGCAGCGCGAAGGCCTCTGCGGTCTTGTTCTCGGCTGCCAGCGCAAAGGCGAGCGTGTCCATCAGAGAAGGGCTGTCCGGAGAGATCGCGTTCGCTCGCTCCGCCAGCACCACGGCGCCTGGCTTGCCCTCCTTGGCCATCAGCCAGGCCAGGTTGTTCAGCGCCATCACGTGGCCCGGCTGCTTGCCGATGACGGCGCGGAAGCCGTCCTCTGCCCTGGCCAGCTTGCCGCGGCTGAGGTCGACCAGGGCCACCTGGAAAGCAAAGTTGGTGTCGGAAGGGTTGCTGGCCAGCCACTGCTTCGCCGTGGCCTCTGCTTCGTCGGCGCGGCCAGCAGCGATCAGCGCTTGATGCAGGCGCACCGCCAATGCGGACCGATTGGGTTCGCGTTTCAGGCCCGCCTGGTAAGCCAGAACCGCCTGGCCATGGGCACCCATTTGCCGGTGAAGCGCACCTTCCAGCAAGTGACCGGCGGCACTGGCCGGCTTGTCCTTCTGAAGCTGCCTGGCCAGTGCCAGTGCCTGGGGCGCGCGCTTGTTGGCCAGCATCAACTCCATGAGCTTGGCCACGGCGACATCGGCGTTGGGGTCCAGCTCCAGCACCCGGCGCCAGCTGGCTTCGGCGCCCTTGATATCGCCTTGGCTGGCATAGAGGTCGGCCAAGCGTGAATGCGGGAGGATCGAATTCGGATCCAGGTTGCTGATGCGCCTGAAGGTGCTGACCGCCTGCTGGATGTTGCCCGTCGTCGTCTGCGAACGTCCCAGCGCGTCGAGCACGTTCACGTCGTCGGGCAAGGCAGCAGCTGCGTTTTGCGCGGCGGTCAGCGCGCCAGACATGCGCCGGCTCTGCAGGTGCATTTCCACCAGGGCCAGGCGCAGCGAGGGCTCGGAAGGGTTCGCCTTGATGCCCTCCTCGATCAGATCGCGCTGCTGGTCGAACGGCGCACCCTGCTTCTTGAGGAGTTGGGCCATGGCCTGCCAGGCAAAGGTATTTCTGGGGTCGGCTGCCACCGCCGCCTCCAGCCGCTTGCGGGCTTCCTCCGGACGGCCCTCCAGCGTGTCGATCACCACCAGATTGGCGATCGCCGAGAACAGCTTCGGGTCGATCGCCAGCGCCTGCTCGAAAGACTTCCGGGCCGCCGCCGTATCGCGGCGCGCCATGTGAACGCGCCCGCGGATATCCGCTGCCGTGCCCTGATGGGCGGGGGACTTCTTGGCCAGGGCATCCAGGGCGGCCAGCGCGGCATCCCAGTCGCGCTGCGCGATCCGCGTGCTGATGAGCGCCAAGTCTGCCGTCGCCTCGGGCGTGCTGCTGGACAGCGACTGAAGCTCGGACAAACCCCGCAGGGCATTGCCTTGCCGGACCTGGGATACGGCCAGGGCCGTGCGGATCGCCACATCGTTCGGGTCGATCTTGACCGCGCGCTGGAACAGCCTGTCGGCCGTCTGGGGATCGTTCAGGCTGAGTGCGGTCTCGCCGGCCAGCGACAGCGCCTTGCCGTCGGTGGCGCCTTCGCCGATGAGCGGCCCGAGCGCGTCAAACGCCTTCTGAGGTTGCCCCAGCCGCGAATACGCGATGGCCAGGCTTCGCCGGACCGCAGGCAAATCGGGATTGAGCTGCAGTGCCTTTCTGAAGTGGGACTCCGCGATGACCATCGAACCGGCCTGCGCTTCGATCGCGCCGGCCAGTTGCAGGACTTCGGGGCTCTCGCTGGCGGCACGCAGCAGTGCGTTGGAGAGCTCACGTGCCTTGGCCAGATCTCCGGACTGGTAGGCAAGTTGCGCGTCCAGGAAGAGGGTGTGCGGATGCTTGGGCAAGGCCTTGCGCATCGTCTCCAGTTGCGACTTGGCAGCGGCCAGGTCGCCTGAGGCGAGAGCCAGCGAAACGAGTCCTGCATGAGACGGCACATAGGCTGGATTGATGACGAGTGCCTGCTTCATGGCTGCCGCGCCGCCTTGGGCATCCCCCTTGGCCAAGGCCAAGATCTCACCCTTCAGGTGCAGTGCTTCATGGTTATTCGGGTCCTGCTTGATGGCCCTTTCAAGCAGCGCGATGGCGCCGTCGAACTCCCGTCCAACCGCCATCAATCGGGCACGGACCACGAGGGCGGGCCCGAAGTCCGGCACTGCGCGCAACGCAGCGGCCACGCTCGCCTCGGTCTTGGCGGCATCGCCCAGTCGGGCCCAGGCAGCGGCCAGCGAAACCTTCAACGCGGCCAGCGCTGGAGGAGATCCCAGGTCCGTGGCCTCGTACTGCGTGACGAGCTTGCGGTACTCGCCCGACTGCAGCAGCGCACTTGCAATCAGCGGGATGACTTCGTCCTTCGACCGCCCCAGTTCCAGGGCCTTGCCGAGTTCCGTCACGGCGCCGGCGGAGTCGCCGGATCGGAGGAGCGAAACGCCGAGCAGGTAGCGGATCTCCGCCGATTCCGTGCCGTCTTGCAGCAAGGTCTTGTAGTGGATGATGGCTGTCGCGTGCTCGCCCTTCTCTGCAGACTCCTTGCCGGAGGCCAATAGGGATTGGGGGGAGTCCCTGCTGCAACCCGCTGCCAACAGACACGCCGCCACGATCAGCGACAACAGGGCCCTGGGCAATGAAAGGTCGCTGTAGCGCATTGATCGATCCTTCGACGATTAAGAGGGCAGCAACTGCCTGAGCGGCGCCCAGCGCGGCTGCGGCATCGGGCAACGTACATCGATCGCTTCGCGGCCGATTTCGATGTTAACGACGAACCTTGTTGGCGCCACAACGGCGACAGGTCGCGTCGACATCGATCGACACAACGCGTCGGGGGCGGATTTCAGAAGCAGAAAGCATACGCATGCCGGCAGCCGGGGCGCAACCAGGACGGGAGATGAATGCAACGACCGGACATTTCTCCACGAAGTGAGTCGCAGTGCATCAGGGCAGTGGATGACCCGTGTGCACCTCCACCAGCAGGCGCCAGCCCTGATCAACTGGGAGCGAGAGCCGGGCGCCCTGACGTCAGAATTCTTTACACCGACGCAGACCAGGCGGGCGACTTCAAAGCATTTCTCATTTCAATCAACAACTTAGCTTGATTGGCACACCAGTTGCTACCTACGCAGCGTCCTCTCAATCGTCCCACCGGAGATTTTCCATGTCGCCCATCCAAATTCGTACGCTCGTGGCTGCGGCCACTGTGGCTCTCGCTCCTCTCGCCCAGGCTGAACTCGTGTTCACCGACAACTTCAGCGTCGGCCCGGGCAGCGTGTCCCAACTCACCGTCGGCAGCAGCTCCATCGCAGCCGCCAACGCTCCTGTCGCCGGCATCAACCGCACGCTGACGGTCGACGTCATTGCGCAGGGTGCTGACGCCGCCAACATGGGCGTGACCGCTGGTCTCTTCACGCTGGCTGCAGCCAACACCGGCACTTTCGGCGTGGCCAACTACGGCCTGGGGTACTCGGGTGCTGGCTTTGCCGGCTACGGCCCGGGCAGCCTGGGGACGATTTCCTTCGACCTGCTGTCGCTCGACCAGGTGCCGTTGAACGTCGACCTGCTGATCTCCACCTTCACCGGCACGGTGCTGGCGACGCTGAACATCAACTCGATGGTGGTTCCCAGCAGCTACTCCATCAGCGGCGTCGCCGACTTCAGCCAGGGCTTCACCCTGAGGTTCTCCGGTCAGCCGGCGTATGACTTTTCGATCGACAACCTGCAGTTCACCATCCCCGAGCCGGGCTCCTTCGCGCTCGCCGGTCTGGCGCTGCTGGGCCTGGCAGCGGCTCGCCGTCGCCGCGCCTGACAGGTCGCTGACTGAGATGGAAAGGCGGCGCGAGCCGCCTTTTTTCCTTCTTCGTTTGACACTGAAGTGCGACACGTGGCTGCTCGGGGGCGGTGATCTCGGGGTCCCGGCCTCGCGAAGTGAGCAGCAGCGTGCTTGATTCACGGCAGCCAGTGCCAGCGGGGCAGCGCCCCCAGGAACCGGGGGGCGATGAGGACCCCTGCTACTCGCCTCGCCTTCCTACAATGTGATTTGCAGTTCAATACTGGCCGGAGAGAAGAATGCAACACGACAACACGAAGCAACAGCCTGAGCAGGCGCCCGTTGACGCCAGCGCGGGCGCGCTCGGTGTGTCAGCCAGCCGTCGCGCGCTGTTGCGTGCCGGCACGGCCGCGGCACCAGTGGTGTTGACACTGGCCAGCGGGCCGGTCTCTGCCACCTCCACCTGCGTGCTGGCGTCGTCGTTCGTGTCGGCCACGGTCTACAAGAGCCGCAACCCGGGCGCCGGTGTCATCAACTGTTCGACCATGACCGTGGCGCAGTGCGTGACCGCC
>JANOBX010000294.1:0-83361 GCA_031411875.1 Burkholderiales bacterium | reverse complement strand
ACCGGGTTGGTGGTGGGGTCGACGTTGATCTCGTCGGTCTTGGCCACGAAGACCGTGGCGAAGACGCTGGTGCCGCCGCTGCGCCACTTCACGCCGCCTTCGAGCTGCTTGACTTCGTTGATGGGAATGCGCGAGCTGCTGCCGTTGACCAGGGCCGGCGGATTGAAGAAGGTGATGCGGTCGGCGTTGTAGGCCGCGCCTTCGCTCAGGCGGGCGAAAACGGCGAGGTCCTTGCTCAGCTGGTAGTTGCCGCCCAGCGAGTAAGCGGTGTTGCCGAAGTCGTAGTCGATGCGGTTGGGTGCTCCGAGGGTGTAGCTGACGCCGGCGTTCGACTGCCAGTAGTTTCCGCTGGCGCTGTTGTTGTCGCGGCGCAGGCTGGCGTCGAGCGTCAGCGGTCCGGCTTCATAGCCCAGCAGCACGTAGGGCGCGTTGGTCTTGTACTTCGAGGCCTGGGTGTTCGAGCAGCAGCCGCCGAAGCCCGGCGAACCGTTCACCACCCCCGGCACGTTCAGGAGTTGCGCCTTGTCGCCCACGGCCGACAAGGAGTACTGGTTGAAGTTCCAGGTCAGGTCCAGCTGCTGCTGCGACATGTAGAAGCCGCCAGTGGCCGTGAGCTTGCTGCCCGCGCCCATGTCGAAGGCCTTGCTGACCTTGAAGTCGTTGGCCAGCAGCCCGGCGTCGTCGACTTTCGTGTTGAAGATGACAGCGGTGAACTGGTTGCCCGTGTAGGCGCCCCCGCCCACCAGCGTGGTGCCGGCCGGTGCGGCGGTCACGTCGGTGCCCGGGAAGATGCCGATGAAGCGGCCGCTGTTCTTCGACCAGCGGAAATTGTTCTGGAAGCGCAGGCCGGCGGCAGTGATGTCGAGCTCGGCCCCCAGCGCGTCGCTCTTGGCCGACAAACCGTCCTGGATGCGGCTGGTGCCGCGCGCGTTGTTGCCCAGCAGCGTGTTGTCCAGCGGCCAGTTGGCGTTGTAGAAGGCCGTGGTGCGCGGGTCCAGGCCCGGAATCTCTTCGATGGTGCTGCCGTTGAAGCGCACCGGGGTGGGCATGAAGGTGGGCGTGCGGTCGTTCAGATGCTTGAAGCTGACGCGGATGAAGCCGTTGTCGAGTTCCTGCGTGATGTTGCCGCGGATCTGCCCGCCCTTTGCGGTGCCGTCGGCCCCGTCGCGGCCACCGTCGCCGGTGCGGTAGAAGCCGCCCACCCAGAAACGCGTCTTCGGCGCGAGACGGCCTCCATAGCCGGCGTCGACGCGCTTTTCGTCGTAGCCCAGGCCGAAGCTCAGCGCGACGCTGCCGCCTTCGGTCTGGCCGGTCTTCTGGATGAAGTTGATGATGCCGCCGGGCGCGCCCGTGGCCAGGGTCGAGGCCGAGCCGCCACGCAGCACTTCCAGGCGGTCCAGGCCGTTGTCGACGCGGATCCAGGTGTCGGGCGTGGCGAAGGCGATGTCGCCGAACTGCAGCACCGGCAGGCCGTCCTCCTGGAACTGGATGTAGCGCGCACCCCCGGCGGAAATGGGGATGCCGCGCACGCCGACGTTGGCATTGCTTTCGCCACCGCTGCTTTCACTGCGCAGGCCGGGCACCGAGCGCAGCACTTCCGTGGCGCTGGTGGCGGTGTTCGTGACCAGGCTGTCGCCTTCGAGCGAACTGATGGCAATGCTCGAGCGCATCTTGCTGGTGGTGCCGGTGGAACCGGTGATGACGATGCGGTCGAGCTTCAGGCCATCCTGTTCGGCTTCGGCCGGCTTGGGGGCGACATTCGGCGCGGTGCCCTGCGCCTGGGCGCCGGGCAGGTGCAGGAACGCCAGCGCCAGGGCGGCGACCAGGGGGCTGCGGGTGAAGGCGGGGCGAGTGGGCATGCGAAGTCTCCGTCAGGTTGTTGTGGTGCCTGTGCGGGGACGATTGGAAGTCGTTTGCAATCGATTGCAAACTAGGGAAAACCAACCCGGCCCGGGTCGAACGTCAGCTTCCTGCAATCGATCTGCAGACGATTCAGGGCGCACTGCCCCGCACGACGAGGTGCACGGGCAAGGTGCGCGGCACGGCGCGCTCGCCGGCCAGCAGGCAAAGCAGCGCGTCGACGATTTCGGCCCCGGCCAGGTCCACCGGCTGGTGCACCGTCGTCAGGGGCGGGCTGCTGTAGGTGGCCACGGGCATGTCGTCGTAGCCGACCACGGCCACGTCGTCGGGCACGTGGCGGCCAGCGGCCTGTGCCGCCTGCACGGCCTGCAAGGCCAGCAGGTCGCTGCAGGCGACGACGCCGTCGACGGGCAGGCCCGTGGCGAACAAGCGGTCGAGCGCGGTGCGGGCCGCGCCGATCTCGAAGGGAACGGGCAGGTCCAGCCGCGGGTCGCGCACGATGCCGGCCGCCGCCAGGGCCTGGTGGTGGCCCTGCTGTCGCAGCATCACCTCGGGCAAGGCCGCGTCCCCGACGAAGGCGATGTGGCGGCGGCCAGCCGCGAGGAGATGCTGGGTGGCCACCAGCCCGCCCGCCAGGTTGTCGCCGCCCACGCTGCAGTAGAGCTGCTGCGGCAGCTGTCCGCCCCACACCACCAGCGGCACCTTGCGCGCGGCCATGTCGTTGAGCTGGTCGTGGTGGCGCCACTGGCCGATGACGACGATGCCGATGGCCTTGCCGCTGTCATAGAGCGACGAGGCCGAATCCAGCCGCTCCGCGTCCACGCGCGAGAGCAGCATGTCGTAGCCGCGGTCGGTCAGCGCGTCCGCGATGCTGCCCACGATGGACAGGAAGAACGGGTCGCTGATGTGCTGGCGCGAGTGCGCATCGAAGGGCACGACGACGGCAATCGTCTGGTTCTTCTTCAAGCGCAGGTTCTGCGCGCTGAGGTTGATGCTGTAGTTCAGCGACCGCGCCAGTTCGGCAATGCGTTGGCGCGTGGCCTCGTTGACGAGG
Organism: Burkholderiales bacterium; assembly: GCA_031411875.1. Lineage (GTDB taxonomy): Bacteria > Pseudomonadota > Gammaproteobacteria > Burkholderiales > Burkholderiaceae_C > Rubrivivax. Next base: position 80,447 of record JANOBX010000294.1, on the reverse strand, counting down.
CTGCTGCCGTTGAGTGCACGCGAGACGGTGGACACCGACACCCCGGCCAAGCGGGCGATGTCGGCCATCTGCAGGCGTTTGGCCTCGGCGTCGAGGTTCATCGGCTACAAGGTCTCAAGGCAGCCGCTCCAGCGCGCGCTGATACACCGGGTCGTGCATCAGGTCGTCCCAACCCAGCGGGGTGGTCTGCGGCAGCAGGGCCTGACGGCGGCGCTCGCTGTCGGGGTCGGGATGCCAAAGGCCGTCGCGGGCCGCGCGTTCCAGGCCCTGCAGCAGTTCGTCGACGGCCTCGCCGCCGCCCTGCAGGGTCTGGTTGCACAGCAGCACCAGGTCGCAGCCGGCGTTCAGCGCCAGCGCCGCGGCCTCGGCGTAGGTGAGCGTGCCGCCTTCGAGGTGGCGCGCGCCTTCCATGCTCAGGTCGTCGCTGAAGATCGCACCGGTGAAGCCGAACTGGTTGCGCAGGATCTCCTGCAGCCAGCGTTCAGAAAACCCCGCCGGATGGCTGTCGACCTTGGGGTAGACCACGTGCGCCGGCATCACCGCCGTCAATGCGGTGCTGAGCCATTCGTAGGGCCTGGCGTCGTCGGCCAGGATGGCCTTCAGGCTGCGCTTGTCCACCGGCACGGCCACATGGCTGTCGGCCTTGACGAAGCCGTGGCCGGGGAAGTGTTTGCCGCAGTTGCCCATGCCCGCGGCCAGCAGGCCGTGCATCAGGCTCTTGGCCAGCAGCGCGGCCACACGCGGGTCGCGGTGGAAGGCGCGGTCGCCGATCACGCTGCTGCCGCCGTGGTCCAGGTCGAGCACGGGCGTGAAGCTGAAGTCCACGCCGCAGGCGCGCAGTTCCAGCGCCAGCACCTGCCCGGTGGCGGTGGCGGCGTCGGTGGCGGTCATCGCGTCCTTCATCCACAGCTCGCCCAGGGCACGCATGGGCGGCAGGTGGGTGAAGCCGTCGGTGCGAAAGCGCTGCACGCGGCCGCCTTCATGGTCGACGCAGACCAGGATGTCGGGCCGGATCGACTTGATCTCGGCATTCAGTTCGGTGAGCTGGCGCCGGTCGACCCAGTGGCGGGCGAAGTGGATCAGGCCGCCCGTCAGCGGGTGCTTCAAGCGGCGGCGGTCGGCGGCGTTCAGCGACGGTCCGGCGATGTCGAGCACGACCGGGGCATGCAGGATGGCGTTGTTCAAGGACTTTCCTTCGTTTCGACGACGACGAACGACGCCGCGTAATCGCCTTCGTCGGTGACGGTGACATGGGCCACCAGGCGGCGTTCGGCGAACCATTCGGCCAGCGCGCCCGACAGCCGGATCACCGGCTTGCCGCTGGCTTCGTTCAGCACCTCGCAGGCCGACCAGGTCATCGGGCTGCGGATGCCCAGTCCGATGGCCTTCGAGAAGGCCTCCTTGGCCGAAAAACGCGTGGCCAGGAAACGCAAGCCGCGCAGCGGCGCACGAGCGCGGCGGGCCAGGAACAAGCGCAGTTCAGCCGGGCCCAGCACCTTCTGGGCAAAGCGATCGCCCCGCCGTTCCAGCGTGGCCGCGATGCGGCGCACGTCGCACAGGTCGGTGCCGATGCCGTAGATCACGCTGCCGCGCGGATGCAGCGCAGGTAGGCGCGCACGGTGTCGGCCAGGCCGGCTTCCAGCGCGTCGGCCACCAGTGCATGGCCGATGGAGACTTCCAGCACCCCGGGCACGGCGCGCAGGAAATCGGCTAGGTTGGCCTGGTTCAGGTCGTGGCCGGCGTTGACGCCCAGGCCCGCCGCCTGGGCCGCTGCCGCGGCCGCCTTGAAGCGCGCCAGCTGGCGGGCCTGGTCGGGTGTGCCGTGCGCCGCGGCATAGGGTTCGGTGTAGAGCTCCACGCGGTCGGCACCGATGCCGCGCGCCTGGGCCATGGCTTCGGGCTGCGGGTCCATGAACAGGCTGACGCGCACGCCCAGCGCGTGGCATTCGTCGATCAGCGGGCTCAGCCGCGCACCGTCGGCCGCGATGTCCCAGCCGTGGTCGCTGGTGAACTGGCCTTCGCTGTCGGGCACGAAGGTGGCCTGCTGCGGACGCACCGCGCGGATGAAGCCCATCAGGTTGTGGAAGGGGTTGCCTTCGATGTTGTATTCGGCCTGCGGCCAGTCGTGCAGCAGTGCCGCGACCTCGTGCACGTCGGCCGCGCGGATGTGGCGTTCGTCGGGCCGCGGATGCACCGTGATGCCCTGGGCCCCCGCCTGCAGGCACAGCAGCGATGCGCGCACCACACTGGGAATGCCCAGATGGCGCGTGTTGCGCAGCAGGGCCACCTTGTTGACGTTGACCGACAGCGCGGTGCCGTGGGCACGGCCGGCACTGCCGGCTTCGGGGGCGACCAGGGGGTTCATGGACAGAAGGCTCAGACGGATGGGGGACGGGAGGGGTCGGGCACGGCGGCCAGCCGTTGCAGTCCTTGCCAGACCAGGCGCGTGCGCAATGGCGCATGGCCCAGATGATATTGAAGCAGGCCCCGCAAAGGCACGCGCAGGCCCGCGGCCACCGGCGCGCAGGCCGCGCGCAGGGCAGCCGGGGCGCCATGCAGCAGCGCCGCCGCCAGCGCCGTCCAGGCCGCGCCCGGCAGGCCGTCGCGGGCCGCGGGCGCCAGGCCCGTGTCGGCCTGCAGCGCATAGCGCCGTGCAGGCTGCAGCGGCTGCGCGGTCTGGGTGTCCTGGCTGAGGTCGGGCAACAGGCCCAGGCCCTGGAGCAGACCCAGCTCGAAGGCCCGCAGCGTGGCGCCTTCGGGCTCGCCTTCGGCCAGGGCGGCCAGCGTGTCGGCATACAGGTCGAACAGCGCCGGATGCGGGTCCTGGCGGGCCAGCAGCTTCAGCAGCAGCTCGTTCAGGTGAAAGCCGGGCAGCAGCGCTGCGCCGTTCAACAGGGGCATGCCGCCCAGCCACTCGGCACTGCGCAGGTTCAGGATCTCGGCCTGGGCGTCGGCCGGCACCTTGCCCAGCAGCACCTGGATGGGCTGGAACGGCAGCAGCACGGAACGCAGCTGCGAGGTGGGCCGCTTCGCACCCTTGGCGGCGACGACGAGCCGGCCCTGGGCGCGCGTGAACAGTTCGACGATCAGGCTGGTCTCGCTCCAGTCGTGGCTGTGCAGCACATAGGCCTGCAGCGGGGCGCTGGCGCGGGTGGTGGCTCTAGTCGTAGCCATAGGAGCGCAGGTGGGCCTCATCGTCGGCCCAGCCTGAACGCACCTTCACCCACAGCTCCAGGAAGACCTTGGCGTCGAGCAGATGTTCGAGTTCCTGCCGCGCTTCGCTGCCGATGCGCTTCAGGCGTTCGCCGCCGTCGCCGATGATCATGCCCTTGTGCGCTTCGCGTTCGACGACGATGGCGGCACTGATGCGGCGCATGCCGCTGGCTTCCTCTTCGTACTTCTCGATGACGACGGTGCTGGTGTAGGGCAGCTCGTCGCCGGTCAGGCGGAACAGCTTCTCGCGCACGATCTCGCTGGCCAGGAAACGGTCGCTGCGGTCGGTGAGCGCGTCTTCCTCGTGCAGCCAGGGCTGCTGCGGCAGGTAGGGCTCCAGGATCTTGAACAGGCGCTCGACGTCGGCCGCACGCTTGGCCGACATCGGCACGAATTCCGCGAAGGGGTGGCGGTCCTGCATGGTCTTCAGCCAAGGCAGCACGTCCTGGCGGCGGGTGAGCGCGTCGAGCTTGTTGGCCACCAGCACGGCCGGCTTGCCGGCGGGCAAGAGGTCGAGCACCTTGGCGTCGGGCAGGCCGAAGCGGCCGGCCTCCACCACGAACAGCACGACGTCCACGTCGGACAGCGACGAGAGTACGGTGCGGTTCAGGTTGCGGTTGAGTGCCGCCGCATGCTTGACCTGGAAGCCCGGCGTGTCGACGAAGACGAACTGCGAGTCGCCCACAGTACGGATGCCCGTGATGCGGTGTCGAGTGGTTTGCGCCTTGCTGCTGGTGATGCTGATCTTCTGGCCGACCAGGGCATTGAGCAAGGTGCTCTTGCCGACGTTGGGCCGGCCGACGATGGCGATCAACCCGCAGCGTTGAAGGGCAGGGTCAGAAGCCGGGGCCTCGGGGGCTTCGGGGTTTTCGGGGGTTTCGTTCATCAGGACCTGAGCGGGCCACCGGGCTTGTCGCTGGCTTTCAGGGACTCGAGCAGTCGGCGCGCAGCTTCCTGCTCGGCGGTGCGGCGCGACTTGCCTTCGCCACGCTCGGCCAGGCCCAGCGCCGCAACGGCACATTCCACCTCGAAGGTCTGGGCATGCGCCTGCCCGCGTGTGGCAACGATGCGGTAGGCCGGCACCGCGAAGCGGCGTGCCTGCAGCCATTCCTGGAGTTCGGTCTTGGCGTCCTTGCTCCAGCTTTCCGCCTCGGTGGCCAGGATGATGTCGCCGAACAAAGCACGCACGAGCTCGGCCGCAGGCGCAAAACCGCCGTCCAGGTAGACGGCGCCCAGCAGGGCCTCGACCGCGTCGGCCAGGATCGACGGGCGTTGTGCGCCGCCGCCCCGCGCCTCGCCTTCGGACATGCGCAACACCTCGGGAAGGCCCAGTTGCAACGCCACGCGGTGCAGGCTGTCCTCGCGCACGAGGTGGGCGCGCACCCGGGTCAGGTCGCCTTCGTCGCTGCCGGAGAAACGTTCGAACAGCAGGCTCGACACCGCCAGGGTCAGGACGGCATCGCCCAGAAATTCCAGGCGCTCGTTGTGGTCGGCTCCGAAGCTCCGGTGGGTGAGCGCGCGCACCAGCAACGGCTGCTGCGTGAAGCGGTAGCCCAGGCGCTTTTGCAAGGCGGCCAAGGCCGCCGGACCGGTGTCGTTGCGAAGAACCATGCCTGCGCTACTTGGAGCGCCCCTCGTATTTGATGACCAGATACACCGGCCCGTAGAGCGGAATCTCCTTGTCGTAGGCGAAGGCGATGACGAGCTTGTCGTTTTCCTTCGTCACGGTGAGGTCCTTGCCGCTGATGGCGGAAATCGAGTACTCGACCTCCTTCTGCCGGTCGAAGGCGCGCCGGACATCCGGCACGGTCTCGGGCGATTCCGAGGCAATCTTGTTGATGCTGCGCTGGATCGTCAAGTACTCGTTGATGGTGGGCAGGGTGCGGATCAGCACGTAGCCCAGGAACGAGATGACGATGGCCCAGAACACCAGACCGAACAGCGTGATGCCACGCTGGCGGCCGGGACCCCGGCAGGGTTGGGAGCGGACGCCTTTGATCATGCAGTGCAGTCTCCTGTGGGGCAGCCTGGCGTCATGTTCAGTGGAACGGGCCGATACGGCCGAGGTTGCCGAAGTTCATCCACACGAAGAATGCCTTGCCGACGATGTTTTGGTCGGGCACAAATCCCCAGAAGCGTGAATCCTGCGAGTTGTCGCGGTTGTCGCCCATCATGAAGTAGTGTCCGGCGGGCACCTTGCAGGTCACGCCTTCGGCGGTGTAGCGGCAGTTCTCGGCCATGGGAAAGCGCTTCGGATCGGGCCCATAGTAGGCCTGCCGCTGCGGCTCGACCAGGATGCCGTGCTCGGCGGCGCCCAGTTTCTCGCTGAACCGCGGGGCATAACGCAGGCTGTCCTCGTCGTAGAACTCGGCCAGCGGCTTGGTTTCGACGAGTTGCCCGTTGACCGACAGCTTCTGGTTGACGTAGCTGATCTCGTCGCCCGGCAAGCCCACCACGCGCTTGATGTAGTCCTGGCGCGGGTCGACCGGGTAGCGGAACACCATCACGTCGCCGCGCGCCACCGGGTTGTTGTCGATGATCTTCTTGTTGATCACCGGCAAGCGCACGCCGTAGTGGAATTTGTTCACCAGGATCAGGTCGCCCACCAGCAGCGTGGGGATCATCGAGCCCGAAGGAATCTTGAAGGGCTCGAACAGGAAGGAACGCAGCAGGAACACCACCAGGATCACCGGGAAGAGGCCTGCGGTCCAGTCCAGCCACCAGGGCTGCTGCAGGCGGGTCTGCGCGACCTGCGTGCGCGCGGCGATATTGGGTTCCCCGCCGCGGGCCAGCTGGTCCTTTTCCCAGGCCGCGACCGCGGCCTCGGCCTCGCGCTTGCGTCGGGGCAGGAACACCAGGCGTTCGGCCAGCCAGTAGGCCAGCGTCACCACGGTCAGCACGAACAGCAGCAACGAGAAGTTGCCGGTCCAGTAACCGAAAAACCAGCCGCCGAGGTAGACGATGAGCAGGCCGAACAGACCCGCGGTCAGGGAGGAGATCAAGATGTTCAGTTGTCCACTTGGAGAATGGCGAGGAAGGCCTCCTGTGGCACTTCGACGGAGCCGATCTGCTTCATGCGCTTCTTGCCGGCCTTCTGCTTTTCCAGCAGCTTCTTCTTGCGGGTGATGTCGCCGCCATAGCATTTTGCCAGCACGTTCTTGCGCAGCGCCTTGATGTTCTCGCGCGAGATGATGTTGGCGCCGATGGCGGCCTGGATGGCGACGTCGTACATCTGGCGCGGGATGATCTCGCGCATCTTCGACGCCACCTGGCGGGCGCGGTACTGGCTCTGGCTGCGGTGGACGATCAGGCTCAGCGCATCGATGCGGTCGCCGTTGATCAGCATGTCCACCTTCACGACGTCGGCGGCGCGGTATTCCTTGAACTCGTAGTCCATGCTGGCGTAGCCGCGGCTGACGCTCTTGAGCTTGTCGAAGAAGTCCAGCACGATCTCGGCCAGCGGCATCTCGTAGGTCAGCATCACCTGGCGGCCGTGGTAGGCCATGTTCAGCTGCACGCCGCGCTTTTCGTTGGCCAGGGTCATGACCGGGCCCACGTAGTCCTGCGGCATGAACAGGTGCACCGTGACGATGGGCTCGCGAATCTCCTGGATGCGGCCCTGCTCGGGCATCTTGCTCGGGTTCTCGACCTGGATCACTTCGCCGTCGACGCCGCCCATCTGCACCTGATAGACGACGCTGGGGGCGGTGGTGATCAGGTCCTGGTCGAATTCGCGTTCCAGCCGTTCCTGCACGATCTCCATGTGCAAGAGGCCCAGGAAGCCGCAGCGGAAGCCGAAGCCCAGCGCCTGGCTGACCTCGGGTTCGAAGCGCAGACTGCTGTCGTTCAACTTGAGCTTTTCCAGCGCATCACGCAGCTGGTCGTATTCGCTTGCCTCGGTGGGGTAGAGGCCCGCGAACACCTGCGGCTGGATCTCCTTGAAGCCGGGCAGGGCCTCGGCCGCCGGGCCCAGGTTGTTGGGCAGCTTCTTTTCGAGGGTGAGCGTGTCGCCCACCTTGGCGGCGTGCAGTTCCTTGATGCCGCAGATGATGAAACCCACCTCGCCGGCCTTGAGCGTGTCGCGCGGCTCGCTCTTGGGCGCGAACACGCCCATGTGCTCGATGCCGTAGGTGGTGTTGGTGGCCATCATGCGGATGCGCTCGCCGCGGCTGAGCGCCCCGTCGACCACGCGCACCAGCATGACGACGCCGACGTAGGTGTCGAACCAGCTGTCGACGATCATCGCGCGCGGCGGGGCATCGCGGTTGCCGCGCGGCGCGGGCATGCGATGGATGACGGCTTCGATGATTTCGTCGATGCCCATGCCGGTATTGGCACTGCAGGGAATGGCGTCGCTGGCGTCGGTGCCGATGACGTCTTCGATCTCCTGCTTGGCGTTGTCGGGGTCGGCCTGGGGGAGGTCCATCTTGTTGAGGACCGGCACCACCTCCACGCCCAGGTCGAGCGCGGTGTAGCAGTTGGCCACGGTCTGGGCCTCGACGCCCTGCGACGCGTCCACCACCAGCAGCGCGCCTTCGCAGGCCGACAGCGAGCGGCTCACCTCATACGAGAAGTCGACGTGCCCGGGTGTGTCGATCAGGTTCAGGTTATAGACCTGACCATCTCGGGCCTTGTATTGCAGCGCCGCGGTCTGCGCCTTGATGGTGATGCCGCGCTCGCGTTCGATGTCCATCGAGTCGAGCACCTGCGATTCCATCTCGCGATCCGAGAGACCCCCACAACGCTGGATGATGCGATCGGCCAGCGTGCTCTTGCCGTGGTCGATGTGGGCAATGATGGAGAAGTTGCGAATGTGGTTCATCGAAGGTGATTGCATCGCAGATTCGCGAAGCGCGTGGCACAGCGGGGATCAATGGGTCGCACGGTGCGTTGGCCGGCGTCTGGCAGGCATGAACGGTGGGTTCATGCAGCGCCGCGCAGTGCAGCCAAGCGGGCTAAAAAAAAGGCGCGTCCAAAAGGATGACGCGCCTTCCAACAGAACGTTTGGCAACTGCTTGTTGGGCGTTCATTCTAACCACAAGGACCGGCCGGAAACCCGCGCCAGTGCTGCATTTCCGCCCGTTGCAGGGTGCCAACAGGGAAAAACTGTCCACAGCTTGTCAACAAGTGTTCAAGCTGTGGAACAGGTGTCGACTCCATCAGATAAGCAACGGGAAAGAATCTCAAACACCCGTCGATTCACGACTCCAGGTGACTGAATCGCCGAATCCTGAATTGAAGTGTGCAAACACTGACTTTCAGCACTCGCCGTCACCGCCGGCTCTTTCCACGATGTGGAAAGACCCGGCGCCGAGATCAACTAGCGGGCGGGGCGGATCACGAAGTAGTTCGTCCACTCGCCCCGACGCACCAGCACGCTGGCGGCGCGAGCCTTCTCGACCTTGGCCGCCAGGGTCATGAACTGCTTGCTGTCGCTGACTTCGGTGTTGTCTAGCGACAGGATCACGTCGCCCTCGCGCAGGCCGGCACGTGCCGCTGCGCCTTCGACGGCGTCGACCCGCACGCCGCCACGCACCCGCAGGTCGCGCTTCTGGGCCTCGGTCAGGTCGCTGACCGTCAGGCCGATGGCGCTCTTGGCCGCTGGCGCCGCCGGGCTGCCGGGTTCGGCCTGCGCCCGGCGTGCCGGTCGGTCAGGTTCGAACTCGGCCACCGTGACCCCGATCTCCCGGGTGTTGCCACGGCGGAAGACCTGCAGCGTGGCCTTGCTGCCGGGCTTGGTGGAGCCCACCAGCCGGGGCAGGTCGCCGGAACGTTCCACGGTCTTGCCGTCCACGCGCACGATGATGTCGCCGGCCTCGACACCCGCCTTGTCGGCCGGGCCGTCCTTCTCGACGCTTTGCACCAGTGCGCCGGCGGCCTTGCCCAGCCCGATCGACTCGGCCACTTCCTTGGTCACCGGAGCGATGGTCACGCCGATGCGGCCGCGGATCACCCGACCGACGGTGCGCAGCTGGTCGGCGACGCGCATGGCGTCGTCGATCTGGATCGCGAAGCTGATGCCCTGGAAGCCGCCGCTGCGGCTGTAGATCTGCGAGTTGATGCCCACCACTTCGCCGCGCATGTTGAGCAACGGCCCACCGGAGTTGCCCGGGTTGATGGCGACGTCGGTCTGGATGAAGTTCAGGTAGTCGCCCGTGTCGCGCTGCTTGGCGCTGACGATGCCGGCGGTGACCGTATTGTCCAAGCCGAAAGGTGAGCCGATGGCCATCACCCACTCGCCGACCTTCAGGCGGTTGACATCGCCGATGCGGACGAAGGGCAGCCCGGTGGCGTCGATCTTGACCACTGCCACGTCGGTGCGCCGGTCGGCACCGATGACGCGGGCCTTGAGCTCGCGCCTGTCGGTCAGGGTGACGATGACTTCGTCGGCGCCGTCGATGACATGCGCGTTGGTCATGATGAAGCCGTCGGCCGTCAGGATGAAGCCCGAGCCGACGCCGCGTTGACGTTGCGGTTCTTCGTCGCTGTCCGGGCCGCCACGGGGCGCCGGGCTGCGTTCTGGCCGGTTGGGCATGGGAATGCCGAAGCGGCGGAAGAATTCCTCGATGTTGGGGTCGACTTCGCCGCCACCGCCGCCACCGCCACCGCCGGCACCGCCCGCACCCGGGCCGCCACGCCGCTCCACGGTGCGGATGTTCACCACCGTCGGGCTCAGGCGTTCAGCGATCTCGCTGAAGTCGGGGAGGGTCACGGTCTGGGCGTGCGCAGCCTGTGGCGACCAGACGGCGGCCGCCAGCAGCAAGGCGGTGCAGGCCAGCATGCGCCGAAGCAGGCGCGGCGTGCCTGCACGCCAGGGGATGAAGGCCGCGGACAAGGAGCTGTCAGTCATGGTTTGTCGATCGAATGAAAGTGATAAGACGGATCTCAGCGACGCCGGTCGAGCGACTCGGCAATCATCTTCAGGGTGGCCGCCGGCGCATCGCCCACGGCCGTGAACCAGTGACCATCGCGGCGCAGGCTCACCGTGGTGGTGGCCCCCAGTTGCGCCTGCATCTCGCGCTTGTGGCGAGCGGCGTTGTAGGGCTCTATGAACAGCGAGACATGCGCCAGACCGTCGGAGAACACGGCCTGGAGCACCCGGTCGCCATCGCTGCTGCCGGCCTGTTCCTGGCCGGCACGGCCGCTGTCCAGCTCGCGCTTGACGCAGCCCGACAGCTTGAACCCGGCCACCGGTCTCGCGAGCGTCCAGCCCTCGTCCTGCAGGGTCACGCGTTGCTGCGTGGGGCGCAGCACGCGGAAGCCCTCGGTGCGCTGCGCCGCCTGCATCAGCACCTTGGGCTGCGGCTTGATGCCGATCTCGACCTCGGAGAAGGCTGCCGACTCCAGGACAGCCCGGTTCGGCTGCGGTGTCAGCACCTCGGCCCGCAGCATGAGCCCGGAGCGCCGGTCGACCCACAGGCGCTGAGCGTACCGCAACGCGTCCTGCGGCTCGAGCAGCAGCACATCGGCCTCGCGGCCCGCCACGCGCGACTCGCCCTCACGCTGCAGCTGATATTGCTCGAGGACCCGTGGATCCACGCTCTGCGGCGTGACCTGCCAGCCCGGCAGCGCGTCACGCTTTTCGATGACGGCCACTCGCGACTGCGGCCACAGCGTGTGCACGTCCTCGTTGTGGCGAATGACCTGGCGCTGGCGACCGTCCAGCGATTCCAGCTTTTCCCAGGTCTGGTCGCCGATGCAGTAGTGCCAGACGCGTGAGCTCGACATCGAGCCCCCCGTGCTGAACACGAGCGTGCCCCTGTAGTTGCCACTGTTGGCCGCCGCGTGAATGCGCTGCAGCCAGGCGCGGGCGTCGTCGGGGGTCGGGGGCGGACCGACCTGCGAACAAGCCAGAGACGGCAGGAAGGCAGCAGCGAGCGTCAGCGCCGGCAGCCAGCGCTGCAGAAACACACGGTCCATGCCGGTCACCGTCCGGCGCCGGCAGGCATCACGACATCGGCATTGCGCAAGCCGGTGCCAGGCACTGCCATGGCCCCATGGCCACGCGCGGCCTGGTGGGCATTGAGATAGGAGTCGAGCCGCTCGTCCCGGATGAGTGTGGGGCCTGCGCCGGTGTTGACCACGGTGGTCGGCGGTGCCACCACACCACCCGCCTGCAGGCCGCCGGCTGCCTCGACATCCGGACCGCTCAGCCGGGTGACCACCAGAACGCCGGCCACGGCCACAAAGCCGGCTGCCGCAGCCGCAGGGAACAACCACGCCATGCGGCGCCGCTCACGCTGGCCAGAAGCAACTGGCGCGGGCTCGGGCATTGGCGCCAGAACCACCGGTTCGTCGGCGAGCTTTCCGCGCAGTCGCGCCAGGAAGGCGTCGTCGTGAGCGACCGGCCGCGCCAGTTCTTCAGACCGAAGCACGTCGCCGATCAGCTGATAGGCATGCCAGGTGTGGCGCATGTCGGCCCGTTCGCGCCAGGCGGTGCAGGCTGCCTGGCTGCTGGGGCCGTCGGCTTCGCCATCCGCCAGGCCGGACAAGCACGTTCGCAAGAACTCGTCGCTGGGCGCTGCGGGCTGGCCGGGGGCGGGATTGTGCGATGTCATCTTGGACTGCCTGGTGGAGGGGCGGGGGTAGGAATGAACGGGGTCGGAAGTGTTGGGGGCTTCAAGGTCTTCACCAGCGATCGCCGTCGCGCGTGTCCAGCAACGGCCTCAGCTTGAGCGCGATGGCCTCGCGTGCGCGGAAGATGCGCGATCGCACCGTGCCGATGGGGCAATTCATGGCTTCAGAAATCTCTTCGTAGCTCAGACCTTCGATTTCTCGCAGGGTGATGGCCTGTCGGAGGTCGTCGGACAAGGCTTCGATGGCCGAGTTCACCGCGGCTGCAATCTCCTTGCTTGCCAACAGGGCTTCCGGCGTCTCACCGTCGGTTAGTTCGTTCTCGGCTCGGGAAGTTTCCTCGCCTTCTTCCTGGCCAGCGCGGTTGCCCTCGAGAACCAGCGGGTCGCGCTTGAAGTCGGACAGTGCTTTCTTCGCCGAGTTCACGGCAATCCGGTAGAGCCAGGTGTAGAACGCACTTTCTCCACGAAATTGCGGCAATGCGCGGTAGGCGCGGATGAAGGTTTCCTGGGCGATGTCCTGAACCAGGTCGGTGTCGCGCACCATACGACCGATCAGTCGCTCGATGCGACGCTGGTACTTCACCACCAGCATCTCGAACGCCCGCATTTCTCCGCGCTTGGCGCGCTCCACCAGTTCGGCGTCGGCGTCGGGTTGGGTCATCGGCATCAGCCGGCCTGCCCTTCCGTGCTGGAACCCGCTGCGGGCACGCGGGCGTGCAGCGCGACGAGCAGTCCGTGCCAGTTCGCGCCGGCCTCGCTGCGCTCCACGGCCACCCAGCAGGCCGGGGCTGATGACGCAGCCAGGCCGCGCAGCTTCAGCAGTGCGAACAGGCGCGACTGGATCATGAGGTCGGCGTGACGGGGTTCAGCGTCGAGCAGCCACTGCCGGCCATCCCAACGCAGCTCAACCGCAGCCGGACGGAGCCGGTGCCAGGCCAAAGCGCTGGCCGCAGCGCCCGCCAGCAAGGCCGCGCTCCACAGCGCCGTCGCCCCGGCGGAAAAGTCGGGCAGATGCGAAACCAGCCAAGCCGCCAGCACCATCGCTGTCAGGCCGAACACGGCGGCCTGAACAAGGCGCAAACCCCGGCCATGGCACAGCACGCTGACAGGCGGCGCGTGGCGCACGGCCCGTCAGACGCGCCGAAAGACCAGCGTGCCGTTGGTGCCGCCGAAACCGAAATTGTTCTTCACCGCCACATCGATCTTCATCTGCCGCGCTTCGTTGGCGCAGTAATCCAGGTCGCAGTCGGGGTCCTGGTTGAAGATGTTGATGGTGGGCGGAGACACCTGATGGTGGACGGCCAGGACGCTGAACACCGATTCGATGCCACCCGCCCCGCCCAGCAGGTGGCCGGTCATCGACTTCGTGGAATTCACCACCAGCCGGCGGGCGTGGTCGCCAAACGCCAGCTTGATGGCGTTGGTCTCGTTCAGATCGCCCAGCGGCGTGCTCGTGCCGTGGGCGTTGAGGTATTGCACTTCGGCCGCGTTGATGCCGGCGTTGCGCAGTGCTGCCAGCATGCTGCGCTTCGGGCCATCGACATTAGGCGCCGTCATGTGGAATGCATCGGCACCCATGCCGAAGCCGGCCAGTTCGGCGTAGATCCTCGCGCCACGCTTCTTCGCGTGTTCGTATTCCTCGAGCACCAGCACTCCGGCGCCCTCACCGAGCACGAAGCCGTCGCGGTCACGATCCCAGGGGCGGGACGCTGTCTGCGGGTCGTCGTTGCGGGTGGACAGAGCGCGCGCGGCCGCGAAGCCGCCAATGCCCAGAGGCGACACGGTCGACTCCGCCCCGCCAGCGATCATCACGTCGGCGTCGCCGTACTCGATCATGCGCCCCGCTTCGCCGATGCAATGCAGCCCCGTCGTGCAGGCCGTCACGATGGCCATGTTCGGGCCGGTGTAGCCGAAGCGGATCGAGATGTGGCCGGAAATCATGTTGATGATCGAGGCCGGGACGAAGAAAGGTGAGATGCGCCGCGGGCCGCGCTCGGCGTATTCCTGCTGGGTCTGCTCGATCATCGGCAAACCACCGATGCCCGAACCCACCATGCAGCCGATGCGCTCGGCAGCCGCTTCGCTGAGCTCGGCCCCCTGCGGCAGCCCCGCATCCTGGACAGCCTGAACTGCCGCGGCCACGCCGAAGTGGATGAAGCTGTCCATGTGCCGGGCTTCCTTGGCCGGCATGTAGTCTTCAACCTGGAAGTTCTTCACCTCGCCAGCGAAGCGGCAGGAAAACGCTGCCGCGTCGAACTTGGTGATGTTCCCGATTCCCGACCGGCCCGCCACCAGACTGGCCCAACCGTCGGTCACCGTGTTGCCCACGGGGCTGACGAGGCCCAGCCCGCTGACGACAACCCTGCGTCTGGTCATCGGAGGGCCTTAGGCCTTCTGATGGCTGACCGCGTAATCGATCGCCAGTTGCACGGTGGTGATCTTCTCGGCCTCTTCGTCGGGGATCTCGATGCTGAATTCATCTTCCAGCGCCATGACCAGTTCAACGGTGTCCAGGGAATCGGCACCGAGGTCGGCCACGAAGGCCTTCTCGTTGGTGACGTCGGACTCGGGCACGCCGAGTTGCTCGGCAATGATTTTCTTTACACGCGCTTCGATATCGCTCATGACTCCTCCTGGAGTGGGGTCAACAAAAACAGCCCACGATTCTACCGGGGGGCTAGGAACCGGCCTTCTAGGTGTCTTCGGCGGCTTGAAATCAAGCCATGACCATGCCGCCGTTGACATGCAATTCGGTGCCGGTGATGTAACCGGCCTGGGGGCTGGCGAGAAAGGCCACCGCATGGGCCACTTCTTCAGGGGTGCCCAGCCGACCGAGCGGGATGCTGCCCAGCAGCGCTGAGCGCGCGGCCTCGGGCAGGCCATCGGTCATGTCGGTGGCGATGAACCCTGGCGCAACGCAGTTCACGGTGACGCCGCGGCTGCCCAGCTCGCGGGCCAATGCCCGCGTCATGCCCGCGACGCCGGCCTTGGCCGCTGCGTAGTTGGCCTGGCCGGCATTGCCGCTGGCACCCACCACCGAGGTGATGCTGACGATCCGGCCGTAGCGCTGCTTCATCATCGGCCGCATGACGGCACGGCAGGCGCGGAACACGGCTTTCAAATTGGTGTCGAGCACGGCGTCCCAGTCTTCGTCCTTCATTCGCATGGCCAGGGTGTCGCGGGTGATGCCTGCATTGTTGACCAGGACGTGCAGGCCGCCATGCTCGGCAACCATGGCATCGATGGCGGCCTGCAGCGCTGGGCCGTCGGTGACGTCGAGCACGATGCCGCGCCCGCCCGACTGGGCCAGCGCTTCGCCGATGCCTGCGGCACCGGCTTCCGTGGTGGCTGTGCCGATGACCGTCATGCCGGCCTGCGCAAGTGTCGCGGCAATGGCGCGCCCGATGCCTCGCGAAGCGCCCGTGACCAGCGCCACCTGCGGCGAATTCGGAACCGTCATGCCAGCATCTCCTGGGCTTCCTGCAGGCTGGTCGGGTCCAGCACGGTGTTGCTGATGACGTCGGCGTCGATGCGCTTGACCAGCCCTGCCAGCACCTTGCCGGGGCCGCACTCGAAGATGTGAACTAGGCCGCGCGCCCGCAGGGCCTGGACCACTTCGACCCAGCGAACAGGGCCGAAGGCCTGGCGATACAGCGCGTCGCGGATCGCGTCAGGGCTGGTCTGCACGGCGACATCGATGTTGTTGATGACCGGGATCGCGGGCACGGCGATGCGCACTTCGGCCAGGCCGACACGCAAGGCCTCGGCGGCCGGTTTCATCAGCGACGAATGGAACGGCGCCGACACCGGCAGCAGCAGGGCCCGCTTCGCCCCGGCCGTCTTCAAGACCTCGCAGGCGGCATCGACGCCGGCCTGCGTGCCCGCGATGACGGTCTGCTTCGGATCGTTGAAGTTCGCGGCCTCGACCACCTCGCCGCTGGCCGCTGAGACGTCGGCGCAGGCCTGGCGAACCTGGTCGGCGTCCAGGCCGATGATGGCTGCCATGGCACCCACCCCCACCGGCATGGCCTGCTGCATGGCCTCGGCGCGCAGGCGCACCAGCGGCAGCGCATCGGCCAGCCGCAGCGCTCCGGCGGCCACCAGGGCGCTGTACTCGCCCAGTGAATGCCCTGCCACGGCCGCTGGCTCGGCGCCGCCTTCGGCCCGCCAGGCGCGATAGCAGGCGATCGAAGCCGCCAGCATCACCGGCTGTGTGTTCGTGGTGAGCTCGAGCGCCTCCTTCGGCCCTTCGTGGATCAGGCGGGCGAGGTCTTCGTCCAGCGCGTCCGAGGCCTCAAGCAAGGTCTGCCGCACGGCCGGGTGGTCGCCCCAGGCATCGAGCATGCCGACGGACTGCGAGCCCTGGCCTGGAAAGACGAATGCAAACGGGGACATGAAGTGAGGAAGGATCGGTTGAAGGAGCGCAGGCCCGCTGGCCGCACGGTCTCAGTAGTCGAGCAGCACCGCGCCCCAGGTGAAGCCACCACCCACGCCCTCGAGCATCACGGTGTCGCCGGGTCGGATGCGACCCTGCCGCACCGCCACGTCCAGTGCCAGGGGCACGGAAGCCGCAGAGGTGTTGCCATGGGCGTCGACCGTGCACACCAGCTTTTCCAGCGGCAACTTCAGTTTCTTCGCCGTGCCTTGCATGATGCGGATGTTGGCCTGGTGCGGTACCAGCCAATCGATGTCGGCTTCGGTACGACCTGCTTTTTCGAGCACGGCGCGCGCTGCGCTTTCCAGCACGTTCACGGCGAGCTTGAAGACCGCCGGTCCGTCCATGGTCAGCAAGGGGCTGCCCGTGACCTGACCGCCGGCGACGCTGCCGGGGACGCAGAGGATGCCGGTGTGGCGACCGTCGGCGTGCAGGTCCGTGGCCAGGATGCCGGGGGCCGTGCTGGACTGCAGCACCACGGCGCCGGCACCGTCGCCGAACAGCACGCAGGTGGTGCGATCGTCGAAATCGAGAATGCGCGAAAAGATCTCCGAGCCCACCACCAGCGCGCAGCGTGCGCTGCCGGCCCGGATCATGGCGTTGGCCACGGTCAGTGCGTAAACGAACCCGGCACAGACGGCCTGCACATCGAATGCAGCGCAGCCGGCAATCCCCAGCTTGTGCTGGAGGATGCACGCCGTGGAGGGAAACACCATGTCCGGGGTGGAGGTGGCCACGATGATCAGGTCGACGGCGCCGACCTGAACCCCGGCGGCCTCCAGCGCATGGCGGCAGGCGGTGGCGGCGAGGTCGCTGCTGAAGACACCTTCTTCGGCAAAGTGACGATGGCGGATGCCGGTGCGTTCGACGATCCAGTCGTCGCTGGTCTCGACGCCCCGGGCTGCCAACATCTGGACCATGTCGTGGTTCGAAAGACGTCGCGACGGCAGGCAGCTGCCGGTGCCGGTGATGCGCGAGAAGTTCACCTGCTCGCGGGTCGTGGACGTCGAATTCATGCCGCTTTCTCCTGGGCCGGTCCCGCCAGCGGTACCGCCAGCAGTTGCGCCGGGAGCGTCGGGCCGATGCGGTCGAGTACGCGGTCGAGCAGCCGGTTGCGCGCCGCATCATAAGCGCGCGCCAGGGCCTGCTCGAAGGCAAAAGCATCGGCGCCGCCGTGGCTCTTGAAGACCAGCCCGCGCAGGCCGAGCAGTGCTGCGCCGTTGTAGCGGCGCGGATCGACACGGGATTTGAAGCGCTGCAGCACCGGCCGCGCCAGCAGCGCCGCGAGCAGGCTGTAGGGGCCGCGGGTGAACTCCTGCTTGATGAAGTCTGCAAGCATCGACGCCAGACCTTCACTGGTCTTGAGCAGCACGTTGCCGACGAAGCCGTCGCAGACGACGACGTCGACGGTGCCCTTGAAGATGTCGTTGCCCTCGACATTGCCGAAGAAGTTGATGTGCCCGGCGTCGCCTGCGGCGCGCAACAACTCACCGGCGCGCTTGATGGTTTCGCTGCCCTTGGTGGCCTCTTCGCCGATGTTGAGCAAGCCGACGCTGGGCTGGGGCTTTCCGTCGACGGCCGAAACGAGCGCGCTGCCCATCATGGCGAACTGCAGCAGGTGCTCGGGCGTGCAATCGACGTTCGCGCCCAGGTCGAGCACCGTGGTGTAGCCCGCTTCGCGGTGCGGCAGCACGGTGGCGATGGCGGGCCGGTCGATGCCGTCCAGCGTCTTCAGCACATAGCGGGCAACGGCCATCAGGGCCCCGGTATTGCCTGCAGACACGCAGGCATGCGCTGCCTCCGGTGAGGATCCAGCTTCGGTCTTCAGAAGACCCAGGGCAACGCGCATCGAGGAATCGCGCTTCTTGCGAAGAGCGACCTCGACGGTGTCGTCCATGGTGACGACCTCGGCCGCGTGCTTCAGTTCGCAGCGAGCCCAGCCGCGCGCCGGCGCGAGCGCCTGATCAGTGCCGACGAGGATGAGCTCAGCCCGAGGATGGGAGGCCAGGAAGGCGCGACACGCCGGCAGAGTGACCGAGGGCCCGTGGTCGCCGCCCATGCAGTCGACGGCGATGCGCACCTGCTCCAGGGGCGTGGGCTCGGCGTGGCCGTTCACGACGGCGGGCGATCTCACAGGTCGCGGTGGGCGTGGTGCAGGGCACCCCGGCAAGCCGGACTGGCCGGCCGCCGGCGCCAAGCCATGATCAGGCGTCGGCCTTGGTCTTCAGGACCTTGCGGCCGCGGTAGAAACCCGTCGGGCTGATGTGGTGGCGCAGGTGCACTTCACCGGTGGTCGGCTCGATGCCAATGCCGGGCGCCGCCACGGCGTTGTGCGAGCGATGCATGCCGCGCTTCGAGGGCGACTTCTTGTTCTGCTGAACGGCCATGAAAATCTCCTGGGGACGGGGCGCGAGTCGCGGGCAGTGCCCGCGAACAGTACCCGCGAACAGTGCAATAACGCACGTTGCGCGGCTGGCCAGCTCCGACGTGCCACGTCTGGGCCATCGGTGCGAAGAGCCAAATTCGCAAAGCCCGCGAGTGTAGCACCGAGCGCAGTCGAGAACGTGGTCAATTCGGCCGCGGTGGCTTCTTCAGTGCGGCCAGCGCCGCAAAGGGGTGGGGAACCTCCCCGCCTTCCTGCGGCAGGTCCGGATCGTCGGGCATCGGCAACGGTTGCGGGCACTCGTCATGGCGCGGCACGATCGGCAAGGCGAGGATCAACTCGTCCTCGACCAGTTCCAGCAGATCGAACAACCGCGGCAACAACAGCACGTCCTCTTCGAGTTCCTCGTCGAGGCGTTCGACTTCCGACTCGTCAGGGACGAAGAGGAAGCTGCGTTCCGACTGCAGCGGGTGGTCCAGCAACTGCAGGCAGCGCTGGCAGACAAGCCTCACGTCGGATCGAGTCTTCAGGTGCAGCCACACCTGCGGCTCGGCACCCTTCAACTCCCGCAGTTCGCCTTGAGCCGACCAGTGCGCCAGGTCGGCAGATTCGACGCTTTGCGCCAGCCTTGGCAGGGACTGGGCCGGCAGCGTGCCGGACAAGGTGCCGCCCTGGCGCGCAAGCGACCGCAGGTCGGTGCGACGCGGATCGGGTGCCTTGTCCTGGGTCTGCTCGAGCTTCTTTCCGTTCATCTCCGGGCCAGTGTAAGCGCCTGCCCGCTCGGCCCGAGGGGATGCGCCGACAATCCCGGGATGCCTGCACCCCGCCTCATCCTCGGCTCCACTTCGCGCTACCGGCGCGAGCTCGTCGCGCGCCTGCGCCTGCCCTTCGACATCGTCGCCCCAGACGTCGACGAATCGCCGCTGCCGGGCGAACCCCCTCTGGCGCTGGCCCGCCGCCTGGCGCTGGCCAAGGCAATGGCCGTATCGCGGCATCAGCCCGACGCGGTGGTGATCGGTTCCGACCAGGTGTGTGACGTCGATGGCGAAGCGATCGGCAAGCCCGGCACGCACGAACGCGCCACGGCCCAGCTGCAGCGTCTGCGCGGACGCTGTGCCCTGTTCCATTCCGCCGTGGCCGTGGTCTGCGCCGAAACCGGCTTCCAGGCCGAGGACGTGGCAAGCGTGAAGGTGCGTTTCCGGGAACTCACCGACGGCGAGATCGAGCGCTACCTGCGCCTCGACGAACCTTATGACTGCGCCGGCAGCGGACGCTGCGAAGCCCTGGGCATCACCCTGCTGGAATCCATCGACAGCGACGACCCGACGGCTCTGGTGGGCCTGCCGCTGATCCGCACCGCGCGCATGCTGCGTGCCGCCGGCGTCGACCCGCTCCAGGCATGACGGCCCCTGCCCCAGGCCGCCTGCTGCTGGTGCCCAACACGCTCGACCTGGGCGCCGAAGCCGTCGACATCCAGGAACTGCTGCCGCTGGGCGTCTTGCGCCAGGCCGCCGCCCTCAACCATTGGGCCGTCGAGGACGCACGCAGCGCTCGATCTTTTCTCAAGCGCGTGCATGCCGTCGTTCCGCTGGCGCTGCCGCTGCAGGCCATCGACCTGCGCGAATTGCCGCGGCCGCGCAAGGGCAGCGCGGCGGCTGTTCCCGCCGGCGACTGGGCCGCACTGCTGGTGCCAGCCCTTGCTGGAAAAGACCTCGGGCTGTTGTCGGAAGCCGGGCTGCCTGCCGTGGCCGACCCAGGTGCAGCACTGGTGCAGGCGGCCCATGCTGCGGGTCTGCGGGTCTTGCCCCTGGCCGGGGCGAGCTCGTTGTTGCTGGCCTTGGCGGCCAGTGGCCTGAACGGCCAGAGCTTCGCGTTCGTGGGCTACCTGCCACAGGAAGGCGGTGCGCGCACGGCTCGCCTGCGCGAACTGGAGGCCATGTCGCGCCGCCTGCAGCAGACGCAGATCGTGATCGAGACGCCCTACCGCAACGCGTCCTTGCTCGCGGCCCTGCTGGCAGGGCTGCAGCCGGCCACCCGCCTGTCGGTCAGCAGCGGCTTGACCGGACCGGCGGGCTGGACGCACACCGCCACGGTGGCCGACTGGCGTCGCCGAGACACTGCCATGAACGACCGCGAACCCGCGGTCTTCTGCTGGCTGAGCTGATCAAGCCCGGATCAAAGCCCGGTCAACGGCTGCCACCGCCCAGCAATGCCGCCACCTTCTTCTTCGGCCGGATGTTCGGCGAAGGCAGCTTTCCAGCGGCAGGGGCTGCCGTCTTCTCCCAGGCGGGTGCCGATTCAGGGGAACCTGCCGCCTTCGGCTCGTAGGGTTGGTCGAAGAAGGGGTCGGACGAACGGCTGGGGGCCGGTGCGCGGCGCGGCGCGACGGCGCGCTCGGGCCGCTCGGGCCTTTCCGCGCTGTCAACGGCGCGCTCTTCATCGCGTGGCGCACGCGGCCGGCGCACGGGCCGGTCGTCGTCGATCTGCAGCGCCTCGAGCTCGATCTTCATCTTCAACAGCTTCTCGATCTCACCGAGCAGCCGCATGTCGTCGCGCGCCACCAGCGTGATGGCCACCCCGGAAGCACCGGCCCGGCCAGTGCGGCCGATGCGGTGGATGTAGTCCTCGGCATGGAAGGGCACGTCGAAATTGAACACGGCCGGCAGGTCGGCGATGTCCAGGCCGCGGGCGGCCACGTCGGTGGCGACCAGCAGGTCGACCTCGCCGGCCTTGAACGCCGCCAGCGCCTTCAGCCGCTCGTCCTGGCTCTTGTCGCCGTGCAGGGCCTGCGTCTTCATGCCGTCACGCTCGAAGCTGCGCGCCAGCCTGGCCGCACCCAGCTTGCTGTTGACGAAGATGATGGCCTGGCTGAGTTCCCGCGTGCGCAGCAACTGGCGAATGAGCGCCCGCTTGTCGTCGTCGTCGCAGCTGTAGAACCGCTGCTCGACCGTGCTGGCCGTCGCGTTCGGGCGAGCCACCTCCACCAGCACCGGGTCTTGGAGGTAGCTGTTCGCGAGCCGCTTGATTTCGGGCGAGAAGGTGGCCGAGAAGAGCAGGGTTTGCCGGGCCTTGGGCAGATAAGACAGGATGCGTTGCAGGTCGGGCAGGAATCCGATGTCGAGCATGCGGTCGGCTTCATCGAGCACCACATATTCGACGTGGTTCAAGACCGCATTCTTGGCTTCGATATGGTCGAGCAGGCGCCCAGGCGTGGCGATCAGTACCTCCACACCCGCCTTGAGCTGCAGGGTCTGGGGTTTCATGTCGATTCCGCCGAAAACCACCGCCGAACGTAACTGGGTGTGTTTAGCGTAATTCTTGACGTTGTTTGCGACCTGGTCTGCGAGCTCGCGCGTGGGCGCCAGCACCAGGGCCCGAACGGGATGCCGGGCGGGCGACGTGTTGCCCGTTTCGTGGCGCAGCATCTTCTGCAGCAGCGGAATGGTGAAGGCTGCCGTCTTGCCCGTGCCCGTCTGGGCAGCACCCATCACGTCGCGCCCAGCTAGGACGATGGGGATGGCCTTGGCCTGGATCGGCGTCATGGCCACGTAGCCTGACTCGGCCACGGCACGGAGCAATTTCGGGTCGAGGGGCAGCGTGTTGAAGAGCGGCGGCGGCTCTTCGGCGGGGGGATTTTGGCTTTCGTTCACGGTGGCGAGTATCCAACATCACGGTGACAGCGGTCACAGACCCCCAGAAACGCTCGTCTAGAATGATCTGTTCTTTGCCCATGACAAGAGTAAACAAGGCGATGGCCCAAACCACTGCGGAGCCCCCACGTTCGCGCTTGCAACGCTCACCGATTCAGGATCTTCTGTCCCCGTGGGAAGAATTTCGCCGCATCATCCCGCTGGTGTCGCTGAAATCCCTGCAGCACCGGCCGCATCCGGCGGTGCCGAAGGTGGCGGTTCTGCTCTGCACCATGCAGGCGCAACATTTCCTGGCGCACCAGCTCAATTCCATCGCCACCCAGACCCACCCGGCCTGGGCCATCTGGGCCAGCGACGACGGCTCGGATGATCACACCCACGCCATCCTCGAGTACTACCAGGGCCATTGGGGCGAAGAACGACTGTCCATCCACGCCGGCCCGGCGGTCGGTTCCACCGCGAACTTCCTGTCATTGACCTGTCGCGCCGACATCGACGCCGACTATTTCGCCTACGCCGACCAGGATGACATCTGGGAAGCCGACAAGCTCGAACGCGCCGTCGCCTGGCTGAAGACCGTGCCCGAAGACGTGCCGGCGCTGTACGGCTCGCGCACCCTGCTGGTGGACGCGCGCAACCAGCACCTGGGCTATTCTCCGCTGTTCACCAAGGCGCCCAGCTTCCGCAATGCGCTGGTGCAAAGCATCGCCGGCGGCAACACGATGGTGTTCAACCGCGCCGCCCGCGACCTTCTGCGCCAGGCCGGTGAGAACGTCGCCGCCATCACCCACGACTGGTGGGCCTACATGCTGGTCACCGGCTGCGGCGGCCAGGTGCACTACGACCCTTACCCCACGGTTCGCTACCGGCAGCATTCCAGCAACCAGTTCGGCGCCAACCAGTCGGTGGCTGCGCACGTGCTGCGCGCCCGCCTGCTGCTGCAGGGCCGGTTCCGCGGCTGGGTCGACGCCAACGTCAGCGCCCTGCAGCGTGTGCAGCACCTGATGACCGAAGAGAACCGCGAAGTGCTCGACAACTTCGTGCACGCCCGCCAGCGTCATCTGCTGCGCCGGCTGGTCGAACTGCGCCGCACGGGTGTGTTCCGCCAGACCGTGCTGGGCAACCTGGGCCTGCTGGCGGCCACCACCATCAACCGCCTGTAGGCGGCAACGGGCAGGCCGAAAGCTGCCCGGGGCACCGCCCCACAGGCCCCATGCACCACCCGACCCCACACGCCGCTGCCGTGCCGGCGGCCATCATGGTGGTCTACAGGCAACAGGATCGGATCGAGCCGCGCTTGCGCCTGCTGCTGGATCGGCTGCCGCAGGTCGTGGTGGTCGACAACGGGCAGGAAATCCATGCCGGCCTGCAGACGCTGTGCAGCACACTCGGCGCGCACTACCTGCACAACGCCAATGCGGGCGGTCTGGCGGGTGCCTACAACCTGGCGTTGCGCCACCTGGGCACGTTGCCACAACCACCACGAACGGTGCTGTTCCTGGACGAGGACTCCGACATCGGCCCCCTGCCCGCCTTCCTGGCCGACCCCGACACCCGCCACACGCTGGCCATGCCGGGCACAGCCGCCATCAGCCCGGCCTACCGCGACCGGGCGACGGGGCTGCGCGGGCGCTACATGTGGCTGCGCCGCTTCCGCCTGGGCTTCAACCCGCGCGAATTCGAAGGCGTGCGCGAGGTCGCCTTCGTCATCAACTCGATGTCGGTCTGGCGCGCTGAAGCCCTGCAGCGCATCGGCCCCTTCAACGAAGGCCTGGCCATCGACCATGTCGACACCGAATACTGCCTGCGCGCCCGGGCCTGCGGCCTGAAGGTTCACGTTCACGGCAGCCATGAGTTCCCGCACGCGATCGGCGAACGCCGGCGCTACCGTTTCCTGGGCATGGACGTGCAGAGCGGCGGGCATGGCCCGGCGCGCCGCTATCTGATCGGCCGCAACACGATGTGGCTGGCAAGGCAGTGGCTGTGGCGCGAACCGGCCTTCGCCGCGCTGTGCCTGATGCGCCTGAGCTACGAGGCCATCGGCATCGCCATGGTCGAAGACCAGGCCGGCGCCAAGCTGCGCGCCTTGCTGCGTGGCGTGGCCAGCGGCCTGGCGGCGCGGCAGCGCGCGTGATGGCCGACACCGCTGGCCCGCCGCAGGCCCCACCTGCCCGCGAAGGCAAAGCGGCCGCAGCCCTGACGGCGCTCATGCCCCTGGCCGCATGGTGCACCTACGCGCCGCTCGGCGCGAAGTACTTCTGCCTGCTGCTGGCCAGCGGGCTCGCGGTGGTGGTCGTGCATCGGCAGGACGCGTGGCGCGCGGCCTTTGCCGGGCCCGGGCCGCGGCTGCTGCTGGCGCTCAGCCTGTGGATGTGGGCGTCGGCGTTCTGGACGGCCGCGCCGGCCGACCGCATCGTCGCCCACGCCTGGACCCACCTGCTGCCGCTGAGCACCGTGCTGCTGGCCCAGGCCTGCACGCCGGCCGCGGCGCGGCGCTTCGTCTGGCACTTCGTGCTGGCCTCGGGCGTAGTGGGCGCCTTGTGGTGGCTGCACCGGCATGTCGGTCTGCCGAACTCGCTGTTGTGGACCAGCACCCTCGACGCCAGCGGCAACGAACGCATCGCCTCTTCGACCCTGCTGGCCGTGGGTGCGGCGCTGGGCTGCTGGCAGGCCAGCCAGGCCACCGGCCCGCGCCAGCGCTGGCTGGCGGTGAGCCTGGCGGTGCTGGCCACGGCCGGGCTGACGGCCCAAGACCGACGCACCGGCATGCTGCTGCTGCCGCTGCTGCTGACCGTGTGGGCACTGACGGCACCGCGGCGCGGCGACGTCAAGGCTCTGCTGGCGGTGGGCGTGCTGGCCGCAGCCGGCGCCACCTGGGTGCTGGCCGACGGCGTGCGGGCCCGCTTCGACGAAGGCCGGCGCGAACTGCTGGCCTACAGCAGCAGCCAGACCGCTGTCGACACCAGCTGGGGCCTGCGCCTGCGCATGGCCGAGCTCACGGCGCAGATGGTGCAGGAACGCCCGTGGGCGGGCCACGGCCTGGGCAGCTGGCAGTTGCTGTGGAGCGAGCGCGTGCCGGCCGGCACGCGCGCCGCCGACAACAGCACCCCGCACAACGAGTACCTGATGGTCGCTACCCAGGCCGGCCTGCCTGCGGCACTGCTGCTGCTGGGTTGGTGGCTGGCGATGATCCGGGCGGCCCTGCACGGCGGGGCGGCGGGCGTGCCAGCGCTGATGATCTGGTCGACGCTGGCGCTGGCGGCATTGGCCAACGCGGTGATGCGCGACGCGAAGTGGGCGCTGCCGCTGTGGCTGCTGGCGGGCATGACGACGGCATTGCTGCGCCCGGCTGCGAGCGCGGCGCCCGTGGCCCGCGACAATCGCGGCTGAAGCCCACAGATTCCCGGATGTCCGTGCCCGCCATTTCGATTGACGCCAAGGCCCTGCCCCCGGCGCACCACCACGCCCTGGTCACCGTGCCGGGGTCCGCCCCGGGACTGGCGCCGTTGCAATCCGGGTCCGGCCCGGCCACGGTCTGGCAGCCACCGGCGTCGATTACCGGGTATGGCGAGTCCTGGGTCAGGTACCTCATGCAGGCGCTGGAGTCCAGCGGCGCCGACCTGCTGCTTCTGCCTGACCCGGTCAGTGACACGCCGCTGCAAAGGGCGATCGCCTGGTCCGGTCTGGAGGCCGCCAGACGCCACGGTCGCGTGGCCTGCACCTGGACGACGCCGCGCAGCATGGACGGCGGTACCGGCCAAGCCTGGACGACGCTGCCCCCGGCCGGCGAACAGGCCGCGCCGCCGGCATGGGGCGGGACCCGCGCGCCGCACGAGGACCACGATCTGGCGCGTGAACACGACACATCGCCCACGGTGAGCGTGATCGTGCGCAGCATGGATCGCCAGACGCTCGGCCAGGCCCTGGACTCGATCGCGATGCAGACCCACCCGAACGTGGTCGTCGTCATCGTCAACGCCCTCGGCGCCGGCCACCGGGCCTTGCCGACGCGCTGCGGCGGCTTCCCCGTGCTCGTGGTGGCTGCGGCCGATGGGCAGCCATGGCCGCGCGCCGTCGCCGCCAACCGTGGCCTGGACGCTGCCCCCAGCGAACTCGCGTTGTTCCTCGACGATGACGATCTGCTCTTGCCCGACCACCTGGCCAAGCTGGTGCACGCGCTGCAGAGGGCTCCCGATGCCGCCGCCGCCTTCTCGGACGTCGAAATGGGTCAGGACGGAGCGGACCGATGGCAGGTGCTGCATCGCTTTGATTCAGGCTTCGACGCCACGCGGCTGCTGTTCGAGAATTACCTGCCCATTCACGGCGTGCTTTTCCGGCGACCACCCGAGCTGCGACTGGACGAAAGCTTCGACCTGTTCGAGGACTGGGACTTCTGGCTGAACCTGGCGCAGAACGCCAGCTTCGTGCATGCCCCGGGCGTGTCTGCGATGTACCGGGTGAACGGCCTGCAGCAGAGCAATGTGTTCAGCGACACGACCGCCGCCCGCCAGGCACGGTCCCGGCTCTTCGAGAAGTGGCGGCAGCGCCTGAGCCCGGAGCGCTACCACGACGTGCTGCAGACGTTGCAGCAGCTGTACCGCAGCAGCGCTCAGGCGCAGGCCGAACTGGCGCTGGCGCGCGACGGTGCAGCCGCCCAACAGGCTGTGCTGCAGGCGCGCGAAGGCGAGATCGCGGGCGCAGCCCTGGAACAAGCCGCCACGCGCCAGCTGGTCCTGGCACGTGAACAGGAGCTGGCCGACGCGCTGGCCGAGATCGAATCACTGCGCCAGCTGCTGGCAACGCGCGAAGAAGACGCGTCCGCGGGAGCGACCCATGCAAGCAGCCTAGCGGACCTGCTGCAGCGACGTGAAGATGAAGCCGAGAACGCCCGCCAGCATGCCGCTGGACTCGAATTGACGCTGGCAGCGCGGGAACGCGAAATTGCCGATGCTGGCCGGCACATCGAACAACTCGCGGCCACCCTGGTCGCGCGCGACGAAGAGATCGTTAACCGGTCCGGCCAGGCGGCCGAACTGGACCGCCAGCTCGCCGACCGGGTCCACGAAGTGCAGCACTTGGTCGCCCAACTGGCTGATGCCGATCGATCGCTGGCGCAGTGCCGGCAGGAACTGGCCATGCTTCACGCTGAAACCCCCTTACTCGCGATGAAGCGAACCCTCAGGAAGAAGACCCATGTCAGCACCGAGCGTTGAAGCGGAAACGGGCGCCGTGCGCACCGCCGTCTTCACCATCGTTTCACGCAACTATTTCCACTTCGCCGTCAACCTGATGGCCAGCGTGAAGCGGCATCTGCCGGGCGCACGCCGTGTGGTGGCGATCTGCGACGCGGTCGACGGACTGATCTCGCCCGACCCCGATGTCGAACTCGTGGGCGTGGAGGCCCTGGGCATTGTCAGCCTGGATCGCATGGCCACGTACTACACGATCCTGGAGCTGAACACCGCGATCAAGCCGTCGGTGTTCCAGTGGCTGCTGCGCGACGCGGGGCTGGACAAGATCATCTACTTCGACCCCGACATCGAGCTCTTCAGCAGCGGCCGCGCGCTCGTCGAACGGCTGGACAGCGCCGACGTCGTGCTGACCCCGCACCTGCTGGCGCCACTGGACGACGACCGCCACCCCAGCGACCTCCAGATCCTGCAGAGCGGGACCTACAACCTGGGTTTCGTGGCGCTGCGCCGCTCGGCGCAGACGCAGCGGCTGTTGCAGTGGTGGGCGGCCAAGCTGGTGCGCGACTGCGTGGTCGACATCCCGCGCGGACTGTTCACCGACCAGAAGTGGATGGACCTGATCCCCGGCTTTTTCGAGCACGTGCACATCGAACGCCATGCCGGCTGGAACGTGGCCTACTGGAACCTGGCGCACCGCCACGTCGAAGCCGACGGCCCGGGCTGGCGCGTCAACGGCCAGCCGCTCTTCTTCTTCCACTTCTCGGGCTTCGACCCGAAGAGCGGGTCAATCAGCAAGCACCAGGACCGCTACACCCTCGCCGACTGCAACGCCGCCGTGCAGCAGCTCTTTGCCCACTACGACTACCAGCTCACGCTGGCCGGCCGCGAGCAGTTTGCCAAGCTGCCCTACGCCTACGCGCGGCTGGGCGACGGCACTGCGCTGCCGGACTGCGCACGGCGCGTCCTGCGGCTCGAACTCGACTGGAATCAGGACCTGCCCGACCTGCGCAGTGCCGAGGGCGCACGTTGGCTGGTGGACTTCCTGACGGCGCCGGTGGACGCCCAGCAGCCCGCCATCTCGCGCCTGGCGCTGCAGCTGTACCGCGACCGCGACGACCTGCAGATGGCATTCCCCGACATGCTGCTGACGCGCCGCGACGCCTTCCTGTCGTGGTTTGCCGACCGCGCCGGCCCCGAAGCGGGCGTGGTCGGCGCGCTGGCAGCGGCGCGGGCGCAGCCGGAACCGGCCCCAACCTCGGCGCCAGTCATTGAAGCCCAGACCGCCCCTGCCGTCCCCGTGCCCGCCGCAGCCACCGCCGTTGCCACAGCCGTCGCGGTTGCGCCGCCCGTGGTGCAGCCCTACCGCCTGGCCTACCGGCTGGCCTACAAGGCCCGCCACCTGATCCGACCGATGACTTCGCTGGAGTTCCGTGCGCGGGCGCGCACCGCGCTGCTCAACCGCGCCTTTCCGGCCCAGGCGGTTCCGGTCGCTGTCGTGCCCGCAGCCACCGCAGGCGCCGAAGCGCCGCGTCGACGCCACCCCGACGGGATCACCGTCATCGGCTACGTCAAGGCAGAAAGCGGCGTCGGCGAGTCGGCGCGGGCCACCCTGCGCGCCTTGGCCACCACCGGGATCCCGCATTCCCTGGTCGACTACCGCACCGGCAACGTCTCGCGCATGGCCGAAGCGGTGGACGAGACCCTGGCCAATGGCACCCAGCACGCCGTGAGCCTGTTCCACATCAACGCCGACCAGTTGCCAATGGCGCGCACCTTTCTCGGCGAAGCGCCATTCACGGGCACCTACCGCATCGGATTCTGGGCCTGGGAGCTGGAGAACTTTCCGACTCAATGGCATGGCGCGTTTGCGCATGTCGACGAAGTCTGGGTGCCTTCGTCGTTCTGTCAGCGTGCCATCGGTGCGGTATCGCCCGTGCCCGTGCTCGTGATGCCGCATGCCGTCGAGATTCCGACCCAGCTGGCGCCCGACCGGGCTCGTTTCGGCCTGCCGGAAGACGCCATCGTTTTCCTGACGATGGCCGACATGATGAGCATCGCCGGCCGCAAGAACCCGTTTGCCGCGGTACAGGCCTTCGTCGATGCCTTCGGCAATTCCACGGGTACGGTCTCGGGGCCGATCCTGGTGGTCAAGATCGCCAATGCCCACCGCGACGCGGCCACCTATGCACGGCTGCAGGCCATGGCCGCGGACTGCCACGGCATCCGGCTGCTGTCGGACAGCATGGACCGAAGCACCCTCAATTGCCTGCTCGATTCGGTCGACAGCTTCGTCTCCCTGCATCGCTCCGAAGGCTTCGGTCTGGTGATGGCCGAAGCCATGGCACGGGGCAAGGTCGTCGTGGCCACGGCCTGGTCGGGCAACATGGACTTCATGACATCGGCAAATGCGATGCCGGTCGACTTCACGCTGGTGAGCCTGGACGAAGACCACGGTCCGTATGCTCGAGGCGAGCGCTGGGCTGAACCCACGCTCGCGGATGCCGCGGCGAAGCTGCGGCTAGTGGCCGAAGACCCGGCGCTGCGTCAGAGGCTGGGCGATCGTGCACGGTGGGATTGCGCGGCGATGCTGTCGGCGGCCGCAGTCGGTGCCCTGCAGAAGCAGCGCATCGACCAAGTGATGAAGCTCCAAGCCCCGCGCGCCCACTGACAGCCTGCGCAACCTGAATCGAGGACTCCCCGCATGGATACCACCCACAAGCCAGACGCCATCACCCAGACCGACCCCACCCTGTTGCGCCAGGAACTGGATACCGACTACGAAGGCCTGACGCGGCGTTTCTACGCCTACCTGCCCGACGAGGTGCGGGAGATCTTCGTCAACGACGCCATCTACCATCGGCTGCGCTATGTCGAGATGCTGAAGCGCTCGTACGGACCGCGTGTCCTTGAACTCGGTTCCGACAAGCCCTTCATCACGCACTTCCTGCGCACGCTGCATCCGCAGTCCACGTTCGAGACGGTGTCGATCGATATCCCGTTCAGTCCTTATCCGATCACCCGGATCGACATCGAGAGTGAAGTCTTCCCTTTCGCCGACGCGCAGTTCACCGATGTCGTCTTCACCGAGGTTCTGGAGCACCTGTTCCGCGATCCGGCCTGGGCGATGTTCCAGATGAACCGTGTCATGGCACCGGGCGGACGGCTGTTCCTGACGACGCCGAATGCGTGTGGCTACGACTCTCTGATCAACCTGCTGAACCAGGCCAACCCGAATGCGCGCTGCCAGTTCTACACCGCCATGGAATCGGGACACCCGCATCTGTGGACGCTGGGCGAGTGCGAGGTGCTGCTGTCGGCCCATGGCTTTGCCACCGACCTGGCCGACACGGTGGACTACGTCGAGATCCCGATGCCACCCAGCCTGAAGGACTTCCTCCATCACCACGCCAGCCACCCGCATCTGCATGGCCAGGCCCTGCGCATCGAGGCCCACAAGGCGACGGAGGCCAGGTCCGCGGTCTACCCGGTCAGCTTGTTTCCGGAAGGCCAACCCGTGCAGCTGCGCGGCGCGCTCAAGGAGTGGGCAGCCCAGAATCTGCAGCCGTTGCCGTAGCGCGCTGGGCTGACATCGCGGGCGGTTCAGGCTTCAGGCGACGCCTCCCGAAATCGATCGACGGCTGTTCGACCCAGCGCCACATGACGGCCGACGCCACCACCACGAGCACTGTCGCCAGCCAGGGCAGCCACCAGGCCGTACCGGTGTAGGGCGCTATGGAATGGACGATCGCAAAGCCGATCGTGCCGTGCAGCAGATACAGCGAATACGAGATGTGCCCGGTGAGGTGCAGCACGCGGGGCAGCTTGCTGTTGATGCACAGGCCGAAGATCGCCAACGCATAGACCAGCGACAGCAGATAGGAGTTGTCCAGGGGAAGGAAGGCCGTGTGGATGCTGGAAATGGCCCAGGCGAACACGAACCAGTTGCTCATGAATAGCAGGCCTGCCACCCAGAACGGACAGAGCCGTTGGCGCGCCAGATAGATGACGCTGCCCATCAGCAGCACTGGCAGGTAGGCGACCGATGCCGCGAACAGGAAGAACGACGCGCCGAAGTTTCTGGCCACCAGGCAGATTAACGCCACGAGCAGGCTGATGGCGGCTACCCCAAAGACCACACCGCGGCCACGCAACAGCGGGATCGCCAGCGCCACCAGCCCATAGAAGATCACTTCGATGACCAAGGTCCAGGCGACCCCGAGCACGATGACCTGCGGCACCAGCAAGTAGCCCGCCAGGCTGACGCCCAGCAAGTAGTCGCCAAAGGGCCGGCGGGTGCCTGCGAGCACATCGAGCGCGGCCACCATGGCGACGGCAACCACCAGCGGCGGCACGATCCGGAAAAAACGCCGGACGACGAAAACTCGCATCGACTCGCGACGCGCCGCATTCAGGATGACAAAGCCGCTGATCAGGAAGAACAGGCACACGCCGAGCCAGCCGAAGTCCTGGATGATGCCCAGAGGGCCAGTCAAGTGCGCGCGTACGGCTGGCACCGGGAAGAAGGCCTGGCCGGCGAAGCGCTCGCCGGCCACGGCGAACAAGTGGTCGTAGACAACCATCAGCACGGCGACGCCACGCAGCGCATCCAGCGCCGCGTAACGCGAGTCCTTGTTTTTGGGGCCTGAGCTCACGCGCGTCACTGTTCCTGGCAGCCGATTCGACAGCCACCCCGAAACGCCGGTGCGGCGGCCCGTGACGATAACGGCAAGCGCGCCGGCCGGGGCAGGGGCCATCGCCCGGGGGGCCGCCGACAATGCCGCAACACCGGAAGATCGAAGTGCACCGATCACCCCCATGACACAAGACAACGCCTTCAGCCACCTGCGCCTGTTCGCCGCTGCGCTGGTTCTGTACTCGCATCACTTCGCGCTGTGGGGACAGCCCGAGCCCATGGCCTTCGGCCTGACGCTGGGTCTGCTGGGGGTGGCCGTGTTCTTCGGCATCTCGGGCTACCTGGTGACGCTGAGTCTGGCGCACGACCCCGACCCCCTGCGCTTCCTGTCGCGCAGGCTGCTGCGCATCATGCCCGGGCTGGCGCTCAACACCGTGTTCTGCGCGGTGCTGCTGGGGGCATGGCTGAGCACGCTGCCGCTGACCGACTACTTCACCCACCCCGAGTTCGGCGCCTACTTCTGGAATCTGGCCTTCAGCCCCCGCTACACCCTGCCCGGCGTGCTGGCCGACGCCCCGATGCCGCAGGTGGTGAACGGGTCCTTGTGGACCCTGCCGCTGGAAATGCTGGCCTACCTGATGCTGATGGTGCTGCTGCTGGCCTGCGCACACAGGCCGGCGCTCCTGCGCTGGCTGGACTGGGTCTTGCCGTGCTTGCTGGCGGCGATGCTGGTGCTGGCCCTGGTCTGGCAACCGGCGCAGCCGCACATCGTCTGGGGCAGCGACCTGCGCCATGCGCCGCGCTTCATGGCGCTGTTCCTCGCCGGCGCCTGCCTGGCGCGGTGGCAGCCGCGGCTGCCCTCGCAGGCATCCTGGCTGGGGCTGCTGGTGCTGATGCTGGTGCTGGTGCTGCTCTACGCCGCCGTCCCCCTGCCCGAGCTGCGCCTGGGCCTGCTGTCGTTGATGCTGCCGCTGGCCTCGGTCATGGTGGGCCGCCTGCGCCTGCCACCGGCCCGCGTGCTGCGCCACGACGTGTCCTACGGCGTGTACCTTTACGCCTTCCCGGTGCAGCAGGCCGTCATCTCGGTGGCCTCGCCGCTGGGCCTGTGGCCGACGATGCTGCTGGCAGCCGCCATCACCGTGGGCCTGGCGTGCCTGTCGTGGTGGGTGGTCGAAAGGCCCGCGCTGCGACTCAAGCCCGGGCGGCGGGTGACGGCTGCACGCTGATGCCGGCAGATCGCTCCGGGCCGTCGAACCGCAGCAGCAGGCAGCGCTCTTCGCCGGCCTCGCCCGCCTCGGCCCGGTCCGGCCCCACCCGTGCGAACAACGGCACCGGCCCGCAGGCCGCCATCACCACGCTGGGCCAGGGCAGCAGCGGGCCGCTGCCGACGAAAGCCGCCGCCGGGTCCAGCAGCGGCGTGGGGCTGAGCTCGAACACCCAGCCGCGCTGTAGCGCGGGGGGCACCACCAGGTCGGCGGCGGACGTGACCTGCCTGAAGTACGGCAGCACCACGGCAGCGGGCTCGCGCGCCAGCCAGCGGCTGCCCGGAAAGTGCTGCGCGAAGTACCGCGGTTCCGACTGCGCCATCAGGCCGTCCTTGTGCGAGCCCAGCCGCCACAGGTGCACCGCGCGCGCGGCCGGCACGGCCGCCAGCCGCCAGCCGCGCCTGCGCAGGCGCAGGCAGAGGTCGCTGTCCTCGTAGTACATGAAGTAGCGGGGATCGAACAGGTGTTCGCCTGGGTCCAGGCAGACCCGGCGCACGAGCATCGCGCCGCCCGACAAGGCGCGCTGCGGCACGACGTCGCCGGGGGCCGCCGTCCACAGGCGCAGTGCCAGTGCACGTGCGGCGCCCACGAAGCGCCGCCGCGTCCGCAGCGACGACAAGGCCTGCGCACGTGCCCAGCGGTCGATGGCCGTGGGCAGGGTCGACGGCGGCAGCTGCCAGGCCTGTGCCAGGTCCAGCGTCTGCCGGGGCGCCACGGCGGCCAGGTGCGGGTCGGCCTGCAGCGCGGCCAGCAAGGCCTGCAGGCAGCCCGGCAGCACGCGCACGTCGGGGTTCACCAGCCAGGCTGCGGCGGCGCTGCTGTGGGCCAGCGCCAGGTTGCAGGCGGCACCGAAGCCGAGGTTGTGGTCGGCCACGATCAGGCGCGCCTGCGGCGGCAGCAGCGCGCGCAGGCGCTCGGTCTCGTCTTCGCTCTCGCTGTTATCGACCACCACCAGTTCGACGCCGGGGCTGTCGGCCAGCACCGAGGCCGCGGCCGCGGCGATGTCTTGCGCACCGCGGTAGTTGACGAGAACGGCGCAGACGTCCATCAGACGCTCCTCAGCCACCGGCTTCGGGCAGGCCGGGTGGGTCCGTGGGGCCACCCACGCCCACCGGCACGGCACGCAGCAGGTAGGCGAAGGTGTCCAGGCTGTCGCGGTCCAGGTTCAGCCCCGTGCCCTGCAGCGCACCCAGCCGCTCGGCGCTGCCGGGCAGCAGCACCGGCTGCCAGGCCTGCACCTCGTAGCCGCAGCGCTGGAACATCTGCGCGATGGTCTGCCGCGTGAAGAAGCGCAGGTGGGTGATGCAGTGGATGCCCACCGAGGCCCAGTCCCAGCGACCCTCCAGCAGGTCGGCCACCACCGACCAGTGGCCCACGTTCGGAATCGACGCCAGCACCACGCCACCCGGCGCCAGCAGGCGCCTGGCCTGCTGCAGCGCAGCTTCGGGCTCGGCCAGGTGCTCCAGCACGTCCAGGAAGCTAATGCAGTCGAAGCGCTGGGGCGTGTCGTAGGCCAGGAAATCGCCCTGCCAGACCTGGTCGATGGCGGGATGGCGACGGGCCACCGCGGCGCCTTCTGCCGTCAGTTCCACCAGGCAGGTGCGGGCCTGCGGCTGCGCGGCCTTCACGACGGCCAGGAAGCCGCCGCCCCCGCCGCCCACGTCCAGCACCTGTTTCAACGCAGGCGGCAGCAAGGGCAGCAGTTCTTCGCGCGCAAAACCGAAGTAGCCGTCGGCGTCGTGCGCCCAGGCGCCCGCCACCTGCACACAGCTTCCAGGCGTGCCCTGGGCGCTGCGCTGCCAGGCGCCCACCGTCGTCAGCATCACGCCGGCCTCGGTGTTTGCAGGCTGCTGCAGCAGCTGCACCGCGGCCGCGTCGACGAAGCGTTCCATGCCGCGCAGCGTCATGTAGGCCACGCCGCCCATCGGGCCGGGGCGGCGCGAGTCGCAGGCCAGGGCGCGGTCGTGCCCTGCCTGCAGGGCCGCGTGCAGCCGCGCCAGGCAACGCGACTCCAGCGTGAACCAGGGGCTGCCCAGCACCAGCACCCAGGTGTCGGCGGGGCCGGTCCACTGCGCCAGCTGCTCGGCGCCCTCGGCACCCTTCAACACGCGCACGCCCGGGCCCAGGCCGGACAGCAGGTCGCGCCAGGCGTAGTCGGCCTCGGCCACGCCCAGGCCTTCGGTCGAGACCAGGTGGACGAGGGTTGGCGCTGCGGCGCCGAAGGACGTCATGGCGCCAGACTGCCACTGGCCTCGGAGGACACGGGCTCGGTCAGGCCCAGCCGCCAGCTCACCTGCGCTGCGTCATGCGCCACGACACCGGCCGGGCCGGCACGCAGCGCGGCCATGTCGGCCACCTGGTAGGCCTCGGCATGGCTGACCTTCGGGCCCAGGGTGTAGGACCGGAAGCGGTTCAGCGCCAGCACCTGTTCGCCGTAGTCCTGCACCTGCAGCTGAGAGGGGAAGCAGTCGATGGCCGCGCGCTTGCGCGCCAGCACCGGGGTGATGTCCACCAGCCGGTTGGCGAACAGCGGGTGGCCGATCTCGAAGTACACCAGCTGCGTGGCGCTGCCTTCGCCGAAGGCCTGGGCGAAAGCCGCGGTCGCGGCACACGACACGCCGCGATGGTCCGGGTGGATCTCGTAGGCCGACGGCGCCAGCACGCAGTCGGCGCAGCTGCCGGCCATGGCTGCGGCCATGCGCTGCACCAGCGCCGCGTTGGCGCGCACGCCGCGGTCGGGCAGGCGCCAGAACTCCAGCGCAGGCGGCAAGCCCCCGGGCCCGGCCAGCGCCAGCGCCGCGGCGCGGCTTTCCCGTTCGCGCGTGGCCATGTCGCCGCCCGCCGCGCCGTCGCTGACGATCACCACCTTCACGGCCGTGCCGGAAGCCAGCCAGGCGGCGATGAGTCCGCCACAGCCGAAGACCTCGTCGTCAGGGTGAGGCGCGAAGACCAGCGCAGAACGCGCCGGCAGGTGCGGCAGCGCGGTGTACGGGTAGATCGAAGGTTCGTCGGGCAGTGGGGCTGGGCTCGTGGGGTTCATGGCCGTGCTCGTGTCAGCGGAAGTCGGTGTCGCCACCCATCAGGAACCATCGGCCCTGCAGGCTGGCCGGCGCCATGCCGGGGGTGTGCACGTTGGCCGGCACGGTCACGTCCAGCACTTCTGCATGCGCCGGCTGGGCGGGATCTTGCAGCAAGGCGGCGTGCGAGGTGCTCACCCAGGCCTGGACCTGGGGCAGGCCTTGGCGGGCGGCTTCGGCCCGGGCCAGCTGCACCAGGCCGGGGAATCGGGAAGGATCGGCGACCAGGTCCATCAGCTCGAGCCGGTCGGCATGCCGGCGCAGTGCCACGGCACCGAGCGCGCGCCCCGAGCCCGGTTCACGCCACAGCAGCAGGTCGTAGCGGACACCGGGCCGCAGGCCATAGCGATAGCGCAGCCAGGCGGGGTCGCGCACGCCCAGCACCGATGCCGACAGCGCTGCGGCCATCTCGGCCCACAGGCTCTGCAGGGCCGACCCCGGGGCCGAGGCTGCGTCGAGCGTGGCGGCCTCGATGCGCTCGACCGACGCCCACTCTTCGGTCGTGAATGCCCGAGCCGCCCAACTGAGTTGCGTGATGCCGTCGACCGGTGCGTACAGGCCCAGGCGCTCGGCCACCTGCATGTGGCGGTCGTTCGGAAACCCGAAACCCACGGCATGGCGGCGACCCCAGCCGATCTCTGCTTCCAGCAGCGTGGCGGCCACGTCGTGCAGCGGCAGCCGGCGGCCCAGGCCGCCGTTGGCCGCCGGCGCCACCATCACGTCGCCCACCTGGCAGCCCAGGCCGGGCTGGCCCATCAGCAGCAGCGGGCGCGTCAGGCCGCCGTAATGGGCCAGCATGTCACTGCCGCGGTACAGGCCCACCGCCACGCCCTGCCCGTGGCCGTACTTCCACTGCCATTCCGGCGCCGTCATCGCATGGCCGAAGACTCGCTCGAACAGCTGGCGCATGGCCGGCGCATCGGCGGCTTCCACCCGCGCCAGGCGCAGCGCCGGCACGCTCGTGCGCTGCAGCCGCAGCAGGCGGTAGCCCAGCACCCCATCGGCCAGGAGCCGGGCGCGTGCACCGGCAGCGTCGATGGCCGCCTGGCGCGGCGCCGGGCCGCGGCCGGCATGAGCCAGGCGGCGCTGCAGCACGGCGTAGCTGGGCAGGGCTTCGCGGCTCAGGTCCTGTTCGCTCTGCAGGCGCCAGCCGAAGCGCCGCGCGAGCGCGATGAACTCTGCGAGCCGTGGCGCCAAGGCTCGACCGGGGCCGGTGTCGCGCAGCGCGAACAGGTCCAGCACCTGCATCTGCGAGCCGACGCCCGAGGCCAGGCGGTCGGCCGATTCGAACCAGGCCAGCGGCGTACAGCGCTGCAGGCCGTCGTGCAGCACCCGAGCGTCGCGCCGGCCAGAGTGCAGCAGCGCCACGGCGCGCGCCAGCGCCGCGTCCACGTCCTCGCCAGCGTGCAGGAACAGGCCATGATGGGGCATCGCAGGGCCCAGCAAAGCGCCGGGGGGCGGCACCTGAAACGGGTCGACGGCGTAAGCTGCCGCAGCCTCCACAGCCGCCACTGGCGACGCCATCCCCGGCTCAGGCATCGGCGTGCCAGCGATGCGGCAGCGACACCACGCCTTGCTCGACATGGTCCTGCACGACCTCGATCGTGGCCACGTGCTCGGCCGAGGCGTAGACGTGGATGGCGCGGTCGCACAGCACGTACACCGACACCGTGTAGCGCCCCTTCAACAAGGACAACGCCGGGAAGGTGACGCCCACGCGCACCTGGCCGTCGGCGTCGCGGTGGAGCACGGCGCCGTCGATCCAGTTGCCTACGCTGGCCAAGGCCCGGCCATCGGCCCCGTGCAGCACCACGCCCACGGTCGGGCAGGGAATGGCGGGGTCGCTGCGGAAACTGGTGGTGACGACGAGGTCGTCGACGCCGTTGCGGAAGGCCTGGCCTTCGGGTGGCGGCCGCACCTGCACCTGCTGCAGCGCCGCGGAAGGCGACTCGAAGCGCTGGGCCTGTGCCGGCATTTCGCCGCTGCCGCCCTGCTCGCGCCGCGCCAGCCATTCGGAATAGTCCACGGTCACGGCATGCGCCGGCCCGTCCAGGCGCACCGTGCCGCCTTCCAGCCACAGCGCCCGCGTGCACAGCGAATCCACCTGGAACATCGAATGCGAACAGAACAGGATGGTCGTGCCACGGTCCTTCAGGGCCATGATGCGTTCGTAGGACTTGCGCGCGAAGGCGCCATCGCCCACCGACAGCGCTTCGTCGACGACCAGGATCTCGGGGTCGACGCTGGTGGCCATGGAAAAGGCCAGGCGCACGAACATGCCGCTGGAATAGCTGCGCACCGGCTGGTCGATGAAGTCGGCGATGCCGGCGAATTCGATGATGCCGTCCATGCGGCGGTTCACGTCGGCCGCGGTCAGGCCCAGCAGCGGCCCGTTCAGGCGCACGTTCTCGCGCCTGGTGAGTTCGGGGTTGAAGCCCGCGCCCAGCTCCAGCAACGCCGCCACGCGGCCGCGCACCCGGCGTTCGCCACGGCTGGGCTGCAGCACGCCGCAGACGATCTGCAGCAAGGTGGACTTGCCGGCGCCGTTGCGGCCGACGATGCCCACCACCTCGCCGCGGCGGATGCGCAGGTCCACCCGGTGCAAGGCGTCGTACTGCCGGCCCTGGGCCGTGCGCCCGCTCAGCTGCTGCCACAGCCGGCGCCAGGGCTGCAACTCGAGCGAGTAGCTCTTGGCCACGTCGCGCAGTTCGATGACGACGTCGTCGCTGTTCGGCGCCAGGCTCATACGAGATCGGCGAATCCCGGTCGCAGCCTCGCGAAGGCCCAGCGCGCGAAGAAGAAGGCCAGCAACAGCACGACCCCCTGCACGGCGGCCACCTGCAGGTTCAGCGGGTCGCCGAACCAGGCCATGCGGAAGAGTTCGATCGGTGCCGACAAGGGGTTGATCATCAGGATGAACGCCAGTGCCGGCGGCGCGGCGTTCACGGGGTAGAACACCGGCGACAGGAACATCAGCCCGGTCATGGCCAGCGGCACCAGGTGTTGCAAGTCGCGCAGGTAGCAGCCGAAAGCCGCCAGCAGCAGGGCTACGGTGTACTGCAGCAGCAGCGTCCAGGCCAGGGCCAGCGGCAGCCAGACCCAGCTCGCGCGCACGCCTTCGCCCAGCACCAGCACCATCAGCGTCAGCACGCCCATCTGCAGCAGCATGTGCAGCGCCACCTGCATGAGCAGGCCCACGCACAGCAAGTCCAGCGGGAACACCACGCGCTTGACGAGGTTGGCGTTGTCCTGGATGAGCCGCGTGGCCCGCCCCGCCACTTCGGCCACGGCGCTGAACACCGCCAGGCCGGCGAAGAGCCGCATCACGAAGCCGAAGCCTTCGGCCTGCCCGGGCGCGGCACCCCCCCAGCGCGCCTGGAAGACGCCACGGAACACCAGGGTGTACACCGCCACCATGGCCAGGGGCGCCAGCAGCGCCCAGGCCACACCCGCGACACTGCCGCGGTAGCGCGCCAGGATGTCGCGCTTGGCCAGCGGCCAGGCGAGCATCAGATGGGCAATTCCGGCAGCGGCCATGACGTGCTCAGCGCACCTGCAGCACCGAGGTCACGACGATGTTGTTCACCGGCAGGTTCGGCAGCGCCGGGCTGGCGGCCGCGGTCACCACCTGGCCGATGGCGTCGAGCACGTCCTGCCCTTCGACGACCGTGCCGAACACGGCGTATCCCGGCTGCTCGTCGCTGATGCGGTCGAACTCTGGGTTGTCCTTGATGTTGAAGTAGTACTGGGCCTGCGCGGAGTCGGGCAGCGCGGTGCGCGCCATGGCGATGGTGCCGCGCAGGTTCTTCACGCCGTTGTTCGATTCCAGCGGAATCGGCGGCAGCAAGGGCGCCTTCGGCGTCGGCCCTGACGTGAAGCCGCCGCCCTGCGCGATCTGCCCCGGCAGCACGCGGTGGATCAGGGTGTCGCGGTAGAAGCCCAGCTCGACGTAGGTCATGAAGTTGGCGGCCGTGCGCGGAGCCAGACGGGGGTCGATCTCGATCAGCACGTTGGCGGTGGTGCCTTCGCGCCGGATCGCGAACGACACCCTCGGCAAGGGTACGTTCAGCGCAATCCGCCCCAGTTCCTTGCCGTCGGACATGCGGATGCGGGGCGACATCTCGCCCACGCCGCGGATCAGGCAGCTGAACTGCACCTGCGAGTCGGAAGCGCCGCTGGACCGGGTGACGTTGTCGCAGGGCAGGCCTTCGACGGTCATGAACAGGGTCGGGTCGTTCAGGCCGGAACCGTTGGCCGTGATGGTGGCGGTGCGCGAATAGGCCAGTCCGCTGGCGTTGATGCTGCTGATCGACGGCCCGTTGCCGCCACCGCCGCAGGCGGCCAGGGTCAAGGCGAGGGTTCCAGCCAGGAACAGGGCCCTGATGGGGCGACGGCGGATGTTGGAACGGTGCATGGTGGTCACGGCCTCGTCGATTCTGTGGCGTCGGCGCTGGCTTCTGCGAGGAAGCGGTCGAAGTCGGCGGCCACCTCTTGCATGGGCATGCCCGCGCGCAGCATCAGGCGCACGCGGGACAGCAGGGTTTCGGTGCGGGCCTGGGCCAGGTCGCGGGCGGCCGAGAAGAACACGGCCTGTGCTTCGGCCAGCTCGCTGTTGGTGCCCAGGCCGGTTTCAAGCGCACGCCTGGAACCCTGCACGGCCAGCGCCGTGGATTCCAGGGCCTTCACGTACGAGGCCACGCGCTTCTCGCCGTTGACGACGGCCTGGTAATGGCGCTGGATGTCGACCTCGATGGTTTCCCGTTCCAGCCGAACCTGCTCGGCCACCTGCGATTCGCGCAGGGTGGCCTGCTTCACGCTGGCGTCGACGCCGCCGCCGCTGAACAAGGGCACGCTCAGCTGGACGCCGACGGAACGGATCGAGGTCACCTGGCCCACAGCGTTGGAGGCGTCGTTCTCGTTGCGTCCGACGCTGGCCACCAGGTCGAGCTTCGGCAGATGCCCTGACGTCTGGCGGCGCGTGAACTGGCGCGCCACTTCGCGCGAACGCTCCTGAGCCTGCAGGCTGGGGCTCTGGCGCATGGCCAGCTCGATCCAGTCGCCCAGACGTTCCGGAAACAGCGTCACCGGCGTGTGCGCCGGCGGCAGCACCTTGGTCCTGGGTTGCACCACCCCGGTCAGCCG
This sequence comes from Burkholderiales bacterium, assembly GCA_031411875.1. GTDB lineage: Bacteria > Pseudomonadota > Gammaproteobacteria > Burkholderiales > Burkholderiaceae_C > Rubrivivax. The sequence continues at coordinate 38,881 of JANOBX010000294.1, read as the reverse complement.
CTCGAGCCGGCTGCGCGACAGGTCGACCAGGTCGACGGCTTCCAGCAAGCGGGTGCGCGAGACATCGACCGTGGCCTGGGCCTGGGCCACCTGGACGCGCGTGCCTTCGCCCTTTTCCAGCCGCCGCACCGCCTGTTCGGCCTGCAGGGCGTAGGCCTTGACCTGCGCCTCGGTCAGACGGCGTGTTTCCTCGGCCACCAGCACCTGCACGTAGACCGAGGCCAGTCGCTCCACCAGGCCCAGGCCTTCAGTGCGGAACACCGCCTCGGCCACTTCCGACTGGGCCTGCGCCTGCCGATAGGCGCTGATGGCGTCGAAGTTGAACACCGGCACGCGCATGTTCAGGCTGACCTGGGGCGCGGTGTAGTCCAGCGGCACACGCACCTCCTGGTTCTGTCCGTTCGGGAAGCGGCGCGACCCGGCCACGGCCGATTCGGTGGCCGACAGCGCGACCACCGGCAGCAGCTGCGCCCGCGCAATGGGCACGCCATACCGGGCGGCGTCGTACTCGAAGCCGGCGGCGCGGAAAGGGGCGTCGTTCGTCTGCGCCGCGCGCAAGGCTTCGCTGAAGCTCATGGCCTGCGCCTGGCCTACCGACAGCATCGACAGCGCCAGCAGCACGGCAGACAGCGCGCCGGGCCGCAGCGCAGGCGCACGCCTCAGCGTGGGAAGTGATCGTGGCTTCATCATTGCTCGGTCATCGAAGCCGCGATGCGCTTGACCAGCGGATGCAGCAGGTAGGTCATGAGCGAGCGTTCGCCCGACTTGATCAGGATGTCGGCGGTCATGCCCGGCAGCACGACGTTGTTGCCCAGGGCCTTCAGGCCTTCGGGCGTGAGCTCCACGCGCGCGGCGTAGAAGGTGTTCGTGTTGTTGCCGATGGTTTCGGTGACGACGTCGCCGGACAGCGAGGTCATCTTTCCCAGGACCACGAGGTGGGGTGTGGCGGCGAAGGCCGAGAACCGAACCTCGACTTCACTGCCCACCTTCACGCGGTCGATCACCTGCGGCGGCACACGCACATCGAGCTTCAGCGTGGCGTCGGCGGGGAGGATGTCCATCAGGTGCTGGCCCGAAGCGACCACGCTGCCCGGCCCGCCCACCGCCAGGCCGATGACCTGGCCCGCCACCGGCGTCTTGATCTCCATGCGGTCGAGCTCGACCGTGATGGCGTTCAGCTTTTCCGCATTGGCCTGCACTTCGCTGCGCAACTCGGCCAGCTGGCCCGAGGCCTCGCGCGCATATTCCTGCTGGCGCTGGGCGATGCGCAGGCGGGCTTCGGCCACGGTGCTCTGCAGGCGCAGGATGTTGGCGTCCAGGTCGGCCAGCGAAGAACGCAGCTCGGCCTGCGACTGCTCCAGCTGCAACGCCTGGTTGCGCGGCGCGAAGCCTTCGTCGGCCAGCGACCTCACACCGGCCAGCTGCTGCGTCTGCAGCCCCTGCTGGGCGCGCCGGGCCTGCACCACCTGGCGCAGGCCGGCCATCTGCAGCTCGTTGTTGGTGATGGCCTCGCGCATGGCGGCCATCTCGGCCACGTGCGCCGCACGCCGCGCCTCGAACAGCTGTTTCTGCACGGTCATGAACTGCACGGCCATGCCGTCGTCCTGCTTGAGCAGGTCGGGATGGAACTGGATGCCTCCAGCACCGGCAATCTCGGCCAGCAACCGGCCTTCCATGGCGCGCTGCGACAGGTAGTTCTGGCGGATGCTCTGGAACGTGGCCCGGGTGGTGGCCGGGTCCAGCTGCACCAGCACGTCGCCGGCCTTGACGATGTCGCCGTCCTTGACCAGCCGTTCGCGCACCACGCCGCCCTGGATGTGCTGGATGGTCGTGCGCCGCGATTCCACCGCCACCGTGGCGGGGGCCGGCACGCCTTCGTCCAGCGGAGCCCAGATGGCCCAGGCCATGAAGAGGCCGAAGCCGACGATCAGCGACCAGAAGCCCAGCCGGATCGGCGTGCGCGTGTCGGTGAGGCGTTCGGCTTCGATGGCTTCTGCGCCCTTGCCGGCCACCACTGGGGCGGGCATGCGGACGTCGATCGTTCCGCCTTCGGATGTTTTGATGTTCATGGCTTGTTGTTGACTGCTGGAACCGGCTGGCCGGTGGCGACGACCGCGGCGCCGAAATGCGCCACCCGCCCGGCTTCGAGCACGAGCACGCGGTCGGCGAGGCCGAGCAGGTTCTTCTGGTGGACGATCATGAAGACGGTGCTGCCCTTGGCCTTCAAGGCCTGGACCGCCCGGGCAAGGGCCGCTTCGCCCTGGTCGTCGAGGTTGGCGCTGGGCTCGTCGAGCACGACGATGGCGGGCTGGCGCAACAGGGCGCGTGCCAGCCCCAAGCGTTGGCGCTGGCCGCCCGACAGCGTGTCGCCGGCCTCGCCGACGGGGGTGTCGTAGCCCTTGGGCATGCGCAGCACCATCTCGTGGATGCCTGCGGTCTGGGCCGCCAGGATGACCAGGCCCGAGTCGATCTTCTCGAAGCGCGAGATGTTGTCGGCGATGGTGCCTTCGAACAACTCCACGTCCTGCGGCAGGTAGCCGATGTGCTGGCCCAGTGACGGGCGAGGCCAGGACCGGATGTCGTGTCCGTCGATCAGCACCTGGCCCGTGGCCTCGGGCCAGATGCCCAGGATGGAGCGCGCCAGGGTGGACTTGCCGGCCCCCGACGGGCCGACGATGGCCACCACCTCACCGGCGCGAAAGTCCAGGTCGAGGCCGTGCAGGATGGGCGTCTTGCGGCCGGCCGCGGTGGCGGTCAGCCCCTTCAGGCTGATCTGGCCGAGCACCTCGGGCGCAGGCGGGTCCACGGGCTGCGGGCTCTGGGCATCGAGCTGCTGGTTCAGGCGACGGTAGGCGGCGTGGGCGTCGGCGAACTGGCTCCAGGTCTGCACGATCAGGCCGATGGGCCGCAGCGCGATGCCCATGAGCGAGTTCGCGGCCACCATGGCGCCAGCGCTGATCTGGCCCTGGATGACGAGCAGCGCACCCAGCGAGAGCATCAGCCCCTGCTGCATGTACTGCATCCACTTCATGAAGGCCTGCACCCGCGCCCCGGTTTCCTGGGACTGCGCCTGCTGTTCCAGATAGCGGGCGTTCAAGGCCATCCATTGCGTGCGCAGGTTGGACTGCATGCCCATGGATTCGACGGTTTCCGCGTTCCTGAACTTGGCCTGCAGGTAGCGCGAGGCCTCCAGGCCGAGCTCCTGACCGGCCTTGATGCTGCGCATCTGCATGCGGTGCGCCACGAAACCCGTGACCAGCTGGACGATGGCAAACACCACCGACAACCAGCCCAGCCAGGGGTGCAACAGGAACAGCGCGCCGATGAAGACGAGGGTCCAGGGTGTGTCCACGACCGCGAAGACACCGTTGCCCGTGAGGAACTGGCGCAGCGAGTTCAGGTCGCTCAGCGGCTGCGTGGGCAGCTGGCGCTGCTGGCTGAGCTGGGCCGTGAAACCCGCCGTGAAGACACGTTCGTTCAACACCTCATCGAAGCGGTTGCCGGCGCGCACCAGCAGGCGTGAACGCAGCCACTCGGCCAGCGCCATGATGCCCAGGAAGAGCACCAGGAACACCGTCACCGCCGCCAGCGTGAGCGTGTTGCCGCTGAACATGACGCGGTCGAAGACCTGCAGCATGTAGACGATGGGCGTGAGCAGCAGCACGTTGGCGAAGGCGCTGAACACGACGATCCAGAGGACTTCGCCGCGAAAGGTCCAAAGCACCTGGTCGATGCTGTTGCGGCCGCCGGCAGTTGTCGCGCCCTGGCGGACGGGTGCGGGTGCCTGCAGGGCCGCAGGGGCGGTGGTGGTGTTCATGCCGGGGCTCCCTGCGCCGTCAAGGCGGGTGGTGCGGCGGTGGCTGCGGCCGCGCGCGCGGCCTGGGCGCGCAGCGCAGCCTCGTTGGCGGCCTTCACGGCGTTCATGACTTCGTCGCGGGTGCCGAACTGCAGCACCGCACCGTCCTGCAGCACGAGCACGCGGTCGGCGGCCAGCAGCAGGTTGCTGCGGTGGGTGATGGCCACGATGGTGACCTTCTGCGCCTTCAGCCACTGCAGCAGGTTCTGCAGCTCGCGGTCGCCAGCGTCGTCCAGGCTCGAGTTCGGCTCGTCGAGCACCAGGAACCTGGGTGAACCGTAGATGGCGCGCGCCATGCCCAGGCGCTGGCGCTGGCCGCCCGACAGCACCGCGCCGTCGGTGCCGATCTGGGTGTCGAAGCCTTCAGGCAGCGCTTCGATCATGGCCGTGATGCCGACGCGGTCGGCCGCTTCGCGCACCTTGTCCATCTCGACGCGGCCGAAGCGCGCGATGTTCTCGGCCACGCTGCCGTCGAACAGCTCCACACCCTGCGCCAGGTAGCCGACATGGTGGCCCAGCTCACCCTTGGGCCAGGTGTAGACGTCGGCCCCGTCCAGGCGGACCTTGCCCGATTGCCCGGCCCAGACACCGATGAGGGCCCGGGCCAGCGTGCTCTTGCCCGCGGCCGAAGGGCCGACCACGGTGAGCAATTCGCCCGGCTTCGCGAAGAAGCTGACGTTCTTCAGCACCGGCGCTTCGGCGCCGGGCGGCGCCAGGGTCAGCCCTTCGACCGACAGCGTGCCTTGCGGGGGCGGCAGCGGCAGCTGGAATTCTGGCGGCGGCACGTCCGACAGCAGTTGCGCCAGGCGGGTGTGGGCCGACATCGCGCTGCCGATCTGCCGCCATTGGCCGACGATCTGAGCCATCGGCGCCATCACCCGGCCACCCAGGATGCTGGCCACGATGACCATGCCCATGCCGCCGTTCAGGTTGCCGCCCAAGGCCACCCAGGCCGCCAGCCCGAGCAGGAGCGAGCCCATGAGCTGGCCGAGCAGCTTCGACTGCGTGTTCATGGCCGCGGCGCTGTCGGAAGCATCGGACAGCTTGCCCAGGAAGCCGCGCTGCGTGGCCATCCAGCGCTTGAACATGCTGTGCTGCATGCCCATGGCCTGGATGACCTGGGCATTGCGCAGCGTGGCTGCCGCCTTGTTCTGAGCCGCACCCTGCGCACTGTTGGCTTCGCCGTAAGGCCTGGCGCCGCGCACGTGCTGCAGCCAGCCGATGCCCGCCTGCACCAGCGCCAGCACCGTGGCCAGCAAGCCCACCCAGGGGTTCATCACGTACAGCAGGGCCAGGCACAGCAGCGACGACGGCAGGTCCATGACGCCCGTGACCACGGGCGAGTGGACGAAGTCGGCCACCGACTTCACGTCGGAGACCGCCTGCATGCTGCCGCTGGGCAGCTTGCGCAGGCTGGCCGTGAAGCTGGCATGGAAGACGCGCGGTGTCAGCGCCTTGCCGATCGTCTCGGAAGCACGCCGCAGCGCGCGCGAACGGGCCAGTTCCAGCAGCTCCAGAACCACGTAGATGCACAGGGCGGCCAACAGCAGCCAGCCCATCGTGCCGACGTTGCGGCTGTTCAGCACGCGGCCGTAGACCTCGAACATGTACCAGGACGGCGCCAGGATCAGGACCCCGATCACGAGGCTGAGCCTGACGGCCTGCCAGTACTGGGCACGGGGTGCGGACAACACGGCGCGCAGCTGGCGCGCGCCGTTGGCCCGGCTTTCAGGGGTGGATGCGAGTTTCATGAGGCGATGGGGGTGGCACGCTGGGGCGGCGACGGGTCGACAGGGGGAAGTGCAGGGGCTTCTTCAGCCGCGGCCCCGCCATGCAGCACCAGCAGGTAATGCGGCATTTCGTCGCCTGCTGCTTCGCGCTGTGCGCTGGACAAGGCGTCAGAAGCGTCGTCACCGAAGGTGAAGCTCAGCTGGAACTGGTTGTCGCGGTTCAGCAGCACCACCTCGCGCAGACGGCCTGTCCTGAAGCGCTGTTCGTCGGCAGGCGCCAGTGGCAGGTTGAAACGCATGCGGCCATCCAGCGTGTACATGGAAGCGATGCCGTCGCGCAAGCTGAGGGTGTGGCGGTCGAAGTAAACCGGCGACTGGGGCAGGAACTGCAGGCGCGGCAAGGGCCGGCCGGCCAGGCGGGTGAGGTTGAAGGGGCTGCTGGGGTGCTGGTAGACCCAGCGCGAAGCGCGGGACACCGAATAGAGGGCATTGCAGATCATTTGCGAGCCCAGCGCCGGGAACTGTTCGCGCATGGAGCGATAGGCCAGATGGTGCAGCGCCACCCGGTTCCAGCAGGCTGTCTGCTGCACCACGGGGGCCAGTGCGTTGCACACCTGCGCAAAAGCCGCCTGCAATTCCAGCAGCTTGGCGTGTTGCGCCGGCGTGGTTTCCAGCCGGATGTGCAGGAGGGAATTCATATAGGAGATTGAGTGTAGCGTCGTTCCTATATGAATAGTTAGGAGAGTTGTCTGAAACAGACAAGAGGCGCCAGGGTTCATCCAACCTTGAGCCGGCGAAAAAAAACCGCGCTGCAAGCAGCGCGGTTCGTGTGAGCCGCCCTCGCCTTCCGGCGAGAGTGGCTTCAGGCTTGGATTAGCCGCCGAAGTTTTCAGTGGTCAGGGTCGACCACAGGGTATCAGCCAAGTCGATCGTGCCAGCCAAGGTGGCCGAAACACTGCCCGCGCCAGTACCGACCGCGTCAACAACGGCGTAGACCTTGCCGATGTTGGTCGCGGTGTCGACTGCGACGTAGACGTGGGTCTGTGCGGTGGCAGAGTCAACGAACAGGCCCGCGACCAAGGCCGCCGTACCGTTGGTGGCTGCGACTTCGTTGGCCACGTTCACCGAGCGGTTCACGTTGAAGGCCGTCGAAAGCGTCGTACCACCCAGCGCAGCGAAGTTCAGCACGTCGCCACCCGTTGCCAAAGCGCCAGCACGGAAGTAGACCACCGTGTCGTTGCCGAAGGCCGAACCGAACACTACCGTGTCATTGCTCGACAGCAGGGCTTCCGGACCCGTCGTCGTGCCCAGAACGATCACGTCGTTGTCAGCGCCGCCCGTGATCGTGCTGTCGCTGGTCGTCACGCTGTTGGCGCCGAAGATGTTGCTGTTGCCACCCACGGCACCCGTTTCCGCCCATTGGTCGATGTAATCGCCCTTGGTGTCGAACGCGGCCTTCGCCGTTGCCATCGCAGCCAAAACAGCGCCCTCGTTGCTTGCCACACCGTAAGCTGTGGCAGCTGCGGCGATGTCGGCCGGCGACAGCGCTCCCGTCACCGGAACAGCGATGGTGACTGCGAAGTTCGTCAGTGCCTGGGCACCGTCGATCAGCGAGGTGATGATCAGGCTGTTCGCGGGCCCATCGGCCGCAACGATGAGCTTATTCAGCACCGCGTTATTGTTAATGGCGTCCTTGATGGCTTGGTTGATCTGCAGATCCGACGTGCGGAAGTTCGTGCTCGGAACTGTCACCGTCGAAGTCAGGTCCTTGTACGTCACCGTCAGGCGGGTGCCAGACAGGTTGTAGGAGTCGTTGACATCAGAACGCAGGTCGAAGATGTTGCGCTCGTCATTGACTGCCAGGACATAACCGGCACCCGGGGTCGTGGTGACGGCCTGCTGGTTGGAAGTGTTCAGCACCCAAACAGCGTTGGACTCGGTCGGGCTCGCCACACCGGCGAAATTCAAAGCCGCGGCAGCCGCCTGGTCACGTGCGAATGCCGTCGCCGTGGCGATGGCTTGCAGCGTGGCCAAGTTGGCTTGAGCGGTCGCAACTGCGGTGTCGGTCGGAACTTGGGCTGCCGTGACCACCAGATCCAAACCGCTCGTGGCGGTAGGAGCCAAGCCAGCGCCCACCTTTTCAACGGCCGTCAACACGCCAGGTGCCGCGTTGATGATGGTCAAGAGCGCGGTGCTCTCACCACCGGTGATGAAGTTCGACGACAGCGCATTGGCAACAAGAATCTGAGCCTGGAGGTCGGTGATGCCGACTGCCAGAGCCGTCTTCAGCGCTGCCAGACCAGCCTGCTTGGCGGTTTCGGTGGTCAACGTACCTGCGCCTACGGCGGAGGTAAAGGCCGTCACTGCGTTCGCAGCCGCGGTTGCCGCTGCAGCCGTCTCGATGCGCCCGACAGAGTCGCCGGGAACTGCCGAACCGATTGCCTCAACGGGTTCTGCACCGACGATGCCAGCAGCAGTGCGGATGGCGGCATTGTCAGCCGTCACAGCAGCAGCCAGGGTCGCGGTGGCAGTCGTGTTGTTGTTGGTAGCGGTATTGATCGCCGGCACCAAGATGGCTTGAATGGCAGCCAACTCAGTTGCGTTATCAACGATGCCACCTGCGCCACCGTAGGCTGTTTCAAGCGCCTGAGCTTCGGCCAACGTCCGCGAGCCGTTCGCGACCGACGCGTTTAGCGCAGCGGTCAGAGCTGCGGCAGTCGCACCGATGACCAAGCTGCCGTTCAGGGCGTTCAGTCCAGCCAAGATCGCCGCTGTGCCGGCAGGGCTGCCGAAACCGTCAGCAACACGGTTCACTACTTCGCTGGCGTTCACTACAGCCAGTTGCGTTGCATTCAGCAGGGCGTTGTTGGTCGCCACAGACGCGTCCGCTGCAGTGGCAGCCGTGGCTGCTGCCCGCGTGGCGCTGATGTAGGTGTCGAGCAGCGTGTTCCCTGCGGCGAACTGACCAGCTTCCGCCAACGTGAACGTCGGAGACACAGGAGCCGCACCGAAGGTGAAGCCCGCTGCGGTACCCACCGTCGTCGAGGGTGCAACGACCGTGCCGGCCTGACGTGTGCCATAGGCGTTGATCAAAGCGACAACTTGATCCGCCGTGATCGCTTGCGCTGTGTAAGCAGCAAGGATCGCAGTTTCCAGGTTCGCCTTAGTCGGGAGCGCTGGGTTCAGAGCGGCGGGCGCCGTCGGATCGTTGAAGCTGACGGGAGTCGCGAGGTTCAGGGTGTCGAGGTCACCGATATCGCCCAACAACGTAGCAGCGCTCGTGGCATTGGCATTCAGGCGAGCCGTGGTAGCAGCAGCCAACTCGGCCAGTGCAGCGGTCGAGTAAACGCGACCTGCGTCGTTCTCGGAACCCTGGTTGTACGTCTGACGACCCGTGTTGTCGACGTAGATCGTGTCCGTGCCCGTGCCGCCAGCGATGATCTTGTCGCCAGCACCCGGCGTGCGGATGGTGTCGTTGCCGTCGCCGCCGTCGATGCGGATGTTCGCGTTCAGCTTCTGGTTTTGATACCAATTCTGGAAACCACCCGTCAGCGGGGTCGCGCCAGGAGCGGTGGCAGCAGCAGGCAGAACGCCAGGCTGCACTGCGGGAGGCACAACCAGGGCGACACCCGGGGTACCGACGGCAACCAGGATTTCGTCGTTACCAGCACCACCGGCCAGGTTGAATGTGAAGTCTTCACGGCCAGACATGATGGTGTTGCGGCTGCCAGCGATGCCAGCGTCGATCACCACGGTCATGCGGTCACTGTTCGAGCCGCCGGTGTAGATGAAGTCAGCCACTTGCGTGGTCTGGCCAGGCGTCGACGTGTTGTCACCGGCCGGGTTGGCTTGCGTGTCGGTGGTGCGCACGTACTTGCCGAACGAGGCGGCCGTGATGGCAGCGTCGAACGTCACAGTGCCGCGCATGGCCGATGCGTCGATCAGGCGAACGTCGTTGAATCCGAAGTCGTCGTGCTGACCAACCGCGCCAGGCAGGGCGTTGGCCTGGCCGTTGCCGGCACCAATGGCGCCTGCCGGTGTACCGTTCGTGGTGACGTTGCCGATGACCGACACGTTGCCGCCAACGGTACCGTTCTTCAGAACAACTTCCTTCAGGAAGTTGTTTGTCGAATCGATGTTCTGCAGGCGGCTGGTGCGCTCGACCGTGATTTCAAAGCGGTCAACGCCGCGTGAATCGGAAGTGTCACCGATGGACAGGCCGCCGATGACGAGGTCGCCACCGTTGCTGCCACGACCCACATCGTCAAGGATGATGGTGCTGGTGACCAGGTCGTTCGTGTTCGACGTGCCGGCCAGCTGCTGCGTGAACAGGTTCGAGTTGGCCGGAACACCTTGCGAAGCAATGTAGTTACCGATGCCGAAGACGGCGTTGTTCGCCGACAGGATGATCGACGTGCCCGTGGCCGGCAGACCCGTTTGCGAGTCGTTCACCGTGAACGTCGGGCCGGCAGAAGCGGTGACCACGCCTGCGGTCAGCACGTTCAGCGCCAGCTGCGCCTGGATGGCGGCAATCAGCGCCGGGTAGGTCAGGGCATTGCCGATGGCAGGGCTGCTCAGGAAGACCAGCTGGCCATTCAGCGAGAAGCTGATGCCGTCGTACGGCGAGTCGAGCAGCGGGGTGGCCTGCGTGGCGGCCACGCTGGCTGCGCGGACGTCGATCACTTGCAGGGTCAGCGACGAGCTGCTGTTGCTGTTGGCACGCAGCGAGGCCTGGTCGAAGTAGACGCCGAAGTCGACGTTGCCCGGGTCGCTTTGCACGAAAGCGATGGTGACGTCGCGGGTGATCTGCGAAGCGCCGATACGGACGTCTTCAATGATCAAGTCGGCACGGCTGTTGTTCGACTCGAAACGGTTGACACCGCTCATGCGCTCTGCGTCGATGTTGACGCGACCAGCAGCAGCAACGTTGTTGTCGCCAGACTCGTTCGGGCGTGCCTGGGCGCGCACGGCGAAGCTTTCAACGTTGCGGGTGATCGGGGTCACCGAGAAGGCGGCCGAGCTGCCCATGTCGGCATACAGCATGTCCGAACCGGCGCCGCCGTCGACGAAGTCACCGCTCTGCAGCGTGTTGCCGTTGTCGAAGATGTAGGCGTTGATGGTGTCGTTGCCAGCCGTCGCCGTGATGTTGTCCTGCGAGGTCAACATGAAGAAGCTGGTGGCCGAAGGCAGGTTGCCCAGGGCGGCGTCAGGCGTGCCCACCGTGCCCGAATAGGCGGCAGCGGCAGCAACCTTGGCGTTGAAGTCGTTGGCGGCGGCGCCGAAGGCGGCGTTTGTGCCCAAGCCCGAGAACAGGTTCAGGGCGTTGGTCAGAACGGCGCCGCGCTGCGTAGCGGGCACGGCGTTCATTTGCGCCACGAGGTAGGCGTTGGCTTCGGTGGCGGCTGCACCGGTCAGGCCCAGGTTGCCCACGACGACCGCTGCGACGGCAGCGTTGCTGACGCCGTTGTAGCTGATGTTGAACGCGTTGTTGATGATGGCGTCGAGGTTGCCACCGTTGGCGTTGAACTGACCCAGCACGGCTTGCGTCGTGGCGTAGCCCAGCTTCAGACCCCAGATCCCTGCTGCGGCGCGTGCGACTACGGTATTGATAAATGCCATTTATGAAGCTCCTAGATAGTTACCTGACGGATGCAGATTTCTTTGCAAAGAAATCGAATGTGACTGACCTCTGTCTTGCTCACACTCGACTCAGGGCCCGCGTTCGTTGGCGCTGAATCGAATGAAGTGCAAGGCTGGATCGTCTGGGTGGAGTGTCTCGTGGCCGGCGGGGTGTCGATGTGATGCCGATCACAAGAGTGGGCTGGTTCTGAACAGCGAATACAAACCCTGTACCCCACCTTTGCGCCGCGCGATTATGGCATCGTGTAACGGCGTTCCCCGCTCGGTTGTGGGGGGTGGAACGCAGAGAATATGCTGCATGCGTTGCGAACTCGCAACGAACCGTGCAGGAAGTCACCACGCCCAGCGCAGACCCGCGTAGACGCTGTCGGCTCTGTAGCTGAACAACTTGAGATTGCTCTCCTGCTGCACCTGCTGCCACTGCAGGGTGGCCGCCAGGCCGGCCCACCCCAGGTCGTCCAGCGGATGCAAAAGTTCGACGCTGAACTGCTGCAGGCGCAGCCAGCGAACGGCATTCTGTTCCAGCAGCGGGCTGAATCCGGTTTCATCCCGCACGCGGTTGACGCGCATGCCGATGTCCAGCTGCGTTCGGCCCGCCACGGGGCCGGCCAGGCGCAGGCCGGTGCCCTGCAAACGCTGCAATCCCCCCGGTCGCTCTGGCGATTCAGGGCGATCCTGACCCTGGTTGTAGGCCCCCGACAACGCCCAGCCCGGCGCAAAAGGCAGCGCGCACCGCACATCAATGGCCCAGATGCCTGTCGTGGCGTCTAGCGAGGTGCTGAGCGATTGCTCTCGCTGTTCGTGGGCGTAGGCCAACCGTCCCCGGCAATCCTGGCTGGCGCGATCGACCGAAGCCGTCAGCCGCACCAGCCTGTAAGGCTCGTTCAAGGGGCCGCCCACCCAGGAGGTGCTGGCTTCGGCCTGCCCGGTCCATTCGCGGTTGCCCACCGCCACCTGCTGTGCCAGTTGCACATAACGCCAATCGGTTTCTGGCTCCGACAGCGAACGGCGGGCGTTCATGTTCAGGCCCGACCGCAGCACCACGCCCGCAGCGGGCGCGTAGGCCAGCTGCAATGCGGCGGACGCCAGGCTGGCGGTCCCCTTGCGGGGAACGCTGACGACGGGCAGGACCAGCGGGCCTTCTGGAATCGTCAGGGTCAGCTCGGTCAGGCGGGGTGAACGGTCCAGGTTGTTTTCGTGACCCAGCTGCAGGCCGAATTCGCCCTGCACGCCCCAGGTTTGGCGCTGCGGCAGCTGCAGGCCGAAGCGGGCTGGGGGCAACTGGTAACGCAGGGCCTCGTCGGGCGGGCTCAGCTTCGCACGCAATCTGGCGGGCACGTCGTTTCGAGCCAGCAGCCGAGCCGCCAAGGCGCGCAAGGCATCGGGTTCGCCCGTGGCATCGAGCGCCAGGGCGAAGTCGGCTTGCGCACCCAGGTTGCCCGGGTCCAGCAGCAGGGCGCGTTCAAGCCAGGTGAGGGCCTCCACGGGATCACCCTCTTCGAGCAGCATGCCGCCGAAGGTGGCGAGAAAGTCGGCGGCGCCGATGCAGGTGCGCAGGCCCAGCCGCATCTTGGCGATGTGCAGGCGCCGCGTGGCGGTGTTGACGGGCCACACGGCCGGCGTCATGCGGGAACATTCGGTGCTGCTGTCCAGGTTTTCAGCAGGACGCGAAACCCCGGAAGGCGTCTCGGCGTGAACGAGCAATGGCCCCATCCCGAAGATGAACGTTGCAGCGGCAGCCGCCAACGCCGTCGAAGGCCGGCGCCAGCGCATGGCACCGCCCCGGCAGGAACGCCGATTCACGCGCCTCGGCGCCCGAGAACCTGTTGCTGTCGGGGGTGGGTGGAAGGCGGCCATGCGGGGCTTTTCGGGGTGCCCCATCGCGACCATTCGGTGGACTCGGCTTGCTTGTCGGTGGTGCCCGCCGCGGCGCTGGCCCAGTGTGAGTCGACGGCGATCAGATCGGACCAGCCCACCGGCGCGAACAGCCGGTAGTGCTTGGCCAGGCCTTCGAGCAGATATTCACCCAGCGGCTCGGTGGATTCGGCTTCGAGCAGTGCCGCCAATTGCGGGCCAACGATGATGGGCATGGAGAGGTCGGCGGTCATCTGCTGGATTCGGTGGGCCACGCTCACGGGTTCGCCCAGGGCCGCATGCGCGCGTCGGCGCGCCGGCCCGAACGACCCGACGATGGCGACCCCGGTCTCGAGTCCGATGCCCAGCGCCAGGGGCTGCACCAGGCTGTGCTCGGCCACCGGCTTGCGGCTGGCCAACAACTGGCGCGTGCTGCGCACCAGTTCCTGGGCCGCCGCCAGCGCGTGCCGGGCATGCCGCTGCTCTGAGCCGGCAGGTGCCGACCAGACTGCGAGAATGGAATCGCCGACGACATTCTCCACCACGCCGCCATGACGCTCGACCACGTCCACGGCCTGGCAGCAAAACGCATGCAGCAGGGCGGCCACTTCGTCGGGTTGGCCGTGGGTGGCCAGGGCGGTGAAGTTGCGGATGTCGGCCACCAGCACGCTGACCGTTCGGGCTTCCAGCTGCAACTGACCACTGGGCTCGGTGGCCATCAGGCGCGTGGCCACGGGCTCCGGCAGGTAGGCGCCCAGATGGGCCGAGAGGCGCTCGCGCTGGGCCCGTGTCAAGGCATGTTCGACGGTGGCCAGGCTGATGGACGCCAGGAACACGAACGACGCGAGCGGCAGCCAGGGCAGCCACAGGCCCGCCTTGAGCAAGGCCACCCCTGCCAAGGCGACGATGCCGCCCGACAGCAGCAGCCCGACCAGCGGCAGCCTCTTGGCCGGAACACCCTTCTTGCGGCTGGCCAGGGCGAGCAGAGTCAAGCCCAGCAGGGCCATCAGGACCAGCTGGAACTGCGGCCACAGCGCGGGCGTGTAGGCCGAACGGCTGTCGAGCAGCCCCACCAAAGTTTGCGTGTGGACTTCGAGCCCGGAGGCAACGGCGCCATGCGGGGTGGCCACGGTGTCGCCCATGCCGAAGGCTGTCGCCCCCACGAGGGCCACCGCACCCTGCAGCATCGACGAGTCGGCCGTTCCGCGCAGCACGTCGACGGCAGAAATGGCGAGGAAGGCTTCGCGCTTGAGCGCATAAGGCACACGGATGTTGCCCTGCGCGTCCAGCGGAACCGTCACGCCAGGCAGGCTCGGAGAACTGAGCCAGGCCGCGGGGGCCAGGCCGGCCGGGAAAGGACTGGCCGTTCCGGAACCCGCCACGTGCCATTCCCAATCGGGCGCGTTGCGTCCCGTAGCCGGCGTGGCGGCGGGTTGCGCCAGCCGCCACAGCGTGCTCAGTGCCAGGGTGGGATAGGCCTGCCCCTGGTGGCAGATCAGCGCCGGCACGTGCCGGATGACGCCGTCGTCGTCGACGCGCGGTGTGATGTGGCCCAGCGTCGGCTGCGCTGCAAGCAGTTCAGGGGCGAGACCGTAGGAACCGAAGGCCGAGGGCGCAAAGGACGGGCAGCCGGAGGCCCTGACTGCGCCCGACACGACACCCGTGCTCGAGGCAGCGCCCGACTCGATGGCAAAGAGCTGGGCCGCCACCACGGGTGCCGATGCTGCCGTCCATGCAGCCACCAGGGCGTCGTCGCCGGCACGGGGGTCGGAAAACGTGATGTCGTAGGCCTGGACAGCAGCGCCGGCCGCCGAAAGGCGGGCAGACAGCTCGGCCACCGTGGACCGTGGCCAGGGCCAGGGGCCGACCGAGCGCAGGCTCTTTTCGTCGATGTCGACGAGCACGATGCGCTTTTCGGTCCGACTGCTCGAACCCCAGCGCCAGGTGGCGTCGCTGACGAGGTCCTCGACGCCTGCCACCCCTGCAGGGGCCCACAGGGCCGGCAACACGGCCGCCAGCGCCGAGACCACGAGCGCGGCCATCCGCAACAGGCTCGGGTGCTTGCGCCATAGCTGCATCGTGTGGACCCGCGGGCGTCAGTGGTGAAACGGCCGAGGGGGCGTCACCGGCCCCAGAGCGTCCGGCCGCGGAACACCCCGCCGTCGGTCTGGCGCTCGAAGAGATAACCCGCTTCCTTGCCGTCCAGCGACAAGGCGCCCGAGACGAACTGGCTGTTGTCGCGCACCGTGAAGATGCCGTCGGGCCGAATGCCGCCGGCCACGCGGAGTTCGCCTTGCAAACCCCCGGCCGAGGTGAGATTCAGCCCGGTGGCGAAGGTGCGGCGCGTGAAGTCGACGGTGAGGTTGCTGGCGCTGATCACGGCCGCCTGCACAAGGTCGCCCTGCTCGAACGAGGCCGACGCGCGGTTCAGGCTGAACTGGACCGTGCCTTGGAGTGATGAGGAAAAAATCTGGCCGGGCACGCTTTGGTCGGCACGGAACAGACCGGCGCCATCGTCGGCCACCGTCACATGGCGCCCCAACCGCGCCAGCGCGAATGGGACGCTGAGCTTGTCGCTCTCATCGGGCATCACGCCCCAGCGCCCCCAGATGAGCTGGTCGCCGAGCTCACTGGGGCGGTTCAGGTTGGGAACCCGAACGGCCGCCAGGGTCAGCAATTCGGCTGCCGCCGTGTCGTTGCCACGTTCCACTTCCAGACTGGTCGGCTTGGCCGCCGCAAGACCGGACGCCCGCACCTGCGCCATCTGCAGCGCCGGTGCGGTGCTGTCGGCGTCCTTGCGCGTTCCGGCCTGGGCCACCGACAGGTCGACGGCGGGAACCAGCCGCGTGCTGGTTTCGCCCTGGCGGATTTCGGCCATCAGGCCGCTCATCTCGGTGGACAGCACTTGCGCACCGGCACAGGGGCCCAGCCCTGCTGCAGTGCAGCCGTCGCCCAGCGCCGCGACCACGATGGCGCCGTCGGAGACGGTGGCCCGGACGCCCAGGGCGTCGGTCTGGACGATGAAGTCGGTGCCGCGGACACCGATGGCCGCCAGCGGCGTGTTCAGTCTGAAGCGGCTCTTGTCGACGTCGGTGGCCGCCCCTGAAATGGAGCGGGTCACACCCTTGTCGACGCGAAGCCGGACTTCGCTGAGCTCGGGGCGGTCGGGGTTGTAGTGGTAGGCCTGCACCTCCAGGCTGCTCTGCGGCCTGACGCTGACTGCGGCGTTGTCCACGAAACGCATGTGCACGTGGCCATTAACGGATGTCTCGATGCGGTCGCCCACGCGGACCTGGCTGCCGCGCTGCAGCAGTTGGTGGGAGCCGTCCGGGCGGTACACCTTGGCCTGCCCGATCAGCAGGCTGACATGCCCCACCTCGGCGCCGTCGCTGGCAGCGGCCGGAAGAGACAGGGCCGCCGCAAGAGCCGCCACCACGGCAACCGACGCCGGCAGGGCATTCAACAAGGGCCGAACAATCATGGTCATCTCCAACAGACAGCGCGGGAAGGCGGGGCAACCCACCCTCACAATGCATCTTGCACCGGGTTTCGACAAGCCGGTGTGTTGTGCGTCACAACGACGGCGTTTGCCGACGGGCACAGTTCCGCCGCCCCATGACCATTCTGATACCGATCCTTCAAGGCCTGCGGCTCTTCGAGCAACTGCCGGTCGATAAACTGGCCCAGGTGGCCCAGACGATGACCGAGCGCCGGGTGGAGCGCCGTGAGGTCATCGTCCGTCGCGGCGAGTCGGACGCCGGGCTCGGATTCCTCATCGAAGGCCGGTTGCAGACCGTCAACTTCACGCTGGATGGCAAGGAAGTTGGTGCTGACTTCATCACCGAAGGCGACTTTTTCGGAGAGCTGTCGGTGATCGACGGCAAACCCGCCCCGGAATACGTGATTGCCGTGGCACCTTCGCGGGTGACTTTCCTGGGCCGCGACCTGGCGCGTGATCTGATGTTTTCCACACCGCGCGGAGCAGAGGCGGTGGCGACCCGGCTGGCCGACCGCATGCGGCGCGCCGCCGGGCATCGGGCGCTGCTGGCCTTGCCGAGTTCATTCCAGCGGGTCTGCGCGCAATTGCTTCTGCTGGCCCGACACGGGAAGGACGGCGGGGTGGAGATTGCTACGCCGCCCACGCACCAGGAGATCGCCATCATGGTGAACACGAGCCGGGAAACGGTGACCCGGACGCTTCAGTTCCTGCAGGGCATGAAGGTCATCACGCGAACGGGCGACCTGCTGACGGTTCACCAACCCGATCAGCTGCAGCAGGCGGCCGACGGCAAGGTGGCGCCGACCAAGTAGGCGACCGATCGCGTGCCGCTCAGCGCGCCGCGCTGCGAAGCGCCATCCAGCGCGGCCCGCGAAACCGCACGATGCGCCAATAGAGCACGAGGTAGCTGAAACCAAACAGCACCACGCCCGCCATCAACCAGCCCGAGCTGTCCCAGAACACCACCGCCGGCACCACCGACATCACCGACAGCAGCCACAGATAGGGCGAAGTCATCGAATTGCGGCGCGTGCGTTCTTCGATGTCGAGGTTTGCAAAATCACTGCGCAGGAAGCGCCTGAAAATCAGGCTGTGCAGATGTGCGCCGTCGGGCTGACCGATGGGCCGACCTTTCAGGACCTTGCGCCGGTACATGCTGAACACGGTCTCGAAGATCGGGTAGATGACCAGCAACAATGGGAACAGCGGCGACACCGCCGGGTTGCGGGCCAGCAGCAGCAAGGCCAGCTGCGCCAGATAGAAGCCCAGGAAGTAGGCCCCGCCGTCACCCAGGAACACCAGCCCGCGCGGGAAATTCCAGACCAGGAAACCCAGCACGGCGCCCACGCCGGCCAGCGCCAGCGCCAGCACCAGCATGTCGTCCACACGCCAGGCCACCGCGGCCAGCCCCGCCAGCATGATGGCCACGCAGGTTGACGCCAGGCCGTTGAAGCCGTCGATCAGGTTGATGGCATTGGCCACGCCCGCCACCGCAAAGACCGTGAGCACGGCTGCGAAAGGCGCATAGACGATGAGCAGGTCCAGCCCAGGCAGGTCGGTGCGGGTGATGGCGTTGTTCAGCACGAAGATGGCCAGGCCGGCCGACAAGGCCGTGGCGAACAATCGCTGCGCTGGGCTGACCTGCTTGGTCACGTCTTCCGCCAGCCCGGCCAAGAAAGCCGGCAGGCCGCAGGCCAGGAGCAACAGCGCGGGCGTGCCCAGGCCCTTCGGATCTTGCAGCCACAGGCCCCCGGCCGCCAGCCAGAGGCCGGCCGCAATGCCCAGGCCGCCGATGCGCGGCACCGGCCTTTCGTGAAACTTCTGCGGTCCCGAGAAATCGGTGTCGGCCATGCGCCCCGGCTCGTTGCTGCCGATGCGCACGACCCAGGCCGTGACAGCCAGCGACGCCAGTAGAGCCAGTGAACAAGTAAGCAACATGACCATTTGTAGATTGTAGGCATGGCCCGTTCGGCTCCCTGCGCGCCCCGATGGGGGCCTGCGGGCGGCGCACGGGCCGCCGCTACACTGCGCCGCTGCGATCACCGCCCGCCCGCCCCTTCTCTTTCGAATGCCGACTTTCAATCTCCATCTGCGCCGGGCCCTCGCGCTGCTGCTGGCGCTGAGCCTGGGACTGCCTGCGGCGCAGGCCCAGACCGCCCCCACCGGCAACCCTGAAGTCAGCGTCAGCCCCAGCGGACCGGTGCGCCTGCGCCCGGCCCTGCCGGCTGCCCAGGCGCCAGCCACGGGAACCGGCGGCAACACATCCCAGCCCGCCGCCCCTGGCTTCTATGCGCCAGGCTATGTGCCGCTGCAACCCGTCACACCCCTGCCCTCCCCTGAGGCCCCCCCCGGCGAGTTCGAGCGCTATGTGCAGAAGCTGCTCGACCCGAGCTCGGGCATGGGCCGCTCCCTGCGCAACGACGGTGAAGCCCAGGCCGGGCAGAACGATACCCGCGTGCCCCGGATCCGCCGTTTCGGCGTCGATTTCCTGAACCGCGCCGACGACGCCAGTGCCGCCGAGGACAACCCGCTCGTCCCGCCGGACTACCTGATCAAGCCCGGCGATGAGATCCTGGTCACGCTCTGGGGGTCGGTCGACGCCGAAGTGCGGGCGGTGGTCGACCGCAGCGGCAGGATCGCGATCCCGCGCGTCGGGCCGATCTTCGTCTCGGGCGTGCGCTATGCCGATCTGTCGGACACGATCTCCAAGCGCGTGGCCCAGGTGTTCCGCAACTTCGAGCTGAGCGCTTCGCTGGGGCGGCTGCGCGGCCTGCGAGTGTTCGTCACCGGCTATGTGGCGCGGCCCGGGTCCTACAGCCTCACCAGCCTGTCGACCCTGACCGCGGCACTCACCCAGGCCGGCGGCCCCAGCCCTGCGGGCAGCTTCCGCAACGTCACGCTGCGGCGCGAGGGCAAGGTGCTGGCCAGCTTCGATCTCTACGACTTCCTGCTCAAGGGCGACCGCAGCGCCGACCGCGTGCTGCAGCCCGACGACGTCATCCAGGTCGGGCCGGTGGGTCCGCAAGTCGCGCTGATCGGCAGCATCAACCAGCCGGCGATCTTCGAGATCAAGACCGGCGAGACCATCCAGGACGTGGTGGCCATGGCCGGCGGCTTTTCTGCCCTGGCCGACCGCAGCCGGCTGACGCTGGAGCGCCTGGGCGACCGCAGAGACGTGCGCATCCGCGAGATCGCCCTGCCCGCCAGCGAGGGCACGACCCTGACCCATGGCGACGTGATGCGGGCCTTCAGCGCCGTGGACGCGAGCCTGCCCATCCAGCGCCAGAACAAGCGCGTGCGCGTCGATGGCGAAGTGCAGCGCCCGGGCGAATACGTGCTGCCCCCGAACAGCTCGATCGCCGACGCCATGCGTGCGGCGGGCGGGCTGACCACGGCCGCCTTCCTGTTCGGTGCCGAGTTCAGCCGCGAGAGCGTGCGCGTGACGCAGCAGGACAACTACGAACGTGCGCTGCGCGACCTGGAGACGGAGTTCACGCGCTCGGCAACCACGCAGCGCACGTCCAACGCCGACGAAGCCGCCGCTGCCACGGCGCGGGGCAGCGCTTCCGGGCGCCTGATCGAACGGCTGCGCGCGGTCAAGCCCACCGGGCGCGTGGTGCTGCAGATGCAACCGGGCCAGCCTGAGCTGCCCGACCTGGCCCTGGAGGACGGCGACCGCCTCTACATCCCGCCGCGCGCCACCACCATCGGCGTCTTCGGCAGCGTCTTCAACGGTGGCAGCTACCTGTTCAACGAGGGCCGCATGGTCGAGGACTATCTGCGCCTGGCCGGTGGCCCCACCCGCGGCGCCGACACCGAAAGTGCCTTCGTCATCCGCGCCAATGGCAGCGTCGTCAGCGGCCTGCAGAGCAGCAGCTTCTGGCGCAGCGGTGAACTGAAAGGCATTCCAGCCATGCCCGGCGACACCATCTTCGTGCCTGAGGAAATCAACAAGACCACCTTCGTGCAGAGCGCCAAGGACTGGACGCAGATCATCTACCAGCTGGGCATCGGCCTGGCCGCGGTGGCCACCTTCAGGAACTGACGTGAGCGCCGTTCAGGAAACACCGGTCGCCGAAGGCGGCCCGAACTGGGTGGACCTGGTCCTGCTGCTGGCGCGCCACCGCTGGCTGCTGCTGCTGGGGCCGCTGCTGGCGGCCTCGCTGGCCCTGGGCGTCACCTACGCCATCACGCCGGTGTTCACGGCGCGCACCACCTTCGTGCCGCCGCAGCAGGCGCAGAGCGCGGCCACGGCGGCGCTGGCTTCGCTGGGTGCGCTGTCGGGCCTGGTGGGCGCAGGCACCAGCCTGCGCACACCGGCCGACCAGTACGTGGCCCTGATGCACAGCGCCACCATCACCGACAAGCTCATCGACGACTTCAAGCTGATGCAGGTGTATGGCGAGAAGTACCGCAGCGACACGCGCGAAGAGCTGGCGAAGAACGTTCGCATCGGCATCGGCAAGAAGGACGGGCTGATCAGCGTCGAGGTGGACGACACCGACCCGGCGCGCGCCGCGGCGCTGGCCAATCGCCATGTCGAGGAACTGCGCAACCTGTCGTCGCAGCTGGCGCTGACCGAGGCCCAGCAGCGCCGGGCCTTCTTCGAAGGCCAGATGCAGCAGACGCGCAAGCTGCTCGCACAGGCCCAGCAGTCCTTGCAGGCCAGTGGTTTCAACGCCAGCGCGCTGCGCGCGGAGCCCAAGGCTGTGGCCGAAGGCTATGCAAGGCTGAAGGCCGAGCTCAGTGCCGGCGAAGTGCGCTTGCAGATCCTGCGCCGCACGCTCACCGACAGCGCACCCGAAATCGCGCAGCAGATGGCCGTACTGGGCTCGCTGCGCGGTGAACTCGCCCGGCTGGAAGCCAGCGACAACGCCGCCGGTCAGGGCGACTACATCGGTCGCTACCGCGAGTTCAAGTACCAGGAAACCTTGTTCGAACTGCTCGCACGGCAATTCGAGCTGGCGCGTTTGGACGAAAGCCGCGAAGGCGCGCTGATCCAGGTGGTGGACAACGCCACGCCGCCAGAGAAGAAGAGCAAGCCGCGGCGCCTGCGGGTGGCGCTGGCCAGCGCCGGCGCGGCGCTGCTGCTGCTGCTGGTGGGCATGGTCATCCGCCATGCCTGGCACCTGGCGCAGACCGCGCCTGAAACCGCGGCCAGTGCCGCACGGCTGCGCGCCATCTGGCGCGGCGCCTGAACCGCCCATGGCGCAGGCCCCCCTGCACAGGGCAGCCGGGCCGGGCGCGGCCCTGCTGGGTGTGGGCCTGGTGCTGGGCCTCATGGCCTGGCTGCAGGACGAGCTGAACCCCGACTGGCTGGGCTACGCCGCGATCTACCAGGACGCTGGGGCCTGGCTGGCCGAGCAGGGCCGCGACCCGCTGTTCCTGCTGCTGATGGGTACGATGTCCACCCTGCTGGGGCCGGACGGCTACGACGCCTTCCGCTTCGTCGTGGCCGGGTACTTCGCGGTCTTCACCTATTTGCTACTGCGCGGGCGCCATGTGCCGGCCGGCGGCCAGGGTCACCGCTGGCCGCTGCTCTTGCTGGGTCTGTTGCCGTTCGTCGCACCGCGCTTCACGATCCAGATCCGCGAAGGGCTGGCGCTGACCCTGGTGCTGCTCGGGCTGGTCCTGCTGAACAGGGCGCAGCCCGGCAGCGGCGACCGCACGGTCGCCGCGGAACGCGCCAGCGTGCTGCCCGCGGTGGCGCTGTTCGTCGCGGGCGCGGCCCTGCACTCCGGCACCCTGGTGCTGCTGCTGGCGCTGTTGGCTGGGCTGGCCGTTCGCCATGTCTGCGCCGGTGCGGTTCGGCTGGAGCTGTGGCTGCTGCTCAGCCTGGGCATGCTGGCAGTGGCGGGCACGGGGGTGCTGTCGACCCTGAGCCTGGCCACGCCCGCGGGGCGGGCGCTGGTCGACGACTGGTATGGACTGCTGGCCGCAGACGAGGCCAGCGTCTCGGCCGCAAAGTGGGCCTACTGGGGGCTCTATGGCCTGGGCGTGTGGACCCTGGCCGGGCGGGTGCGTTCGCTGTATCAACGCGGCCAGCTGCCCGGCAACCTGAGGCCGGTGCTGGGCATGGTGACGCTGGTGATGCTGCCGGCCATCTACGTCACCGCCCTGCTGCTGCTGGGGGTGGGCATGCCCGCCATCGTGGTGTCGGGCGCGGCGCGGGTGATGAACATGCTGCTGTCGGTGAGCCTCCTGGTGCTGGCATTGCGAGGCGAACTGAATCTTCGGCTGGGCCTGTTCTGCCTGCTGGTGCTGATCGACCAGGCACGCGTCATCGTCGAGACCGTGCTCGGCGCCGGTGCCATCGAGGCCCTGTGAGCCCCGCCGAGGCCGGCCCCTCGGTCGTCGCCACGCTCATGTCGGTGTACGGGCGCGACGACCCGACCGCCTTCACCGCGGCCCTGCAGTCGGTGCTGGACCAGCAGCTGCCCGCGGGGGTGGTGTCGCGCGTGTACCTCGGCGTCGACGGCCCCTTGCCGCCCGCGCTGGCGGCTGCCGTGGCGGCGGCCGAGCCCAAGGTCTTCCGCGTGCACCGCAGCGCGCACAACCAGGGCCTGGCGCGCATGCTCAACGCGCTGATCGTCCAGCTGCAGGGCGAGGATTTCGTCTTCCGGATGGACGCCGACGACCTGGCCCTGCCGCAGCGCTACGGCGCGCAGCTGGACTACCTGCACCGCCACCCGGACATCGACATCCTGGGCACGGCCATCACAGAACACGACGAAGCCAGCGGCAGCACCCGCGTGGTGCGCTTCGCCGCCAACCCGGCCGAGGCGCTGCAGCGCATGCATTGGCGCGTGCCGGTGGCCCACCCTACGGTGTGCATGCGCGCGCGTGTGCTCAAGCTGGCGGGCGGCTACCCGGTGAAGGGCACGAACGAGGACGTCGCCCTGTGGTTCCGCTGCGCCAGCCTGGGGCTGCGCTTCGACAACCTGCCCGAGCCGCTGCTGGTGTACCGCGTGGCCCCCGACTTCTGGCGCCGCCGCGGCCTGCGCAAGGCACGCTCGGAGCTGGCCTGCTACCTGCGTGGGATCTATCGGCTGCGCGGCCCCTTGACCCTGGCCTATGCCGTGCCGATGCTGCGCTTCGGCCTGCGGCTGATGCCAGCGGGTGTGTCGCGCTGGGCCTACAACCTGCCGTGGCGGCGATCAGCCGCGCGCCAACCGCCCGCTGGCAGCTAGGCGCATGACCGCGTCAACCCGAGAGCAGCCGCTTCAACGCCCGCCATCCGTGCTCAATGCATGATGCTCGCGTCGGGCGCGAGCGCGTCGCCCATGCGCACCCCGCGGCGGTCGAGCCAGACGAAACGCTCTTCCGGGTTCGGACTGTCCTGCACGCGCTCGTACAGCACGATGCGGCCTGCGTGGGCGGTGAAGACCGAACGCGCCAGATGCGAGGCCAGGCCTTCGACACTGGTGCCCAGCACCATCAACAGCACCGAGTCGCCCATGTGCGTGACTTCGGAGCGGGTGGGCATGGTGCGCTGCGTGATGCAGCGCAGTGCCACCTCGTCGGGCAGGTGGGTCCAGGCCGCCACGCCCGCCAGCTGCCCATCGCGCCGGGCGCACATCACGCGGCCCTGCTGCAGCGCGCGGTCCAGGTCGAACACGCGGTAAAGGGGCAGCTGCGCATAGATCGGCAGTTCAGCCAGGAAGTGCACGATGGCGCGGAAGTTGTTGCTGGTGTTTTCCGCGATGCCGAACTGGTCGCCAGCTTCGGTGGTCACGGGGTTTTCTTCGCTCATGGGAATGCTCCGGGTCAATGCCCTGCAGTGTAAGCAGCCGCGGCACCCCGGCGCACGCCTAGACTTGCGGGCTTTGCCGGTCGGCGCCAGCGCGGCAGCCACACCGACACAGCGTCTTGCTCTCAACGGGTCCCTTGAACGTGTCTCCTTTTTCTCGCCGCATCGGCACCGCGATCATCGCCCTGGGGTTCGACCCCCGCCGCACCTGGCGCTCGCTGCGCTTTTTGCTGGGCTACCTGCGCGATGTCCGGAAATGGAAACAAGGCGAGAAGATGACCGGCGGACCGCGGTTCGCCTTTCGGCTGGTGCCCACGCTGGCGGAGCGCTATGCCACCAGCGGCGTGGCCTCGGGCCACTACTTCCACCAGGACCTGTGGGCGGCGCGGCAGATCCACCAGCGCGCGCCAACGCGACACCTGGACGTCGGCTCGCGCATCGACGGCTTCGTGGCGCACCTGCTCAGCTTTCGCACGGTGGAGGTGGTCGACATCCGCAGCCTGGACAGCAAGATCGCCGGTCTCAGCTTCCAGCAGGCCGACCTGATGGCGGCCACGCCACCTTCGGTCCGCCCGGCCGAGTCGGTGTCCTGCCTGCACGCGCTGGAGCACTTCGGCCTGGGCCGCTATGGCGACCCGGTGGCGCCCGACGGCTGGCAGACCGGCCTGCGCAACCTGTGCAGCCTGGTGGCAGAAGACGGACTGCTGTATCTGGGTGTGCCCATCGGCCGGCCGACCGTGGAATTCAATGCGCAGCGCATCTTCGATCCGCGCTACATCCTCGACGAGGTGCGTCGTCACGGCCTGCAGTTGCTGGCATTCGCCCACGTGGACGATGCCGGCGACCTGCATGAATACCCGGCCGGGCCGCTGGACGCACACCTTGCGCAGCTGGCCCACCTGGACTTCGGCTGCGGGCTGTTCCTGTTCCGCAAGCATGCCGGCGTGGGCGCAGCTTGACACTGCACGTCTTCGCCGACGACGGGCTGATGGTGCCCGAGACCGCCTGGCCAGACGGGCAACCGCCGGCCGGCGTGCACTACACCGGCTACCGCCAGCAGCGGATGCCGGGCGTTGCAGCGCGCGTCTGCCAGTGGCTGCATGTCCTCAGCCGCCCGTTCAGCCTGCGCCTGAGCGCCAGCATGGCGCGAGCCTTCAACCGCCGGCTGCGGGTGGACCCGACACAGCTGCAGCCAGGGCTGGCGCGGCTGGCCGACGGCGACCAGGTCGTCTGGCTGAATCCCTCTCTGGCGCTGGCCGATGTGCTGGACCGGCTGCAGGCGCGGCCGTTGCAGCTGGCCTTCTACTTCCTGGACCCGGTACACCGGCTGGGCTGGCAGGAAGAAACCGTGCGTGGCTGGGCCCGGCGGCTGCCCGTGGCCACCTACTGGCCGGCCCAGGCCACGAGCCTGGGCATTCGCTACCGCGCACCCTATGCACCCACGCTTGGGCACACGCCACCGGCCCCGACCCCGGTCGAGGCCAGCGCGTCCCTGGCAGCGCCGCGCGACCTGGACCTGGTGTATGTCGGCAGCCCATCGCCCAAGCGGCTGCTCTGGGTGCTGAGCCTGCGGCGGCGGCTGCGGCGTGGCAACCACCGCGGCTACCTGCGCCTGGCTTCGCGCCACCCGTGGTTGCACCGGCTGTGGCCGGGTGTTTTCGGGCCTCGCCTGTCCTTCACCGAATACGCCGCGCTCTGCGCACGTTCGCGCGGCGTGCTGGAGCTGCATGAACGTGATGCCGGTGGCGTCACGCTGCGGGCCACCCTGTGCGAGGCGCTGCAGTCGATCCACCTGTCCAACGCCCCCAGCACGCCGCAGACCGTGCCGGTGGGGCTGTCGCGATGGCAGGCCTTGAACCGCTTCCTGGACACCGGCGTCGATGCGCTGGGGCAACCGGCGCAGCCGCCCCGGCTGGGCGCACCGCACATCGGCGCCTGGCTGGCCAGCCACTTCGATCGCTGAGCCGGGCGGCGAGCGGCGAGCGACAAACGGCAAGCGGCAAACGGCAAGCGGAATGAGCCAGCCCCCCGTGAACACACCCGTCGTCACGCGCCGACCGCCATGTCCCTGCGCCTGATCCAGTCCGCGGCCTGGACCCTGTGCGCCCGGCTGCTGAGCGCCCTGCTCTCCTTCTGGGTGTTTGCGCAGGTGGCCGCAACCCTGCCGCCCAGTGCTGCAGCGCGCGTGTTGTTCTTCTCTTTTGCGTTCGGCTTCGTGCTGGCCAGCCTGCGCACCTTCCACCTCGTCAGCGCCGGCGTCACGGGCCGTGAAACCCGCAGCCAGCGCCTGCGCGCGCTGCGGGCACCGGCCCGCGGGCTGAGCTGGGTGGCGCTGGGCCTGGCGCCGCTCACGATGGCCTTGCTGCACACCCAGGACGTGGCGGTCGCGGCCGCCGTGGTCGGCGCGCTGTTGACGGTCGTCTGCGCCCATGACCTGGACCTGCTGCGTGCGGTGGCCGGCCGCGCCCCGGTGCTGCCCTGGCTGACGGCTGCAGGCGGCGTGCTCGGCGCAGGCATGCTGCTGGCGATGCCAGCCAGCGAGCTGGGCTGCGCCTTGGCCTTCCTGGCGCAGTGGTTGCCTGTGGCGGCCTATCACGCGCTGTACCTGAAGCGCATCCTGCTGGGTCGCCTGCGCGGCATGCGGCGCCGCCCGCCCGCGGTCTGTGGCGGCCTGCGCCAGTCCGCGCCGCGCACCGCCGCATCACTGCTGCTCTCAGTGTTCGACGGCGCCGTGCTGAATGCGCCCTTCCTGCTGGCGCTGCCGCTGGCGGCAGGCGCAGCGGTGGACCTGGCACTGGGCAACCGCCTCTTCATCGCCTCACTGGCCCTGTTCTCGCTGCTGGCCAGCTGGGTCTTGTCGGGCGAGCTCCAGCGCATGGCGCAAGCTCGCCGCCTGTCGACGCCGCTGCTGTTCGCGGTGCTGCAGGGCGCGCTGGGGCTGGTCCTGGGCGGTGCCTATGCCGGCCTCTATGCGGCCGTTGCAGGGCAGCCCCCCAGCCTGCAGGCCGGCTTGATCTTCGTGTCGCTGCTGCTGGCGTATGTCTTGCACGCCACGGCCCTGCGCTTCGGGCTGTCCGAGCGCACCGGCAGGGCGCGCGTGGCGGTCTACGCGCTGGCCGGCGGCGCCTGCTACGCGCTGCTGTGGCTGGAGCACAGCGGGCCGCGCCTGCTGCCGGTGGTAGCTGCCGTGGTGCTGGCGCTGGCGCTGCCAGCCGCCTGGATGCTATGGCCGCTGCGCAGCAGCCCGCGGCGCTGAGCACACCTGCCCGGCGGCCGGCAAGAACCGCCCGATCGGCCCTACAGCCGCCGCCAGCGCTGCGGCGCGATGTGGGCGCCGCGTGATGCGTCGTTGAACCACAGGCGGGGCGCGATCACCACCTGGCCGGGCTGCTCGGCCAGCCAGGCGCCCCACCAGCTGAAGGTGCTGTTGGCGATGATGTGATGCCGACACCGGCTCATCAGCAGCAGGTCGTTCCAGCTGTCATGGCCGCGGTTGTGGTCGACGAACACCACCTGCGCCGCGCGGTCGGCCAGCACCTCGCGCGCCCAGGGCATGTCGTCGGAAAACACCCAGAACACGGCGCGCGGCTCCTGCGCCTGCACGTGGTCCATCGCCGCGGCGTAGTAGGCCGGTGTGCAGGCCGCGTAGAGGCGCCGATTCTTGGGGTTGCTGACGTAGTCGCCGCGCCGCAGGTGGACGCTGACCGGGGTGCCCGCCATCGGGTCCAGCATCCGGCGCAGGCCCTCCGCGGTTCGCGCCGAGGGTTCGCGGAAACGCAGCTGTCGGCGCAAGGCAGCCGCCTCATCGACGAAGTAGCGTTCGTCCTGCCAGTAGCCGTGCAGATAGGCGGGCCCCGGCGTCTGCAGCAGCGCCGGCAGGAAACGGCCGTCCCCAGGCTCGAACCAGGCTCGCCCGCCCAGCCTGCGGCCAGGCAGCACGCGCGCCACCCAACGGCGCGCGGTGGGCCCCTGCAGCGGACCCAGCAGCCGCGCCAAGTCGGCCGGAGAAGCCAGGGGTGCATCGGCCGAGAACGCGCTCGTCAACTCGAACCCCTGATGCAGCGCGTAGCCGGCGAACTGGTCGATCGACAAGGCCAGCGCTCGCCCCGTGCGGCCGGCCAGGGCCAGTGCGCAGGCGTACTGGAACAGCTGGTTGCCCAGGCCTCCGATGAGGTTGCCGACGATCACCGGCGCAGGCCTGCTGGAAGCCTCATCGCGCAGGCCCTGCGGTGTCGGTGGCCAGCGACACGTACTCGGGAACCACGCGCTTCAGGGCCGCGCGCACGGTTGCATCGTCGAGCACCGAGGTGCTGGCCGCCAGCGCCAGCAGCGGGCCCACGGGCTCGCCTTCCCTTCCCAGCCGTGCGATGAAAAGTTGCGGCACCTGCGTGGGCAGCGTGTTGTCGGCGTTGGCCAGCAGTTCCTCGTACAGCTTCTCGCCGGGACGCAGGCCCACGAAGCGGATCTCGATCTCGTCGGGCGTGTGCCCGGCCAGGCGGATGAGCTGGCGCGCCAGGTCCACGATGCGCACCGGCTCGCCCATGTCCAGCACCAGCACCTGACCGCTCTCGCCCGTGGCTGCAGCCAGCAGCACCAGCCGCGCCGCTTCGGGGATGGTCATGAAGTACCGGATGATGTCCGGGTGCGTGACCGTGACGGGGCCACCGCGGGCGATCTGTTCCTTGAACTTCGGGATCACGCTGCCGCTGCTGCCCAGGACGTTGCCGAAGCGCACCGCCATGAAGCGCGTGCCGGGGTGTTCGGAGGCCATGGCCGACGCCACCCGTTCGGCCGCACGTTTGCTGGCGCCCATCACGTTGGTGGGGTTCACGGCCTTGTCGGTGCTGATCAGCACGAAGCGTTCGGCACCGCACTCCGCCGCCGCCAGCGCGGCGTGGTGCGTTCCCAGCGTGTTGTTGCGCAAGGCCGCGGCGGCGTTGTCGTCTTCCATCAAGGGCACATGCTTGTAGGCCGCCGCGTGGAACACCACATGCGGGCGCCAGCGCTGGCAGATGTGGCGCATCGACGCCAGGTCCTTGACGTCGGCCACCAGCCGCACCAGAGGCAAGGCCGGGTGGTCGTGCGAGAGCTCCTGTTCGATGCTGTAAAGATTGAACTCCGACAGCTCGACCAGCACCAGCCGGGCCAGTTGCAGCTGCGCCAGCTGCCGGCACAGTTCACTGCCGATGCTGCCGCCAGCCCCGGTGACCAGCACCGTGCGCCCGGCCAGGGTGCTGAGCAGACCGGCCTCGTCCAGCTGCACCGGTTCGCGCCCCAGCAGGTCTTCGGGTTCGATGTCGCGCAGCCGCTCGACCCGGCTGCGACCGGTGCGCAGCTCGTCCACCGAAGGCACCGTCAGCACCGGCAGCCCGGTGCCGCTGGCCAGTTCCAGCGCGCGCCGCCGCTGTGCCGCCGTGGCCCCGGGCAAGGCCACGACGACATGCGTCGCCAGCCCGCGCTTCGCCTGCTCGGTGACGGCGTCCAGCGCCCCCAGCACCGGCACCCCGCCGATGCGTCCGCCCTGCTTGGCCGGGTCGTCGTCGAGGAGCCCCAGCACCACCCAGCCCTGGGCGCGGATGCTGGCCAGCAGCAGCCGCGCCGCCGCGCCAGCGCCCATGACCACGGCCCGCCGCACTTCGCCGGCGCCACCGGTGAGGCGGCTGCGCATGTGCTCGTAGAGCATGCGGTAGGCGATGCGCACGATGCACAGCCCCATCAGGCTGACCACCGGGTGCAAGGCCAGCACCGCCCGCGGCACCTTGCTCAGCCCCAGCGACACCACCACCAGCGCCGCCAGCGTGCCCGCCAGCGCACAGGCCAGCGTCAGCCGCTTCACCTCGCCGAAGCCCGAGAAACGCCACAGGCTCTGCGGCACGCGCAGCAGCACCAGCGCGGCCAGATAGGCCAGCACCACCCCGGCCAGCACCCAGCCGTCGTAGGCCGGCCGCGCCGAGACCCAGCGTTCGAAGCCCAGCCGGAACAGGTAGGTGATGTGCCAGCAAAGCGCCACCACGCCCGCGTCGACCAGCAGCGACAGCGGCTGCCGTTGCACGCGCAGGCGCGCCAGCAGCAGGTCCAGGCGCTGCCAGAAGCCGTCGGCGGGGGATTCGGCGGATGAGTCGTCGGGCGCGTTCATCGCACGGGCGCTTCAGGCCGTCTTGCGGCCGAAGGCCTGGCGCCACAGGGCCACGGCGGTGCGCGCCAGCACCCCCAGGTCGGTGGCCAGCGTCGCGCGCTCGGCGTAGGCCGCGGCGCTCTGCAGCTTGCGCGGCAGGATGTGTTCGATGTACTCACGCTCGGCGTCCACGGCCGCGGCCAGCAGGATGGCTTCGTCGATGAAGTCGAGCGAGGCCGGGTCGGTGATGCCGGGTCGCACCGCCAGCACGCGATCACGCAGCGCTGAGGGGTAGTGGGCGACGTAGCGCGGCACCTCGGGCCGCGGGCCGACCAGGCTCATGCAGCCGCGCAGCACGTCGATGAACTGGGGCAGTTCGTCGATGCGCGTGCGGCGCAGGAAGGCACCGGCGCGGGTGATGCGCGGGTCGGCGCCCACCGTCAGCGGTGGGCCCTGCAGCGGCGCGTCCACGCGCATGCTGCGGAACTTGTGGATGGCAAAGGGCACGCCATGCCGGCCCACGCGTTGCTGGCGGAAGAACACCGGCCCGGGCGAGTCGAGCTTGATCCACAGCGCCACCGCCAACAGCAGAGGCGACAACAGCAGCAGCGCCAGGCTGGCCACGACCAGGTCGAACAGCCGCTTGGACATCAAAGGCATCAGGCCAGCGCCGCGCGCACCGCGGCGGCCACGCGCTGCACGTCGGCCAGGTCCATGCGCGTGTACAGCGGCAGGCTCACCATGCGCTCGTAGGCGCGCTGGCTGTGCGGGAAGGCCTCGGGCTCGAGCGCATAACGCTCGCGCCAGTAGGGGTGCAGGTGCAGCGGGATGTAGTGCACGCTGCAGCCGATGCCGGCGTCGAACAGCCTTTCGATGAAGCGGTCGCGGTGGATGGCGGCACCGTCGGCCAGGCGCACCACGTACAGGTGCCAGGCGTGCAGTTCACCCGCCGGCGCGCGCGGCGGCAGGACCAGCGGCAGCCCGGCCAGGGCCTCGTCGTAGGCTGCGGCCAGGGCCACGCGCTTCTGCTGGAAACCATGCGCCCGGCGCAGCTGGTGGATGCCGAGTGCAGCCGCGATGTCGGTCAGGTTGTACTTGAAGCCCGGCGCCACCACCTCGTAGTACCAGCTCGGCACCTTGGCGGTGAAGCGGTCGAACGCGTCGCGGTTCATGCCGTGCAGGCGCATGGTGCGGGCGCGCTGCGCCAGCGCCGCGTCGCGCGTGACGAGCATGCCGCCTTCGCCGGTGGTGATGGTCTTGTTGGCGTAGAAGCTGAAGACGGTGGCGTCGCTGGCCAGCGTGCCCACCAGCCGCCTGCCCGCCGTGGTGGGCAGGGCATGCGCGGCGTCTTCCACCACCTTCAGGCCATGGCGCTGGGCCAGCGCCAGCAGCGCCGGCATGTCGGCGGCCAGGCCGGCGTAGTGCACCGGCATGATGGCCTTGGTGCGCGGCGTGATCGCGGCTTCGACCGCGGCCACGTCGATGTTCAGCGTGGCCGGGTCGATGTCGACCAGCTTCACGTCGGCGCCCAGATAGCGCACGACTTCGGCGGTGGCGGTGAAGGTGTGGGTGGTGGTGATGACTTCGTCGCCCGGGCCGATGCCCAGCGCTTCCAGGGCCAGGTGCAGCCCGGCGGTGGCCGAGTTCACGGCAATCGCGTGCAGGCCGTCGTCGGCCAGAAAAGCCTTGAAGTCGTCCTCGAAGCGGCGCGTCTTGGGGCCGGTGGTGACCCAACCTGAGCGCAGCGCATCGACGACCTCGGCGATCTCTTCCTCGCCGATCTCGGGCAAGGCGAATGGAAGGAACGGATCAGGCTTGCTCACAGGTGCATTCATTCGGGCTTCTCGATCCAGGCCAGCCGGTGCGTGCGCAGCAGCGGCAGCGCATTGCACAAGCCGTACAGCGCGGGGTGCATCCGGCACACCACGCGGGCCAGCGGCGGCGCCAGCGTCACGCGCCTGGCCTCGATGCGGCGGGCCTGCGGAAACAGTTGCCGCACGCGGGCCAGGGGCACGCCACGCACGTCGGGGTTGCGGGGATTGTCCACCGCGAAGTCATACCAGACCACGGCCCCGCCCGGCCGCAGCCAGTGCCACATGACCTGCGCCAGCCGTTGCTGGAAGGCGTCGTCGAGCAGCGACGAGAACACGGTGGATTGCAGCACCAGGTCCTGGCTGGCGGCGGCCACCGGGGCCTGGGCTGGATCGGCCGCGTCGCCCAGCCACAGCCGGGTGCTGGCCGGCAGCACGGCGCGGGCCTGGGCATGACGCTCGGGCAGCAGCTCGACGCCCTGCAGATGTTCCGGCTTGAAGCCCAGGCGCAGCAGTTCCAGCAGATTGCCGCCGCCGCCGCAGCCCACCTCGGTCAGGTGCAGCGGGCCGGGGTCTGACCAGCCCGCCTGCAGCAGCAGTGCGATCAGCCCGCGCTGGCGTTCCTGCAGCGTCTGCCAGACATCGGGCTGCAGCGGGCTGTACCGGTCGGCCAGGCCGACGGCCTGCCGCCGCGCGTAACGCGCGGCCAGGGCGCGCGGTTCTTCGTCGGCTGTCAACGAACCGCCTCGATGAAGCGCTGCGCCAGCACCGGGTAGGTGTGGCGGGCCAACACGAAGGCGCGGCCGCGTTCGCCCATGGCCGTGCGTTCGGCGGCCGGAACAGCGGCCAGGCGGCGCAGCCCGTCGGCGCTGGCGGCAGCGTCTTCGGGCACCACGGTCAGTCCGCAGCCGCTCTCTGCCACCGGGTCGTTGCCGGCTTCCACGGCGTGCAGCACCGGCACCCTGGCCATCATGTAGTCCATCAGTTTGTTCGGCGCGATGCCGAAGCGGTAGATGGGCACGCGCTGCCAGCCGATGTAGGCCATGTCGACGGCGGCCAGCAGCGACGGCACCTGGGCCTTCGGAATGGGGGGCAGTAGGCTGACGTTGGCCAGGTTCAGCGCGGCAATGCGCGCGGCCAGGCGCTCACGTTCGTGCCCGTCGCCCACCAGCACGAAGTGCAGCGCGCTGTGCTGCTGCTGCAGCAGCGCGGCCGCGTCGAGCAGCGTGTCGAGCGCATTCGGCAAGCCCATCGACCCGGCATAACCCACCAGCGTGCAGCCGCGCGACCTGGCCGCCTGCAGCGCGGCCGCCACGTCCTCGCGCAGCGGCGGCAGCTCGCCCTGCCATTCGTCGAGCGCGATGCCGTTGGGCACGATGTGCAGCTTGCGCAGGTCGAGCCCGCGCCCGGCCATGTGGGCGTGCACCTGGGGCAGCATCGACACGACGATGTCGGCGTCGCGATAGGCCGCGTCCTCGGCCAGCTGGCAGAGCACGGCGAACGGGTGGTGACGCGACATGCCGGCCAGCTCGATGGGGCTCAGCGGCCACAGGTCGTGCACTTCGAACACCAGCTTGGCGCCGGCGCGGCGCGCCAGCCTGCGGGCCACCCAGATGTCCAGCGGATAGCTGCTGGACGCGATCACGACATCGGGCTGGAAGTCGCGCACGATGCGCCGCGTGTCGGCCCAGACCGCACGCAGGAAGCTGGTGATGTTCCAGAAGCGGCGCCAGCCATTGCCGCGGTAGCGCGGCGTGGCATACCAGCGGTAGGCGATGCCGTCGACGAGCTCGTCGCCGGGCAGGGGCTGGCGCGTCCGCACATGCGAGAAGTCGGCCGCCAGCATCATCACCGCGTGGCCGCTGCCCACCCATTCCCGGGCCAGGTAGTAGGGGCGGTACTCCATGCCCAGGGCCGGCGTGCCGGCGTAGTGGTTCAGGTACAGAATGTTCATGCGAGGCCGGGCAGCAGCCGTTGGTACAACGCCAGCATGGTCTGCACGCTGTCGGCCCAGGCGTAGTGTGCGGCCACCCAGCGTCGGCCGGCCTCGCCCATGCGCTGGCGCAGGTCTGCGTCGTCGAGCAGCTGCGCGATGGCCTGCGCCAGGGCGGGCACGTCGTCGGGCGGCACCAGCAGGCCGGTGATGCCGGGGTCCACCACCTCGGGCAAGCCGCCCACCCGCGTGGCGACCACGGGCACACCGGCGGCCGAGGCCTCGAGCACGGCGACGCCGAAACTCTCCTGTCGGCTGGCGGCGACGAACACGTCGAACCGGCGCAGTTCGTCAGGCACCCGGGCATGGGCCACGGCGCCGACGAAGTCGACCTGGGCAGCCACGCCCAGCCCGTCCGCCAGGCCCTGAAGCTCCGCGCGCTGCGGGCCATCGCCGACCAGTCGCAGCCGCAGCGGGGCGCGCTGTCCCGCCGCCCCGCCTTCAGCCCGCGACTGCAGCAACTGCGCGAATGCGCGGATCAGCAGGTCGACGCCATACACCGGGGCCAGCCCTTTCACGGTGCCGACGCACAGGCCGTCGCGCGCAGCCATCGGCAGCGTGGAAGCCGGCATCGGGTCGACACCGAAAGGTGTCACGGTCACGCTGTGCGGCTGCGCGCCCATCAGCATCAGCACCCGCTGGCGCAGCGCCTGGCTGGTGCAGGCCAACGCGTCGGCACGGCGCAGCACCCAGCGCAGCAGGGCGCGGTGCAAGGGCGAGCGGTCGGGAAACTCGAAGACGTCGCTGCCCCAGGCCGACACCAGCCGCGGCCGGCAGGCACTGAGCGTGGCCAGCACGCCGTAGCCGCTGGCGTAGTGCGCGTGCAAGAGGTCGGCACCCAGGCGCTGCATCAGGCCGCGCAGCGCCCGGGCATTGATGAGGTAGCCCTTGCCGCCGGCCACCGCCAAAGCATGTTGCCGAACGGCTGGGTGCCAGCCGGTGGGCAATGGCCGATGCTGCGACGCCAGGTGCACGTCCACGCCCGCCGCCGCCAATGCGTTGGCCCAGCGCTGCAGGTGGATCGAATTGGCAGCACCCAGCAGCAGCAGCTTCATGGCCGGGCCACCAGCATCGGATAGGGCCGGTCCTGCAGTGCCGCCAGGGGTGCGATGCGGATGCGCTCGCCACGCAGCAGGCGCAGCGCCAGGCGGCGCCAGGCCGGGGCGCCGGCGCTTTCGTCTTCCACCGCGTGGATGTCGCGGTAGCCCTGGGCACGCAGCCAGTCCAGCACCTGCGCGCCGCCTTGGGGGCCGGCGGCCCGGTTGCTTTCGAACACGACCACCGGCTTTTCGCGGGCAATGGTCTGGGCCAGGCCCTGCAGCACGGCCAGCTCGGCGCCTTCGACGTCGATCTTCAGCAGCGCCAGCGGCAGGCCCTGCAGGGCCTGCGACAGCACGCCGTCGCCGCGGCGCACCTCGCACAGGCGCGCTTGCCCGCCGTGCACACCGGCGAAGCCGAAGCCCGAGCCACCGAGATTGCCGTCGGTGTTCTGCGAGAACAGCAGCTGCGCGTCGCGGTCGCCCAGGCCGAACGGGTGCACGTGCAGATGGGCACTTTCCGCCAGCGCCGCATTGCAGCGCAGCAGGGCCAGCGCGGGCGGGTTCGGCTCGAAGGCGTGCACGGCGGCAAAGCGCGGGGCGAAGAACAGGCTGTGGTTGCCGATGTTGGCGCCGACGTCGACGGCCGCGGCCCGCCGGAAAGCTTCGCGGCGGTCGGCCAGCAGGCCGTCGAAGAGCGCCGACAGAAGCTCGGATTCGTAGACGCCTGCCACCAGCACTTCTTCGGACACGGTGTCGCCCGGCAGCACCGCAAACGGCGCCGCGTGTGCTGCTGGCCGCCCGGCCAGCAGCCGGCGCAGCAGGCGGCGCCGCAGCATCAGCGCCAGCGACAGGCGGCGGCGCCGGCCGACGTGGATCCGGTTCACCGGGCAAGCCCAGGGCGGCGCACGGCCACGGCGGTGGGCAGGAGCACCAGCAGTTCAGCGGCGAGCACGGCAGCGGACAGGGCCAGTGCCGCCGCCTGCGGACCGCCAGGGGCTGTCGGCAAGAACGCGGCCCAGAACAGCCAGAGCGCCAGCACGCTGACCAGCAGCCTCAGGACGCCCAGCACGCTGAGCAGCGCGAAGGCACCGCGCGCCTGCAGCTGGGTGGCCCAGAGCCGGTTGACGAACAACAAGGCACCGGCCGCGGCCATCCACTGGCAAGCCTGCAGCAGACTGGCGCCGGCCTGCGGCAGGGCCAGCGCCAACAGCCAGGGCAAGGCCCAGGCTGCGAGTGCAGCAAACGCCAGCGCCGCGGCCCAACGAACGGCCGGTGACTGCGCCGGTGACTGCGCCCGAGACTGCGCCAGTGAGGGCCCGC
This sequence comes from Burkholderiales bacterium, assembly GCA_031411875.1. GTDB lineage: Bacteria > Pseudomonadota > Gammaproteobacteria > Burkholderiales > Burkholderiaceae_C > Rubrivivax. The sequence goes on along the minus strand of JANOBX010000294.1, from coordinate 2,273 downwards.
GCAATGGCTGCCCGGCCACGTCCACACTCGGGCCCGAGGCCTCGCGCGCCGCCTGGTCGTACACCAGCGGCGCCAGATACGCCGCCGCCACACCGAACAACTGCAGCACCAGCAGGCTGACCGAAGCCTCGCCCAAAGCCGTGGCCGACGCACCCAGCCCGCTCAACAAGGCCAGCAGCAGCGCGACCTGCGCCGCCGCACACAGGTTCTGCACGAAGGCGTGCAGATGGATGCCGGCGGGCAGCCGCAGTCCGGCCACGGGCTCGCGCCGCACACCTGCGCGCGACAGCATGGCCCAGGCCACGATGGCCGCCAGAACCGACGCGAGCACCAGCACGGGGCCGAAGGACGGCCACCCCGCCAGCGCCGACACGCCGACCAGCAGCAGCAAGGCCAGCGCCGGCGCGGCCGTGGCCAGCGCATAGGCCACCGGCCCGGCGGCCTTCAGCAGCAAAGACCGCAGCAGACCATGCAGCACCAGCCCCGGCACCGCCAGCAGCGCCCAGGCCAGCCAGGGCGCCGGCCCCAGCGCAGCCAGCGCTGCAGCGGCGACCGCGACGAACAGCACGACGCCGGCATACCGCTCGGCATGAGCACGCAGCCGCCCGGGCGCCGCGCTGCCGTGATAAGCCATGTGCAGCAGCGCCTGCGGCAGCCCCAGCAGGCCCAGCGCCACGGCCAGGTCCATCCAGCTCTTGAGCAGGCCGAAGCGGCCCTGCGCTTCCAGGCCGAAGCGGCGCGCCACGATCATCACGACCAGCACCGCCGCGGCCGAACCCAGGGCCTGCAGGCCAATGGCCAGCGCATGGTGGCGCGTCAAGCCAGGGCGCCGCGCAGCGCGGCGACCACCTTGTCCTGGTCCTCCGGCGACAGGTCGGCGCTCATCGGCAGGCTCAGCACCTGGGCGGCCAGCAGGGTGCTGACGGGGCAGCACTCGGGGCAGCAATGGGCCGCATAGGCCGGCTGGTGGTGCAGCGGCTTCGGGTAGTGCACCGCAGTGGGCACGCCTGCGGCCTTCAGCGCGGCCTGCACCTCGGCGCGCTGCGCGACGCGCACCGTGAACTGGGCGTAGACGCAGTCGCGGTCGGGCCGCACGGTCACCCGTTCAGCGCCGGGCACACCCTCCAGCAGGTCGCGGTAGCGCGCGCCCAGTTCGGCGCGACGCTGCAGTTCCCAGTCGAAGCGCTCCAGCTTGGCCAGCACCACCGCGCATTGCAGCGTGTCCATGCGCCCGCCCACGCCCAGCCGGGTGTGCTGGTAGCGGCCGCTCTGGCCGTGCACGCGGATCTGCCGCGCGGCTTCGGCGAGCCGGTCGTCGTCGGTGAAGAGCGCACCCCCGTCGCCGTAGCAGCCCAGCGGCTTGCTGGGGAAGAAGCTGGTCGCGCCGAAGGTGCTGAGCGCGCAGGAACGCCGCCCCTGGTACATGGCCCCGAAGCTCTGCGCAGCGTCTTCGATGACGGCCAGGCCATGGCGCACGGCGATGGCGTTGATCTCGGCCATGTCGGCCACCTGGCCGTACAGGCTGACCGGCATGATGGCCCGCGTGCGCGGCGTCAGCTTCGCTTCGATCAGGCTCGCGTCGATGTTGCAGGTGTCGGCCTCGACGTCGACGAACGTCGGCTTGGCACCCGCCAGAACGATGGTCTCGGCCGTCGCCGCGAACGTGAAAGGCGAGGTGATGACTTCGTCGCCGGGCTGCAGGTCCAGCGCCATCAACGCGATCAGCAGGGCTTCGGTGCCGCTGGCCACGGTGATGCAGTGGCGGGCGCCGGTGAAGGCCGCGAGCGCCGATTCGAGCTCGGCCACCTCGGGGCCCATGATGTACTGGCCGTGGTCCAGCACCTGCTGGATGCGGGCGTCGATGCGCGGCTTGAGCGCGGCGTACTGGGCTTTCAGGTCGGTGAACTGCATGGGTCTTCAGCCTTCCAGCATCAGGGTGTCGCCCTGCAGCCGGTAGCGTTCACCGGTGGCCGGACAGGTGGCGCTGCCTTCGCCGCTGGCGGGCAGGGCCAGGCGTTCGCCGTGGCGGCTCATCCACCCGATGCGCCGCGCCGGCACGCCCACCACCAGCGCGAAGTCGGGCACGTCACGGCTGACCACGGCGCCGGCGCCGACGAAGGCGTGTTCACCGATGGTGGTGCCGCAGACGATGGTGCAGTTCGCGCCCAGCGTGGCCCCGCGCCGCACCCGGGTGCGGCGGTATTCGGCCTTGCGCGGCACCGCGGCGCGCGGGTTGTGCACGTTGGTGAAGACCATGCTCGGGCCGCAGAACA
>JANOBX010000293.1:0-3114 GCA_031411875.1 Burkholderiales bacterium | reverse complement strand
CCCCCGGCCCAGTGCCATCGAGGCACAGTCGCTGGCGCAGCCGCGCGCCCGGGGAAGGGTTGTCGGCCTGCCCACGCAGGCCCGGGGCGCCGCGCGATATCAGGCCCCCCGGGGGCGCGAGCGACGTGGCTCGGGTGTGCTCATCGGGCGCGACGGGCTGGTGCTGACCATCGGTTACCTCGTGCTCGAAGCCGAACAGGTGGAACTCGTCACCCACGACGGGCGCCGCGTCCCGGCCCGCGTGGTGGCGCACGATCAGGCCACCGGTCTCGGCCTCGTGCAGGCCCTGGCACCGCTGGGCCTGGAACCCGCTCCCCTGGGCGACGCCACGCGCGCCGTCGTGCGCGAACCGCTGCTGCTGGCCAGTGGCGGCGAAGCGGCTGAAATTGGCATGGCCACGCTGTCCAGCCGGCGCCCGTTTTCGGCGTATTGGGAATACCACCTCGACGCAGCGCTGTTCACCGCCCCGCCACGCCGAGACCACGCCGGTGCTGGGCTCTTCAACACTCAGGGTGAGTTGCTGGGCGTGGGCTCGTTGCTCGTGGCGGATGCGGCCGAACCCGGCGCGCCGCGCCAGGCCGGCAACCTGTTCGTGCCGGTGGATCTGCTCAAGCCCGTGCTCGTGGAACTGCAGCAGCAGGGCCATTCACGCGCCAGCCTGCGCGCCTGGCTGGGCGTGAACTGCGTGGAATCCGAAGGCGAAGTGCGCGTGATGCGGGTGGCCGACGACAGCCCGGCCGACGTGGCAGGCCTGCAGCGGGGCGACCGCATCGTGGCCATCGACGACACGCCGGTCGCGGGGCTGGCCGTGCTCTGGAAGACGCTGTGGGCCACTTCACCACCACAGCGCGCGGTGCGGCTGGACATCCTGCGCGACGGCCTCGCGATGGCCATCACCGTGCACGCCGTCGACCGGGCCTGGACCCTGCGGCGCGCTGAAGGCATCTGAGCCCGCCGATCAGGTGCCCTGCAGGCCTTCCAGCACTGTGGGATAACGCAGCCGCAGCCGCAGTTCGCGCTTCAGGCGCCGGTTGTTCAACCGGCGCGATTCGCTCATGAAGCTCAGCAGCATCGGGCTGATCTGTTCCCTGGCCTCGGCGCGTGTGATGCGCGGCGGGCGCGGCAACCGGCAGAGGTCGGCGGCCAGGTCGAAGTAGGCGCCCATCGTCAGTTCGGTGTCGTCGCTGGCGTGCACCACGCGCTGCGGCAGGCCGCGCTGCAGCGCGGCAACGCAAGCCCGTGCCAGGTCGTCGGCATGGATGTGGTTGGTGTAGACGTCGTCGGCCGGCGCCAGCACGGGCGTGCCGCGCAGCAGGCGTTCACGCGGGTGGCCGCCGGGCCGGTCGGCGCCGTAGATGCCGGGAATGCGCAGCACCGTCACCCGCGCTCCGCTGATGCGGCCATAGGTGCGCACCAGGGCCTCGGCCGCGACGCGGCGACGGGCGCGGTCGGTGGCGGGTGCCACGGCCCGGGTTTCGTCGAACACGGCACCGGCGCAGTCGCCATAGACGCCCGTGGTGCTGCCGTACACCAGCCGCTGCGGCGGCGCGCCGCTGCGCAACAGCGCCTGCAGCAGCGCGGCGGTGCGCGGGTCACCAGCGCCCTGTGCCGGCGGCGGCGCCAGGTGAAGGACGGCCTGCGCCAGGCGGGCCACCCCCGCCAGCCGATGCAGGCTGGCGCGGTCGTCGAGGTTGCCGGGCACCGGCACGGCGCCAGCGCTGCGCAGTTCTGCCATGCGCGCCGGCGTGGACGTCAAGGCCAGCACTCGCCAGCGCGGTCGCAGCAGGCGCAGCACGCGCAGGCCGACGTCGCCGCAGCCGATGATGAGCAGGGTGGGGTGTTTTGACATGCAGCCGGGATGGGGGTTGGAGTGGCAAGGGACCGTTCGTGAGATGGCGCGGGCACAATCCCGGGTTCAGTTTAAGCATGCCACCATGAGCTTCACGATCACTCTCCAACCCGCCCAGCGCAGCTTCGACGTGGCGCGCGACGAGGCCATCCTGGCCGCCGCCATCCGCCAGGGCGTGGGCCTGCCTTATGGCTGCCGTGACGGCGCCTGCGGCTCCTGCAAGAGCCGGCTGCTCGAAGGCCGCGTGATCCATGGTGCGCATCAGCTCAAGGCGCTGTCTGTGGCCGAGGAAGAAGCCGGCTTCATCCTGACCTGCTGCGCCACGCCGCAGAGCGACTGCGTGGTCGAAGCGCGCAACGTGCCTGGCGCCGGCGAATTCCCGGTGCTGAAACTCCCCAGCCGGGTACTTTCCGTCACCCGGCCCAGCGCCGAAGTCGCCGTGCTGCGCCTGCAACTGCCCGCGAACCAGAACCTGCAGTACCGGGCCGGCCAATACGTGGAATTCATCCTCCAGGGCGGGGCGCGACGCAGCTACAGCATGGCCAACGCGCCCCACCTGCTGGGCAGCCCGCCGGCGATCGAACTGCACGTGCGCCACATGCCGGGCGGCCGCTTCACGGACCACGTCTTCGGCGCCATGAAGGAAAAGGACATCCTGCGCATGGAAGGGCCGTTCGGCAGCTTCTTCCTGCGCGAGGAATCGGTCAAGCCGATGGTGCTGCTGGCCAGCGGCACCGGTTTTGCGCCCATCAAGGCCATCATCGAGCAGATGCAGCACAAGGCTATCGACCGCCCTGCCGTGCTGTACTGGGGCGGACGGCGACCTTCGGACCTCTACCTGCACGACTGGGCGCTGCAGGCCGCCGCGGAGATGCCGAACCTGCGCTACGTGCCGGTGGTGTCGGCCGCCACGCCGCAGGATGACTGGCAGGGCCGCACGGGTTTCGTCCACCACGCGGTGATGCAGGACTTCCCCGACCTTTCGGCCCACCAGGTCTATGCCTGTGGAGCCCCGGTGATGGTGGAGTCGGCCGAGCGCGACTTCGTCGTGCAATGCGGCTTGCCCCCGGAAGAATTCTTCGCCGACGCTTTCACGTCGGAAGCCGACAAGGCGCTGCCGGGCTGAAGCCCTGTCGGCGCCGCAAGCTCGCGGCGCCGGGGCTTCGAATCAGGCCGGGATCACTTCGGCTTGGGTGCCGGCACCGTGGCGGCGGGACGCGGCGCCGGTGCGGGAGCCCTCGCGGCAGGAGCCCGGGGTGCAGCGG
>JANOBX010000292.1:0-41847 GCA_031411875.1 Burkholderiales bacterium | reverse complement strand
GCGGGCCCTGGCCCTGGCCCGGGTGCAGGGGTGGGCGCAGGCGCGGGCTCAGGAGCCGGCGGCGGCGCCGCTGGAGGCGGTGGTGTCTCGGCGATGAACTCGACACCGCTGTAGACCTGCACGGCTTCGATCTCGACGCGGCGCACACCTTCGGCCCGCATGCCGAAGCTGTCGATGGCGACCTCGGTGCCGCCCGGGTTGGCCTCGCTCACGCCGGTGCGCGGTGCGCGCAGCAGCAGCACGCTTCCGCGCGCGTCCTGATGGCCTGGTCCGCTGCGCAGGTCGAGCTGGCCGGCGGCCGGGCGCAGCACCTGGCCGCTCATCAGGTCGACGCTGCCACCGGCACGGCCGGCCGCCGCGGCGTGGGCGTCGAGCCGGGCGCTGGCGGCGAGGCTCAGGTCGCCGCCGGCGGCCACGACGATGCGGCCGCCCTCGGCGCCGCTGGCGTCGAGTTCGCCCCGCAGGGCAACGGCACCGCTGTCTGCGCTCAGGCTGATGGCCTGGGCGGCCAGCCGGGTGCCGGCGGGCAGGCTCAGGTCGCCCTGGCGCTGGCGAAGCGACAGTTCCGCGGCGAAGTTCGCCTGGGCGGCGGTGGCGCCGGCCGCCAGGTCGGTGGCCAGCTTCGCGAGGTCCACGCCCGTGGCGCTGTCCAGGCGCAGCGTGCCGCCGAGCGTGGCTTCCCCAGCCCGGCCCAGCAGCCGGCCATCGAGCTGCAGGCGCCCGGCCGGCGCGACGAGCTCGATGCTGCCTGCGCGGCCCGGGCCGGCGGCCGAGACGTCGATCGAAGCGCCGTTGGCGAGCACCAGGCTGCCGGCGGCGGCCTGGGCGACGAGACTGCCGCCGCCCGTGGCCGCCTGCACCTCGCCGAGTGAGCGCACCAGCCCGGCCAGCTGCGTTACCGAACCCGCTGCGAAGCCGATGCTGGCGCCCGCGCCAGCGGCTGTGTCTGTGCCGGTGCCTGTGCCCGTGCCTGCACCAGTGCCGCTGTCGATCGCGCTGCCCGTGGCGTTCAACCGCAGCTGACCCGACGGCAGTTCCACCCGGCTGGCGAGCAGCACGGTGCCCGCGTCCACCTGCAGCCGCGCGCCGAGCCCTGGCACGCCGGTGTCGTCGGACGGGCTGGCGGAGGCGGCGGCGGAGGGGGCGCCCGGCGTGGACGGCTGCGCTGCACTGCCGGGGTCGTGGCGGAACGCGCCAGCGACGCTGAAGCGGGCGTCGCTGCCAGCGCGGGCGTCGAGCACCGGCGCACGCAGCTGCAGCGCGCCGCCGGTGGCCAGCAGGCCGTCGCCGTCCAGGCGCACCGCGCCGGCGCTGTCGATCACGACCTGGCGCGCGCCGCTGATCGTCTTGTCGCCTTCGCTCAGCCGCACCACGGCGCCGGCGCCGCTGGCCTGTAGCTGCAGCGTGCCGGTGGCGGCGGCGCCGGCGGGCGGTGCCGCCGCCGTGGCGCCGGTGGTGTTGGTCAGGCTGAGCTCGCGGGCCTGCACACGCACGCTGGCGCCGGGCGTTCTGAGCGCCAGTTCGGCGCTGTCCAGCGTCAGCCTGCGCTGGGTGGCCGAACCCAGGGTGGCACTGCCGTAGAAGTCGATGGCGCTGTAGCTGCGCAGCGACAGGCGTTCGGCGCCGGCCAGCTGCGTGGCCAGGCTGCTGTCGATGCCGAGTGCGGTGCTGCCCGCGGGCACGTCGCCCACGGCGACGCGGCCGCTGGCGAGCTGCACCGTGCTGGCGCCCAGCACCAGGTCGGGCGCGAGCCGGGTGCCGGCGGTGGCGTCCAGCACGACGGTGCCGCCCGGCGCCTGGAGGACGACGCCGCTGCCGATGACGAGATCGCCTTCGGCGCCAGCGGGCACGGCGCGGCGCAGCACGCTGGCCTCGGCGTCGACGCTCAGCCGCAGCAGCGCCCCCGCGCCGCTCAGGCTCAGGCCTTGCGCCGCCGCGGCAGTCTCGGCCGGGGCATTGCCGGCACTGGCCAGCAGGCGGCTGCCGGTCGCGATGTTCACTTCGTCGCGGGCCACCAGCACCAGGTCGCGCGCGCTCAGCGTGCTGCCGGCGGTGTCGACGCTGACACGTTCTGCACCCACTTCCAGCACGCGGCCGTTGGCGTCGGTGCCCCTGCGCACACCGCCCAGCACGATGCTGGCGGCGCCTGCGCTGGCCAGTTGCTGCGGGTCGATCTGCAGCGTGCCGGCCGCGACGTTGCTGCGGCGGCTGACGTCGATGGCCTCGGCCACGATGTTCAGTTCACCGCCGCGGCCGGCCACCGGCGCCGTGCGCGGGTCGGTTCCGGCGTTCGCGGCGGGCCGCGCGGGCACGCTGAAGTCCAGGTTGGCCAGCAGCCGGGCACTGGCCGCCTGCAGGTTCAGGGTGCCGGCGTCGACCGGCAGGCGCGGGGTGGGCGCCGCGTTGACCCGCGCCGCGTCGCTGAAGAAGCGGCTGGCGTCGCTGACGACGATCTCCGACGACCGCCGCGCCAGCACCGAAGGCGTGAACTGCCAGGCCGTGGCCTGGCTGTCGGCCCAGGGCGTGCCGGCCACGCTGTTGACGGCGCCGCTGACCAGGCTGCCGTTGTCGCGCACGGTGGTAAAGCCCAGGTCGCGCGCGCCGCCCAGCGGCCGCACCAGGTAGGCCCCGGGCAACAGGGCATAACGCGCCGGCAGCAGGGTGTAGGTGCCCGCCGCCAGCGTGCCTACGGCGCCGATGCGCACCTGCTGGCCCACGGCCAGGTTCGGGCTGCCCGCGGTGGCCTGCGTCAGCCCTGCTGCGTTGCGGTCGAACGGCGCCACCGCCACCTGGCCAGGCACGATGGCGTAGGCACCGGCTGCCGCGCCGGCGAAGACGTCGGTCGATCCACCCGGGCCGGCGACGAATTCATAGGCCTGCAGCTGCCCGCCGCCGGCCAGGTTCAGCGTGGCACCGGCCTGCAGGCTGACGTCGCCCGTGGCGGCGCGCAGGCTGATGGTCTTTTCCGGCAGTGCGGCCAGCGGGTTGCCCAGGGTGTCGAGCCAGGCGTTGGTGTTGAGCGTGCTGCCGTAAGGCAGCACCAGGCCGTCGGACGACACCGACGTCAGGCTGCCGCTGCGCACCAGCAGGCGCTGGCTGGCGTCGAGCTCGATGCGCCCGGCCGGCGCGCGAAGCACGCCGCCTTGTTCGATGGTGGCCGCCTCGACGCGCAGCACGCCGCCGGCCGACAGCGGCGTGGCCGGCAGGGGGCTGGCCGGCCGTTCGACGACGACGCTGCGGCCTGGCGCCTCGAACGTGAAGCGGGTGTCGGTGGCGGGGCTGACCTGGCCCGCACTGAGCCGCAGGTCGGCGCGGGTGTCGAGCCGGCCGCTGCTGGTGAGCTGCCCGCCGTTGGCCGCGTCGTTCTGCGGCGTGGCGCCCATCAGGCGCAGGTCGCCGCGGCTCGCTAGCGCGATCTCGCCCAGGCCCTGCGTCGTCATCGCGCCCTGCAGTTCGATGTGGCCGGCCTCGGCGCTCAGCCGGCCGTCGCCCGCGCTGGCCAGGCGCGGCAGCGCGGGCAGGGTGCTGGGGCCGATGGACAGTTCCGGCCGCACCGCGCGCCCGGCCAGGGCGTCGCCGCTGTGGCTGAAGCGCAGCACGCCCGCGCTGAGGCGGGCGTCGGCGTCGGCGCCCAGCAGGGTGCCCGCGTCCAGGGCCAGCGTGCCGGCCAGGGTCAGGCTGACGCTGCCGTCGAAGGCGATGATGTCGGACGAGCGCAGCTGCACATGGCTGAAGCCGCTGCTGCGCACCCAGTCGGCCGCCACGCGAGCTTCGCCCTCGACCGCGGGCACGCCGCGGTCGGCGAGGGTCTGGCCGCGGCTGCTGTCGGGTGTGGCCTGGGTCAGGGTCAGCTGGCGTTCGACCGGGCGGTCGGCGGCGGTGCGGCTGGCGCTGTCGAACACCGAAGTCAGCTGCACGTCGAGCCGGCCGCCGGCCGCGCTGGGGCCGCCGGCCGCCGCGTCGACCTCGCCTTCGAGCACGATGTCGCGGTTGCCGCGCACCGTCAGGTTGCCGCCGGCGCTGACCTGGCGCGTGCGTTCGACACGCGGGCCGGCCGCGCCCTGCACGGTGGTGTCGATGTCGTCGCTGGCGCCGGCCAGGTCGATGCGGCTGCCGGCCTGCAGCACCACGCTGCTGGGCGGGCCGCGCGACGCGTCCAGCGTGACGCTGCCGCCGGCCAGCACACGGCCGTTGCGCTGGCCGTTGGTGGACGGGGTCAGCAGGGTCAGGCCCGACACGTCGATCTCGCTGTTCGCGCCCAGCCACAGGTTGCGCGGCGCGGCGTACAACGAGGCGAGTGGTGTTTCGCCCTTGCCCAGCGTCAGCGTCACGGTGCCGCCGCGAGCCTGCAGCCGGCCGTCGACGGCCAGCGTGGTGGCGGCGTTCAGGCCGATGCGGGCGCCGGGGTCGACGACGATCGCGGCACCCGTGGCCACGCGCAGTCGGCCGTCGGTGACGTCGGCCCCGCTGCCGCTGGAACGCAGCGTCAGGCTCACCGCCTCGCGTTCACCCAGCGGCCTTTGCAGCGGCTGCGCCAGTGTGGCGGCGGCCGTGCCGGTGGCGGCGTTGGCGGCGTTGGGCGTGGGCAGCCAACTCATGAGCCGCGGTTCGATGAGCGTGCCCGCGGCGATGTCCAGCGAACGCAGGCCGTCGATGTCGAACTGTGTGAAGCCGCCGGTGCTGAAGAAGCCGGGCGCCAACCGCAGCACCTGCGCGCTCGGCGCCAGGCCGGCGCTGGCGATTTCAATTTCCGCGGCGCGCAGCACCAGGCTGCCGCCCTGGGCGAATGAGAAGCCGTTGAGCGTGCCCTGCAGCTGCAGCGGCAGGGCCTCGCCGCCCACGCCGGGCAAAGCCGATGGCCGCAGCCCCGACAGCAGTTCGATGCGGCCGGCAGCACTGCCTTCCACGCGCGAAGCCGCCGTCACGCGGCCGCCGCCCGAGACGTCGATGACCGAGCCGGCCGCCGTGCCCAGGCCACCCTGGCTGTTCAGTCCGACCCGGCCGCCGGCGGTTACAAAGCTGGAACGGCCGCCGTCCTGCGCCAGGTTCTGCCACTGCCCGGCCACGTTCAGGCGGGCGTTGGCGTCCAGCGTGATGGTGCCGGCCTCGCCGTTGCGGCGCAGCGTTTGCAGGTCGATGCTGCCGCCCGGGGCGCGCACTGCGGCGGTCACCTCGATCGCGCCTGCACCGCCCAACGTGGCTGCGCGCAGGCTGCCGCCGGCGGGCAGCAGCCAGTCGCTGCCGAACTGCAGCCGGCCTTCGCTGGCGAAGACGAAGTCGCCGAAGCCCGAAGCCGCCAGGTCGGCCGCGCGCAGCTGCACGCTGGCCGGCAGTGGCGCGGTCAGCGGCGTGCGCCAGAAGTCGGCCGTCAGGCTGCCGGCGCTGCCGCCCACGAGCACCGGGCTGGTGAGGATCGTGGTGTTGTAGCTTTCGCCGCCCAGGCCGGCCACCGTGCCCAGCTGCAGCCGGCCGGGCGCAGCCCGGGCGTCTTCGCCGCGCTGTTGGCGCGGGCCCTGGGTGGCGCCACCGGCCAGGGTGCCGGCCAGGTCGGCCGTGGGCGCCAGCACGCGCACCTCGCCCGCTGCGGCGCCGCTGGCATAGCCGCTTTCGACGCGGCTGTTGCTGCTGGCCCCGAAGCGGGTGACCACGCCCCAGCGGTCGCGCGTCACCGCCTGCACCGTGCCCTCGCCTTCGACGCGGGTGTAGACCTGGTCGGCCGGCGCCGTGTTCAGGTTGTAGACGCGGCCGTCGCCCGCCACCAGGCTGGTGGGCGCCACCACGGCGTCGGTGTAGTTCACGCGGCCGCCGGAGACGTCGACGCGCGATGTGGCGTGCGCCGCCACGCCGCCGCTGGCCACCAGCGTGACGCTGCCGCCGCCGGCCAGCTTTTCCTCGGCCGTCTGCTGCACCGCGGCGCGGTAGCTCGCCAGGTCGCCCAGGATCGGCGATGTGCCGCGGATGTCGACCGTGACGCGGTTGCGCAGCAGTGGGCCGTCTTTCTGCAGCGGCGCGTCGCGCAGGTCGTTGCTGCCCAGCAGTTCGGTGGTGACGAAGTGGCGCGCGGCCGAAACCGTGGCGCCGGTGGTGCCCGACACGTCGATCTGCGCACCCGCGCCGATGACGATGCGCGCATCGGGGTCGGCTTCGTTGCGCGTCGTGGCCCGGTCGTCCAGCACCGTGGCATAGGTGGGAATCGTGGTGGCACGCAGCCGCGCCACGGCGCCCGGCGCGGTGACCTGAGCACCGCCTTCCAGCGCGATGCTGCGCCCGCTGAACTCCAGGCGCGAACGGGTGAAGGCCTGCGAACTGTCGGCCGTGCCGGCCGCGGCGGTTTCGGGCAGCACTTCGGTGCGGCTGCCCGGGCCCAGGGTGAGCGCGCCGCCTTCGCTGGCGGTCTTGAAGGTGCCTTGCGCCGGCGGCTGCGTGCCGCCACGCGCCAGCAGGAAGATCGACCCGTTGCTGCTGACGCTGGTGGTGGCGCTGACGCGGCCCTGCTGGTTCACGGCCATGCCCACCAGGCTGACGTTGCCGGTGCTGGCGGCGATCTGGCCGGTCACGCGGTTGCTCACGGCGCCGGCCACACCGTCGCTGCCACCGGCCGGGCCATGCCCCACCTCGACGAGCAGCCCACGCGTGGCCGGCAGGTTCGGGTTGGCTTCGCTGGCGTAGACCTGCAGCGCGTCGGCGTCGGTGGGGTTGCTCAGGTAGACGCTGCCGCCGGCGCCCAGCACGGTCTGGCCACCGGGGGTGCTGATGCGGCCGCTGTTCTCGACGTTCTTCGCGAACAGCCAGACCCGGCCGCCGCTGGCGGTGCTGATCTCGGCGCCGGGGTCGACTCGTACGAACTGCCGGCTGTCGAGGAAGTCGGCCGGCGTGCCGTCGTAGGAAAAGGCCGGGCGCGTGCCGGTGATGGCGGTGCTCAGGCCCGACAGGAAATCGGCGTCGGTGATGTTCAGCGTCGACGCCACGAGGCCGGCCACGTCGATCCGCGCGTTCTGCCCGAAGACGATGCCGTTGGCGTTGATCAGGTAGACCTGCCCGTTCGATTCCAGGCGCCCGAAGATCTGGCTGGGCGCGTTGCCGCCGATGCGGTTCAGGGCGCTGCTGCTGGCATTCGGCATCTGGAAGCGCAGCGAAGCCGCGCGGCCGATGTCGAAGGATTGCCAGTTGTAGAGCGCGCGGTTGCTGGTCTGGTTGACGGTGGCCGCCCAGGTGCCGGCGGCGTTCGGCGCGGTGGGCACGGTGTAGGTGGCGCCGCCGTTGCTGGTCCAGTTGGCGGCGGGCCGCGGCAAGGCGTTCACCGGTGGCGCGGTCTGCGCCAGCAGCGCACCCGGCAGCAGCACCGACACGGCCAGTGCGATGTGCGACAGGCGTGCGGTCTCGGGGCTGGGCAGGCGGCGCTTCATCGTCGGTTCAGACCTGGTTCACGGCGCGTTCACAGCGCGCTCACAGCGCGTACTGCACGCGCACGTGCAGCCGCGCCTTGCCCGAGCGGTCTTCGCCCTGCGACAGCAGCGGCACGGCCAGGTCCACCTGCCCGTTGCTGTGGCGGCCGGTGCGCCATTGCAGGCCCAGGCCGGTGCCGCGCAGCCGGGTGGATACCGGCTGCTCGGGCAGGGCGTTCATCACGCGCACTTCGGCGGCTTCGAAGAAGGCATAGGCCTTGACCTCGTCCAGCCGGTCGAGCAGGTCCCAGCCGTCCTTGCCGCCCAGGTTGGGGCTGTCCCACTGCGCGCCCAGCACGATGGCGCGGTCGCCCGAGGCGGCGGCCTCGGCATAGCCGCGCACGCTCTCGGCGCCGCCGATGGCGTAGCGCTCGTTGCCCACCAGCGGGTCGCTGGTGAGCTGCCAGCCCAGGCGCAGGCCCAGGCGCGAGGCGCCCCACACCGGCTGGCTGTGCCGCACCTCGCCGCGCCAGTAGCTGAAGCTGCCCTGGGCGTTGCGCGCGCTGCAGGCGAACTGGTCGGCCGGGCCGGCGTCGGCACAGTCCACCGTGCGGCGCAGCAGGCTGCGCTGCGCGAACACGAACTGGGTGTTCAGACTGGTCGTGGCCTGGCCTTCGAACAGGCCGCCGCTGTAGCCCACGGTGAAGGGCAGGTAGCGAAGCGGCGTGAATACGCCGAGCTCGCCGGTGACGGTGTTGGTCTCGTAGTCCTTGTAGTCCAGCCCCCATTGCAGGCTGTGGCCGATGTTGGGCAGCGGCGGCAGGGGCAGCTGCCAGCGCAGCCCCAGGTTCAGGCCCTTGCCGGCCACGGTGACGGCGCTGAGCGGCTGCACCAGGCTGTCGCTGGCCACCAGGTAGCCGGTGAAGCTGCCGCCGTCGGCCCAGGGCAGGCCGTAGCTGGCCACCAGCAGGGCCGACTGGTCGGTGTCCGAAGGCGCGGTGATGGCCGTCAGGCCGATGCTGTGGCCGCGCTGCCAGAGGTTGTTGTAGGCCAGGTTGAGCTGCAGCCGCCAGGGCGTGGTGGCCGGGGCGTAGCGGTTGTTGACCTCCAGCGAGGCGGTGGCCGGCAGCTGGTCCTTGACCTGCAATTCCACGTCCACGGTGCTGGGCAGCGGGCCGGGTTTGAGCACCGGCTGCACGCGCCTGTCTTCGGTGCGGTTCAGGGCGGCCAGCTGGGTCTGCACGACGTTGAAGTTCGGCACCGAACCCGGCGCCAGCTCGGCCACGGTGTTGCGGATCTGGCCTTGGGAAAAGTAACGCGAGCCGGTGACCCGCAGCGACCGCACGCGGCCTTCCAGCACCTGCAGCCTGATCACACCTTCGTCCACGCGCTGCTCGGGCACGTCGACCAGCACCGTCAGGAAGCCGGCCTGCTGGTAGGCGCGTTCGAGCGCGGCGCGAGCGGCCTCGACCTGGGCCATGCCGCGCTGCGGACCCAGGAAGGGCATCACGGCCTGCTCAACGGCTTCCACGGGCAGGGCGCTGTTGCCGCTGACTTCGAATTCCATGATGTCGAAGCCGGGCTCGGCAGCAGGCTGGGCCAGGGCTGGCCCGGCCAGGCAGAGCGCGAGGAACAGCCCGAACCAGGGCCTTGCCCCGGCAGGCATCGCCAGCGAAGGATTCATCGAAGACGTTCGGGGGAATCGTCGGCTGGCTTTCAGCTGCGGGCACGGCGCGCGGCTCGCCAGGCCAGCAGGCCCAGGCCGGCGCCGAGGAGCAACCCCGTCTCGGGTTCGGGCACGGCGCTGGTGAGCCGGGCCGCGAGGATGCGGTCGCCGTCGATGCCGAAGTCCCGGCCCGGGCTGGCCGTGATGAAGGCGCGCTCCTCGCCGGCGTCGGTGGCCTGCAGGCGCGACTGCGCCAGGCCGCGCAGGAAGCTGGTGGTCATGTTCAGCACGCTGCTGCCGCGACCGGCGGAACTGCTCAGGCTCATGACCCCGCCCAGGCGGGCGAAGTTGTTGCCGTAGAGCAGGCCACCGGCGCGTTCCTGCTGCGACTGGAAGGCGGGGATGGTGTAGCTCAGGAAGTACTGCCCGTTGCGTGTCGGACCGGTGGCCGCGGCCAGGCCCCAGTAGCCATCGCCGCCCAGGTTGTCGAACTCGTCGATCGTGACCGGCAGGGTCTGGTCGAATTCTTCGGTGCCGCGGCTCACCTTGTAGAACCAGGAAGACTGGCCGATCAGGTTGCCGGTGGCGGCACCCAGCGCACCGTTGAAGTCCAGCACACCGCCGTTGCCGATGGTGGGCGTCGTGACGGAGTTGAAGGGGAAGTGCCAGTCCGGCGCCGCCGTCTCCAGCACGATGGCCGAACCGTTTCCCGGGGCTGCGTGGCCCGTCTGGGCGTTCGTGGCCCCCACGAAGGACTCGATCGACGGAAGCGCCCTGTCCAGCAGCTGCCCCGATGAGACCGCGCTCAACCCGGAGATGACGGTGGCGCTGCCGCTGGTGCCTTGACGCAGGGTGGTGAAGAGCGAGATGTCGTCGGCGGTGTAGGTGGTCTCCCGCTGGTCGCCGTCGAACGCGAAGATGGCCCAGCGCAGCTTGGTGGGGTCCACCTTGACGCCTGCGGAGACGTCGGTGTTGAGGAACTGCGACCAGACCGAGTCTCCGTCGGTCCCGGTTCCGGTGCCACCGAGATACCAGAAGAGCTGCGCGCCACCGTCCTGCTGGCCTCGCACGAAGAAGTCGTCCATGGTGATGCCGAGGTCCTTGATGAAGGACACCCTGGGCTTGGTGCCATTGTTGTCCCAGGCCAGGAACACGAGCTCTGCACCCTTGTTGACCTGGGTGATCGGGTTGAACCCGACCAGGGCGGCCTGCGAGTGCGCGGCCAGCGCCAGGAGTGGCAGCGCGGCCAGGCGTGCCAGCCGGCTCGAACGGGCGGAAAGCGCTGCCGGGGTCTGCGTGACGGTGGCCATCAACGGCTCCTTCTCAAATTGATTCAGGGGCTGGCCCGCAGGCCAGCCCCGAAGCGACCGCCGTTCAGGCGGCCGTGTGCACTGGCAAGCCTTACTTGACGACGCGCAGCGGCGAGCAGCTGTTGCCGCCACGGGTCACGCGCGAGGCGTAGACCTGGGCATCGCTGCCCAGGGGGAGGGCGCCGTACAATCCGGTGTAGGTCGACGGGGGAGCCATCACGCCGTCGATCACAGCCGGCGTGTTCTGCTTCAGCGCGGCCGCGTTGAAGCCGACGTTGGCAATCTGGTTCAGGGCGCCGACCTTGGCCGCGTTGCCCGGCGTCAGCGAACCCCACTGCATGGTGGTCTCGTACACCAGGTTGTAGCGTCCCTGCTGGGCGTCGTCGCAGCCCGGGAAGTTCTTGGTTCCCGTGCACAGGCCGCTGGTGGGGTCCGGGTGGGCTTCGGGCTGAAGGCCGTCGAGCTTGGCGAAGCGGTAGGGGCGTGCATTGCCGATCGGGTCGGTGTCGCGTCCCAGGACGGCGACGCCGTAGCCGTTCTGCACCGTGCTTGGGGCCACAGGCGTCAGCCCGTCCACGTTGGCCAGGCACTGCTCCACCAGGGCCGCCGAACCGTTCGTGGTCAGCGCCGAGGTGCCCGAGCCGACGATGGCCAGTGGCGTGACGTTGCCGGTCGGCGCGAAAGCGCCGTTGGTGCAGGCTGCATTCAGGAAGTAGGCGTTCGACACCGCCTGGCTGCCGGAACCGGTGGTGCGGCGGCACACGTTGATCTGCTTGTTGTGCACCTCGGGGTCGACGGTGGGGCTGATCAGCAGGCCCCAGCCGCGGCGCGAGTTGCCACCGTTGAGCTGACCCGAGAGCGCGCTGGCCACCCAGGTGGCCGGCACGCTGGGGCGGTTCTGCTGCAGGTCGTCCTGTGGCAGACCCTGGGTCTGCTGCAACGCGCGGTAGGCCTTCAGGTTCAGGGCCACGCCGAACAGCTGCTGGAAGATCGGGCGCACGGTGACGGTGTTGCCTGCGATCGTGGGCAGCACGCCCGTGCCGCCGTTCGTGAGCGACGCCAGGATCGTGGGCTCGACGTCGGAGATGCCCGCGTCAGGGTGGAAGTTCGAGGTGCCGGTGCACAGGTAGTTCGGCGTCGCCAGGGTGGGCGTGGGGTTGCCGGCCACGGCCGTGCAGCCGGTCATGTTCATGAAGGCGATCTTCTGCACCGCGTAGATGGGCTGCACGCCCTGGCCCGAGCCGCCGGCGTCGCGCTTGATCAGCAGCAGGCTGGCCGGGGCACCGTTGGCGGCGTTGCCGGTGCCGTTGATGATGTTGTTGGCCTTCATGTTGCACAGGTAGGAGCGATAGGCCGTGCCGGCGGCGTCGTTGAAGATCACCGACAGGGTGGCGATGTCGCAGTTGTCCTGGATCACGAAGGCGCCCAGGGTGCGCGACGAGGCCGAAGCGCCCGAGATCAGCAGCACGCGGTCGATCGCGGCGCCGCTGTAGGTGGCGCTGACGACACCGCTGGCATCTTCCGACAGGACGACGTTGGCGGGGTTGGGCACGCCGGCGGGCAGCAGGGCGGCCTGGGCAAGGCCTGCGAACAGCGAGGCGGCGGCAAGGAGGGTCAGACGAAATTTCATGGCATGGACTCCGTGAGCCCGCAGCCCGTGCTGCGGGAAATGGTGGTGAGTGGGGCTGGAGCTGCGCTGCAGTTCAGCGCTGACGGCGGGCGCGGACCTGGGCACCGATGGCCAGCAGGCCGAGCGCCAGCAAGGCGTAGGTGGACGGCTCGGGCACGGGCGCCAGCGCGAAGCTCAGCGTGGTGCCGTTGAAGCTGAACCTGCCCTGGCCGGCGTCGTTGGCGAAGGTGCGGGCCTGCGCCGGCAGGGTGCCGTCGAACAGGCAGCTGCCGTCGGGCAGATCGCAGGCCGTCAGGTAATGGAAGGTCGACGACGTGCCGACGGCGTTGAACTGGTTGAACGCCCACTGGTTGGCGACGTTGGTGCCGATCGCGAATGAGTCCAGCAGGTAGGCGGGGCCGTCGGCCTTGACATTGAACGAGCTGCCGTTGGCGACGCTTTGGTGGTTGCCCTGGCTCAGGTTGACGATGCCGCTGTAGTTTTGCCACAGTGCGGTCGCCGTCTCCAGATTGCCACCGGTCATGCCGGGGTTGGTCGCGCTCAGGGGCGAGCCGGCTTGCACCGTGCTCAGGAACTGCAGGTCGCCGGCCTGGAAGGCGCCGGTGGCGGTGTAGGTGTCCATGGCCGTGACGGCCCAGCGCAGGTCGGTGGCCGTGGCCAGCACGGAATTGGTGAAGAAGGGCGTGACGGCGCGGCTGAAGCTGTAGCCGGCAGCGGCACTGCCGTTGGCCTTGAAGTCGGCGATGCTCACGCCCAGGTCGAGCACGTAACTGGCTTCTGCGCTGGGGCTGTAGACGATGAGCATCAGCTCGGTGGCGTCTTCGGCGACGTTGAGGCCGGCACCGAGGATGGCGGCGGAAGCGCCGGCGCTGGCGGCGACCAGGGCCGCGGCGAGGGCGGTCTTGACGAATTTCATGCTCACTCCTGAGTTGGGTGGAGAGGGCTCCACGGGTCGTTGTCTGTCCAGATGATGAGCGGGGGGGGTGACAGGCACACGAGCGGGGCGTGGTGCGCAACTGGTCGGTTAGGACCAGATCGCTGATTCGAACGGACCAGTTTTGCCGCCCGCCGTCACCCCCTCAGCGGGGGACGCTGAACGTCCGGGTGCTGCCACCGGCGGTGATGTCGACGCTGTAGCCCGTGGCGGTGGCGACGATGCGTGCCGATGTGCCGGCAGCACCCAGCACCGTGACGCTGCCCGAATTGGCCTGCAGGGTGCCGTTGTCGAAGGTCCAGCTGCGGTAGTCGTAGTCGGCGAACCCCAGGCCGCTGGCGGCCGGCAGGCGGCCGCGCAGCAGGCCGGCGCTGACGAACACCAGGTTCTGCGAGGTCGTGACCCGAGGCGGGGCGAGGAAGCGGGTGTCCTGCAGGTCCAGGGTGTAGACCTCCTGCAGGTTCTCGGTGCCGAAACGGACCACGGCATCCAGCGCGTCGAAGGCCTGGCTGCCGAAGGGCTGGTAGGTGAAGCGGGTGTAGGTCAGCTCGAACAGGACGTCGCTGCCCTGCAGCTTCACGAGCCTGAGCACGAAGCTGCCGTCGGTGCGGTCGCCGACGCCGAAGTCGCCCAGGGCGACGCTGCCCAGCCCGACGGCGGCCTTGATCACGCAGTTGCTCGACGCCAGACCGATGGTGTCGCCCACCTGCAGCTGGGCCGTGGTCGGGTTGGCGGTGAATCGGTCGAGCACGGCATCGGGCACGTTCAGCGTGGCGCGGCCGGTGGTGCACAGCGTCGAGGTGTAGTCGATCGCTGCCAGGCTCTGCTTTCGCGTCATCACGGACAGGTCCAGGCCGCTGCCCGTGGCCGTGGGCTGGGCGCCGGCGGTCAGCCCGTTCGCCAGGCGCAGGTCGCGGGTGCGCTGCAGGGCGTCCTGCACCAGGGCGCTGGCGGAGGCTTGCGTCGACAGCAGCGTCGCGGTGGGCGCATTCGGCACCGTGCTGGGGCCTGGGGGTGCCGGAACGGGCGCAGGGGCGGGCGGGGCCGGGACTGGGGCCGGGGCTGGTGTGGGCGTCGGTGATGGTGTCGGTGAAGGGGCGGGCGCCGGCACCGGGGCCGGTGCGGGCGCCGGCACAGGTGCAGGTGCAGGTGCGGGCTGTGGGGCCGGTGTCGGGCCCGCCAATGGTTCGGCGCCGCCGCCGCCCCCGCCGCAAGCCGCGAGCAGGGCCAGCAGCGTCATGGCGACGGCCATGCGCTGCAGGCCGGCCGTGGTTGGATAGGCGTCGTGGCGCGGGCCTGGCGCGCGCGAGAGGGAGGGGGTCATGTCGGGTTCCTGGTGCAGTCCGGGTCAGGCAGCGCGGGCAGCGACGCGACGTCGGGGTCGTGGGGAATGTCGGCGGACGTTGCGGTCGTCGTTGCGGCAGACGTTGCGGCGAACGTGGTGCCAGACGCCGCCCGTGGCAGCGTTCTCGCCGGGTTGAGCGCCAGCGTGGCCACGTGGACGTCGGCGCCCGGCATCATGTCGAGCGCCAGGCCACGCGCCACGGCCTGCGCACGATTGCTCGCGCCCAGCTTGCGCAGCAGCCCCTGGACGTGGTTCTTGGCGGTGAGCGGGCTGATGCCCAGCCTTTCGCCGATCTGGACGTTGCTCAGGCCGTCGCGGACCAGCGCCAGGATCTGCAGTTCGCGTTTGGTCAGCAGCCCGGCCTCGGAGGGCGGCGGCGCCGCCACGAGGGGCCTGGACGCGGTCTGCTGGCCCAGGCCGGACTCGAAGTTCAGCATGCGGCGGTAGGTGATGTGCAGCTGCGGGCCCATCAGCTCCATGGCCTGCAGGTGGCCGGCATCGATGGCGACGTCGCGCGAGGCGAACACGAACAGCGACTCGATCGCATCGGCACGCTGCGGGCGCGACACGCCGTGCACGAGCAATTCGTGGATGCCCATGCCTGCCAGCTGGTGCAGCAGCGACCGCGTGGCCAGGCCGTCCAGGGCCGTCAGTGGCAGGCAGCACACCGGGCCCGCACGGCGCACCCATTCTTCGGCCACGCGCTGCAGCAGCACCGACGGCTTGCCGGTCAGCTCCGCCAGCGTGGCCTCGGGCAGCAGGATGCTGTTGAACTGGTCGAACAGCAGCGTCCTGTGGACCGGACTCCAGGCGCCGCAGATGGCCAGCTGGTCAGGCAGGAACAGCCCCACCTTCGACAGCAGCCAGTTGAAGAACTGGTGCCGCCGGCGGACCTCGGAAGCGCTTTCCAGGGCGCGCATCACGGCGTCGGCTCGCGCCGGCCCGCTCGTGGCGAGCGTCGGGCTCGGGGAGGTGTTCACGTGCGCGCAGCGGGGTCCATGCGCTGAACGGTAGCCACGGCCCGTGGCAGCCGTATTCCATCTGCCATCTAAAACGTGCCGAACGGATCAGTCCCAAAGGATGGGTAGGGGCGCATGCTGGCCTGGGCCCGGGACTGGGTTCAGCGCGCCGGCAGCGGGCCGGCCCAGTGCAGCCCCAGCACCAGCAATGCACTGGCCGCGAGCCATGAAGCGACGACACGCAGTGCGATCTGTTGCCAGGGTCGATGCGCCAGTTCGGCCGTGGCCGCGATGCCCAGGGCGAGCAAGGCCGCGCCCAGCCAGGTGCCGGCAATCACCACCCAGCGGCCCGCGCCCACGGCCATGTCGGACAGCCCGACGCCGGCCAGTGCGCCAGCCGTGGCCGCCAGCGCGGCCAGCAAGCCGGCCGACGGGCGCCAGGCCGCCAGGGCGCAGGCCGCCGTCAGGGTGCCCAGTGCCAGCAGGCCGATGTCGGCATCGATGCCCGGCCACTGCGACCCGGCCACCAGCCCCAGCATCAGCGCCAGAACGAGCCAGAGCACGGCCCGGCGCGACTGCACCAGCCCCTGCTGGCCGATGAGCACGCCCAGCGCCGCCAGGGCGATGAACGCGGCCGGTGCCAGCACCGGGTGCAGCATGCCGTTGTAGAAGCGGCCCAGACCCGGCACCGGGCTGTGCGCCCAGGCCCAGTCCGGCCACGCCAGCATCACGGCCGCGAGCAGGCCGGCCGCGGTGGCCTGTTGCGCTGCGCGAATGGCGGTGGAGCTTGTCCGCGCTCTGCGGGTCACCCGGCAGCGGCGATCAGGAAGCCCAGCCCGGCCAGGCCGATGAGGCCGCCGCCGGCACGCACGGCCCAGCGGCCCGCCGGCCAGTGCGCCAGGGCGCCGAAGGCGATGCCGCCGGCGTGCATCAGCCCCGTGGCGATGACGAAGCCCAGGCTGTAGAGCAGCGGGTCGGCCGCGCCTGGCAGCTCGGTGCCGTGGGCATGCCCGTGGAAGATGGCGAAAACGCCGACGAGCAGGGCTGCCAGCCACAGCGGCGGGCGTGCTGCAGCCGCCACCATCAGACCGAGCACGATGGCCGACACGGCGATGCCGATCTCGATGCCGGGCACGGGCACCCCCACCAGCCCGAGGAAACCACCGAAGGCCATCACCAGCGGGAACACGATGGGCAGCACCCAGATGGCAGGCCGGCCGAGGAAAGCGCCCCACAGGCCGACGGCCACCATCGCGGCGACGTGGTCCCAGCCCGTGAAGGGGTGCATGAAGCCGGTGGCAAAGCTGCCACCGCCCAGGGGTGTGCTGGCGCTGTGGTCGCCATGGGCCCAGGCGGGGGCGGCGATCGCGACCCAGAGCGCGGCCGCCAGCAGCCAGTCGTAGCGCGTTTTCATGTTCGTCGTTCGTTCGGGAAGAAGTGGGTTCAACGGGCCAGCACGCCCAGCAGGCCGGCCACGCGCAGCCAGGTCCAGTAGGCCGCCACCGCGCCCATGGCATACAGCGCCACGGTGCGCGCCTGGTCCAGCCGCGGCAGCCTGGCCAGCACCCGCCACAGCACCCAGGCGGCGAAGACCATCAGCAGCTGGCCGATCTCCACGCCCAGGTTGAAGCTCAGCAGCGCGAGCAGCACATGCTGTTCGGGCAGGCCGATTTCCTTGATGGCACCCGCAAAGCCCAGCCCGTGGATCAGACCGAAGCCGAAGGCCACCAGCGCCGGCAGCCGCCGGGCCAGCGTCTCACGCTGGTGCAGCGCTTCTGCCGCGACGAGCACGATGGACAGCGCGATCACGGCTTCTACCGGCGGCGAGCGCAGCGCCAGCCAGCCCATGGCGCTGAGGCCCAGCGTCAGGCTGTGGGCCAGGGTGAAGGCGGTGATGGTCCAGACCAGCCGGCGCTTGAAGCCGACCAGGAACAGCAGGGCCAGCACGAACAGCAGGTGGTCCAGCCCGGTGAGGATGTGGTCGATGCCCAGGCTGGTGTAGGCCCAGGCGATCTCGCCCATGCCGCGCTGGTCGTCGGCAGAGCCGAACAGGCGCACCTGCGGCTGGCCCACCGACAGGGTGTGCACGCTGGACTGGCCGTCGAGCCACCGGACTTTCACGATCACGGCCGAGAACTTGGCACCCACGCCCTGGATCGACAGCTGACCCGTCAAGCCTTCGGCGCCGCAGCGCAGCAGGTTGCTTTCGGCCTGGCATTGCGCTGGCCATTGCGGTTTCAGGCTGTCGGCCGGCTGCGACTTCTCGCCCGCCGCCCAGTTCACGACAAACTCGCCGCGCGCGGTCTCGCGCAGGTTCAGCTCGGCCATGCTCAGTTCGTGCGCTGTCGCGCCCGCACCGGTCAGGGTCAGCCACAGGGCGAACAGCAGCCGCAGCAGCGGCCACCCGGTTCGGGTCATGGCTGGCTCCCGGTGGCGTAGCGGATCTCGTACTTCTTGGCCATCTCGCGCACGGCGGCGGTGCGCTCGGCCGCCATGGTGGCGTCGGTCCAGTCTTGTTGCACGACGCCGCGCAGCGCTTCGAACGACGCAGGCTTGCCAGGCGTGACGGCGTCCAGGCGCATGGCGCGCCAGCCTTCGCGGGTCTTGAGCGCACGCCACTCGCCTGGCGGCAGCGCTTCCAGCACCTTGGCGAATTCATCGCCATAACTTTGCACGATGTTGGCATGGGGTCGGCCCTTGAACACGCGCAGGCCGGCCTTGGCGTCGCCCGAGCTGCTGCCGTTCAGTTCGGCGACGAAGCTGCGCACAGCGCTCTCGGTGTTGTCGCCGGTCAGCACCGCCTCCTGAAAGTCGTAGCGGGTGGGTTCGTCGTACTTCTCGCGACGCGACTCGAACCAGTCGCGCAGCGTCTTCTCGTCGAAGGCCGGCAGCCGCACGGTGGTTTCGACGACGTTCAGGGCCTTGAAGATCACGCGCTCGCGGATCGCCGAGTCGCCCTTGTCGACGCCCAGCGCCATGCCTTCGCGATAAAGAACTTCGTTGTCCAGCCACACCTGGCGCAGGGCGGCCAGCTGCTCGGCCGTGGGTTCCTCGCCGCGTGAGGCCTTGAACACCTGTCGTGCTTCCTGGTCGACTTCCGCGCCCACCACGATGGTGTTGGCCTGGTCGGCCGACGCGTTGAGGAAATGATCGGCCGCAAACAGCAGGGCGCCCAGCACGGCGAAGTGCAGCAGCGGTTCACGCAGCCACTCGGCCCGGCGGGGGCGGGTGGGCACGGCAACGGGCGTCTTCTTCGGGATGGGCTGTTCGGTGGTCGGGAAAGGTGTGGACATCGGGGCAGGGGGCAGGGGGCAGTGGGGGCAGGCAGGAGCGGACGGCGGGAGCCGACGGTCTGGGGGCTCAGAGGAACCGCTTGAAGTCGACGCTGAGTTCGGCGCGCAGGCTGCCGCCGGTCTCGAACATCAGGCGCATCGGGTAGACGCGGCCCACGTCCAGCGGCATGCGCAGACCGGTCAGGCGCAGGAAGGTGCCGGTCTCGGACAGCTCGGACTCGACGCCCTTGGGGATGAAGAAGTCCACACCCGCCTTGGCGCCGTCGACACCGGCCTGCACCATCTCGACCCCCGTGGCGATCATGGTTTCGACGCCGATCAGGCGGTCGTCCTTGTCGACCTGGTCGAAGCGCATCGAGACGATGGCGGTTTCGTCGTGGTCGCTCGACGCACGGGTCCAGGGGTGCGTCACGCGCAGGTTGCTGGAAAAGAACTCGCAGGCCCGTGCCGGCGTGCCGGCCCAGGTGAGGCCGCCTGCCAGGGCGGCTTGCAGGCAGAGTCGTCGACGGGAGGAAGTGTTCATGGGTGCGGCCTGAAGAAAAGTGGGTCGGTGCGGCGCCATCATGCGAAAAAGCGCCGCGCAGGTTGCGCGGCGCTTCGGGGCATGAAGCCCGTGGGCTTATCGGCCTTGCGCGACGCGGGCGGCGGCGCGGGTCGGGGCGTTCACCTGCACGTAGATCGGGTTGCTGTAGAACCAGAGGTCGGCCCAGGCGGCCACGTCCAGCGCCGAGTACTTGACGCCGCCCACCACCGGCAGGTGCGTCGGGCAGCCGTTGATGCTGTTGCCGGTGTAGGGCTTGCGGCCGCCGACCGGGGGCACCGTGGTGCCGACCGTGGTGCACGGGATGCGCAGCTTGCTTTCATCCGAAGAGTTCGTGTACAGGTCGGACAGCGGGTTGCCGCTGGCGTCGGTCTCGAAGGGCACCGAAGCGGGCAGGTTGGTGCCGCGCAGACGGAAGTACTGCGACTGGTTGACGGCCACCGTGTAGGTCATGGCCACGGCGGGTGCGCCGCCGACGACCACGGGTGTCCAGTTGCTGCTGTTGAACACGGCGCGGATGGCAGTCGTCGTGTTCTTGGCGGCAGGCGGCACCACGGGCTGGCCAGCACGCGGGTCCGGTGCCTGGAAGACGTCGTTGATGGTGGCTGTCGTGCCGTCCAGGCGCAGCCAGTCGGTGTTGATGGGCCACGCGCCAGAGTAACCCGGCGTGCCCGGCGTTTTCAGGCCGGTGACCAGGCCGCCGATCAGGTCGATGTGGTCCAGCACCGGCAGGTTCAGCGGCTGGGTGATGCCCACCTGCAGCAGGGACGGGTTGGGGAAGGTGTACGGCGAATTGCTGGCACCCTGCGGGTCACGCGCCACGACGGCGACGACCACGTTGCTGCCCGCGGCAACCGTCAGGCGCTCGCCCATGGTGGCGCAACCCGCGGCGCTGGGCGCCGAGCTGTTGTTGGCGGCAGCCACGGCCAGAGCCTGCACCTGCGCGGCCGGCAGGCCCGTGCAGGCCACGAAGGCGAGGCGGTCGATGAGCTGGCCGCTGTCGGTGAAGGTGTTGCCGCTGCGCAGGCCGTCGACGATGTTCTGCGGGTTCAGCCGGTCGTTGCCGTTCTTCACCAGGGTGAAGTTCTTCTGGTACTCGCCGGGCTCGAAGTCCTGCGTGGTGCGCGTGTGGTCCGGGCCGTAGTTGCCGCGGTTGTGCCAGTCGGAGCTGGCAAAGAACCAGAAGTTGCGGCCTTCGCCGAGCAGGGCGTCCCAGACGCCGCCGATCACGGCGCCATAGACGCCGGTGCCGCCGTAGGTGGTGCCGCCGGCGGAGTCGGTGACGACGCCGTTGATGGTCTGGCGGCGCGGCAGGTATTCACCGCGGTCCGAAGAAGCGCCGTGGCCCGGCTGGGTCTCCATGCCGAAGGCGACCGACGGGCCGGCGTTGTTGAAGTTGCGCAGGTGCTCGACGTTGAAGCCGTTGTTGCCGTTCGGGTTGAACGGGCCGGCACGTTCCAGGTGGGCCGGCACGTAGTAGCTGCCGTTCGGGTGGTTGGCCTGCATCCAGCGCACGGCTTCGGTGGTCTTGATGTGACCGCGATCGCCCAGACCCGCCGAGCCCGTGACCAGCGCCGGGATCAGCTTCTGGCCCGGCACGCTCCAGAAGGCCGTCGCTGCCGTAGAGATCGTGCTGCCAGGTACCTCGCAGGACCACTGGTTGCTGACGCCCCGCGACGTGTCCGGGCCGTTGCCGCGGTCGAAGCAGTAAGTCCACTGCGACAGCGCGTTGGCGTTGCCCAGCACCGTGTTCGGGCCGGCGATGGCCGTGCTGTAGATGGCAGCCGGCATCTGGCCGGCGATGACGGCCATCGACGTGTGCTCATGGCCTTCAACCACCGATTCCAGGCCCAGGAACAAGGGGAGGTTCTTGTTGGCAGCGAGGTTTTCGAGCAGCGGATACTGGAACGACTGCAGCTGCTGCCAGCGCCACATGTTGGCACCACCGGGGTTGCCCAGTGGCGTGATGCCGCTGTTGGCCCAGGTCGTCGACGGACCCTGGTTCGTGAACGGATAGCCGGGGGTCGCCAGGCTGGCGTCTTCCGTCAGGGTGCAGTTCCGGCTGCCGCTGCCGCCGTGGCCGGCCTGCACAAACCAGTCCAGACCCCAGGTGGCGGTGGACTTCTTCACTTTCTTCTGCATCGACAGCGAGCCATCGGAGCAGGTGCTGTGGTTGTGGAAGTCGCCGGCGACATATTTGCCGGTGGCAGCGGGCTGGGCGACGGCAGCCGTGGCCATGACGGCGGTGGCGACGGCAGCCATCGCGGCCAACGCGATGGGGTGCTGGGTGAATTGAGGGGACATGGCAATCTGCTCCTGGGTTTGTCTGGGTGTGGCCCGACTCTAGGCAGGGCGATTGACGGTCCTGTGACAGAAGCGCCGGCCGGGCAACTGCTTTCGAAGGGACCCCCGGTTCCGGGGGTGGGTCGCCCGCAGCCACCGTTCCCGGCGACGCAGCTTCGTCACAAACCCTGCGCATAGTCAGGCCACTACAACGCCACCCCAGGACGAGCCCATGAATCTGCCTCCATTCGCCATCCGGCATGTCGTCGCCGCTGCACTGGTCTGTGCCGCCGGTGCTTCGCACGCCACCATCGTCTTCACGAACTCGGCGGCCTCGCCGGCCTTCGTCGGCGGCAGCGTCGACCGCTTCAGCGACCAGACGATCAACACCTTCCTGCCTGATCTGTCGATCACCCGCAGTGCAGGCGCCTTCCGCTACACCCTGGCCACGAGCTTCAACGAACCCACCGAGTCGGGATTGTTCGTTGCACCGGTCAGCGGCGCCATCGGCATGTCGACCAGCTGGTTCAACGACTCGCTGCTGATCAACGTGCTGTCGCCCAACGTGCTGAGCTTCGGCGGCAACTTCTTCCGCTCGAACATCTTCGGCGACGCGGTCGGCGCCAACGGCGGCACCAACCCGGCCCCGACCGTGCGCATCACGGTGACCGACATCAACGGACTGAGCTTCACGCAGGCCGTGAACGCGTCGTCCACCACCTTCTCGGGCTTCATCTCCGACGTGCCGCTGCGCTTTATCAGCGTCAGCGTGGCCACGCCAGACATCGAGCGTTTCATCACCGCCGACAACATCGTCCTGTCGGCCGTGCCCGAGCCTGGCACCTACGCCCTGCTGGCCGCCGGCCTGGCCGCCATCGGCCTGATGGTCAGCCGTCGCCGCGCCGACTGAACCCCGGGTGGCGCTGCGGCCGTGCCGCAGGCCACCGGAAGAATGAGAATGCGGCGATGAGCCACGAGGTCATCGACCTGTTTCCCACGCCCTTGCTTCGCGCCAAGGGCGTTTTGCCTTTGCCGCTGGTGGCAGGGCTGGTGGCGCATTTCAGTGCGCAGGCCGATCGCGAGAACAACACCTCGCCCCACCTGTCGCACACGCGCATGCTGGCCCCGGGCGAGAGCCCGCTGTTCGGGCAGGCGGCGCAGCTCATCGCGCCCAAGCTGGTGGCGATGGGCGAGCAGATGTTCGGCGAAGCCCTGGGCTGGTCGATCAAGGAGATGTGGGTCAACCTGCTGGACACCGGTGGCCACCAGGCCATGCACAACCACGCCAACAGCTTCATTTCAGGCGTGGTGTACCTGACGGCCACCCACCCCGACTCGCAGACCGTGTTCATGAAGTCCCCTGGCGGCACCGATTTCGCCTTCCGTAATGACCACGCCCGGACCCGGCCCACGCCCTACAGCGCCGACAAGTGGGTGAGCCCCGCGCCCGCGCCCGGCGACCTGGTGCTCTTCCCCAGCTACCTGATGCACGCCGTGCCGCCGAACTCCGGGGGTCGGCGCATCAGCCTGGCCTTCAACGCCATTCCCACGCGGCTGGATTCCTGGGGTTACAGCGTCGGCTTCAGTGGCTGAGCCCGGCGCCCTGGCGCGCCGCCGCGCCGTGCTGGCGCTCATGGTGGCCTCCGGCTTTGCCGGGCTGGGCTACCAGATCGTCTGGACGCAGCAGGCCTCGCGCTGGCTCGGGCACGAGGCCGCGGCGGTGCTGGCCGTCATCACCGCCTTCTTCGGTGGCCTGGCGCTGGGGGCGCTGGTCCTGGCCCGCCGCATCGACCGCAGCCCGCACCCGGTGCGCTGGTATGCCGGCTGTGAGGTGCTGATCGCGCTGTGGAGCCTGGTGCTGGCACTGGCCATGGCGCCGATCAGCGACTTCCTGCTGGGCGTGATGGGCGCTCAGCCCAGCCCGTGGCGGCAGGGCGCGGTGGCTTTCGTCGGCTGCTTCCTGCTGCTGCTGCCGGCCACGGCCGCCATGGGCGCAACGCTGCCGGCGATGGAACGCGTGCTGGCCGCGCTGAGCCCGCGCGCTTCGCCGATTGCGGCGCTGTACGCCAGCAACACGCTGGGTGCGGTGCTGGGCGTGCTGGCCACGGCCTTCTGGCTGGTGCCCGCCTTCGGCCTGGCACGCACGGCAGCGGCCTGTGCGCTGCTCAACCTGCTGTGCGCCGGCATCGCGCTGGCGCTGGCACCGCGGCAGCGTGTGGTGCCTGCGCCGTCTTCATCGACACCCTCCATGTCGCCACCCCCCGTGGCCGACAGGACCTGGCCTTTGCTGGCGGCCACGGGCTTTCTCGGCATCGGCTACGAAGTGCTGGTGGTGCGGGTGCTGAGCCAGGTCACCGAGAACACGGTCTACACCTTCGCCATCCTGCTGGCCATCTACCTGCTGGGCACCGCGCTGGGCGCGGCGCTGTATGCGCGGTGGGCACCCGCCGACGCCGGCCCGGCCCTGCGCCACAAGCTGGTGGCCGGCGTGGCCTGGGCCTGCCTGGCCGGCACCGCCAGCCTCTGGGCGGCCGAAGACCTGCGCGACTGGCCGCTGGCCTGGCAGGGCGCCGCGCCGGCGGGCCACATCGGCTGGGCCCTGCTCGGCGAAGCAATGCCGGCGCTGCTGGCCTTCGCCCTGCCGACGCTGGCGATGGGCGCGCTGTTCAGCCACCTGGCCACGCAGGCCCGGCGTGGCGGGGTGGGCCTCGGCCTGTCGCTGGGCGCGAACACCCTGGGTGCGGCCGCCGCGCCACCGCTCGTGGCCTGGGTGCTGGTGCCCGGGCTGGGCAGCCAGGGTGCGCTGCTCGCGGTGGCGGCGGGCTACCTGCTGCTGATCGCCCCCAGGTCGTGGTGGAAGCCCTGGGCCGCGGGGGCGGCCGTGGCCGCCGGGGCTGTGGCTGTGTTCGCCCCGCCGCTGGCCTTCATCGACGTGCCCGAGGGCGGCCAGGTGCTGAGCTATCGCGAAGGCGCGCTGGCCGCCGTCAGCGTGGTGGCCGACGCCGACGGCGTGGCGCGCCTGCGCATCAACAACCGCCAGCAGGAAGGCAGCAGCGCCACCCTGCTGGCCGACGCCCGCCAGGCGCTGCTGCCGGTGCTGCTGCACCCGGCGCCGAAGCGCGCGCTGTTCCTGGGCCTGGGCACCGGCGTCACGGCGTCCGCCGCGGCTTCAGACCCGGCATTGCAGGTCGACGCGGCCGAGCTGCTGCCCGAGGTCATCGAGGCGTCGGCCCTGTTTCGCACGGCCGACGAGCCCGAAGGCGTCGGGGATGCCCAGCGCAGGGGTCCACGCCTGATCGCCGCCGACGCCCGCCGCTTCGTCAAGTCCGAAGGGTCGAACTACGACCTCATCGT
Organism: Burkholderiales bacterium; assembly: GCA_031411875.1. Taxonomy (GTDB): domain Bacteria; phylum Pseudomonadota; class Gammaproteobacteria; order Burkholderiales; family Burkholderiaceae_C; genus Rubrivivax. Next base: position 17,147 of record JANOBX010000292.1, on the reverse strand, counting down.
CAGCGACAACTTCCACCCTGCGCGCAGCGGCTCTGGCCTGCTCTACACGGTGGAGCACTTCCGCGCGGTGCGCGCCCGGCTGGCGCCCGGTGGCCTGTTCTGCCAATGGATGCCGCTGCACCAGATCGACCTGGACACGCTGCGCAGCGTGGTGCAGTCCTTCCTGGCGGTCTACCCCGAAGCCACCGCCATGCTGGCGACCAACAGCCTGCAGACCCCGGTGCTCGGCCTGGTGGCCCGGCCCGGCGCAGCTCGTTTCAGCGTGCCGGCGCTGCAGGCGCGGCTGGCCGGTTACGGTGGGCCGCAGTCGCTGGCGGACTTCGGCCTGGGCGACCCCTATGCGGTGCTCGGCAGCCTGGTGGCCGATGCCACGGCACTGCGCCGTTTTGCCGGCACGGCGCCGCTGAACACCGACGACCGCCCGGTCGTGGCCTACCGCGCGCCCCGCATCACCTACGCCCCCGACTCCCGGCCCGCCGACCGGCTGCAGGGCTTGCTGGCCGAGCTGTCTTCCCCTGCACCGGACCCCGCGGCCCTGCTCGATGCCGGCAGCGAACCCGCCTGGCTGCCGCGCCTGGCGGCCTACTGGGCGGCGCGCGACCGTTTCATCAGCGCCGGCCGCAACGTGCGCCCCACGGGCGACGTGCGCGAGATGCTGGCGCAGGTGCAGGCGCCGCTGCTGGCGGTGCTGCAGACCAGCCCCGATTTCCGCCCGGCCTTCGAACCGCTGCTGCGCATGGCCGAGCAGATGCAGGTCAGCGAGCCCGATGCGGCCCGCACGCTGACCGACACACTGGCTGCACTGGAAGCCCGGCGCTGGCCGCAGCCTGACCCGGCTTCGTCGCGCCCCTGACGCGGGCTTGACGCTTCAGCCGGCCACCCGCACCAGGGCCGCGCCGGCCACGGCGATGTGCAGCAGCGTCACCACCACCGAAGCGCCGTGCAGCCGTGCGAAGCGGCTGCGCTGCCCGGTGTCGGTGGCGTGGTTGATGGCCGGCATGAGCCACTGCCGCGTGGGCAGGGTGGTCAGGGCGATGGCCAGCAGCCAGGCTGCGGCCATGCCGTCGACGGGCAGGGTGACTGCAGCGGCCAGGGCTGCCGTCGCGATCACGAAGACGTAGAAATGCGGAAAGGCCCGGCGAATCAGCGCCCGCGCCTGCTCGACCGGCAGGGCCGTGAACAGGAAGGCCGCGAAGCCGCCGGCGAACAACAGCATGCCGCCGAAAAGCCCGCTCACCAGGAGCAGGCTGGCGGTGCGCCACAAGTCATCGAACATTTCGCTGCATCCTCACCGCGGCTGGCGCGGCACATCGTCGGACGCAGCAGTCTGCGCGAGTTCGCTGGGGCTTGCTGGCGCGGCCGCGAAGCCCATTCAGGCCCCGGGCCATGGCCCGGGGCCTGCCGGCCCCGGCGTCCTGCCTTCAGCGCGACCCGCGCTGCCCTGGCTTGATCAGCCGCGTGCCCAGCACCAGGGCCAGGCCCAGACCCAGCAGCTGCCAGGCCGCGGGCTCGGGGACCACCGAAGCCTGGCTCACGCCCGACAGGTTCAGGCGCCAGAAGCCGCCCTTCTGGTCGTTGGCGTTCGGGTCGTAGCTCGGCTGGTTCCACGCGGTCAGCAGGATCGGCGTCTGGCTGCCGTAGCTGAAGCCCTGCGACAGCAGCGTGCCGTTGGCGGCGTTGAAGGCTGCCACCAAGGTGACGCGGTAGTTGCCCGCGGCCAGCGTCGGCAGCACCAGGCCGGTGTCGTAGAAGCCCTGGCCCGGGCCGATGCCATCGGCGTCGTCGACTTCGCTGATGAGCGAGAAGTCGTTGCCGGCGGCCGACCACAGCGCCATGGCCGGGTCGAAGTTCAGGCCCGACAACCAGCTGTCGGTCCACAGGCGCACGTTGGTCGCGGCCTGGGCCAGGCTGAAGTCGACCTGCACGACGTCGTTGTGGAAGCGGATCTGGCCGCTGAAGCTGAAGTCGGCCGCGGCCGCCGGGGCTGCCGCACCCAGGGTGCCGAGGGCCAGCGCGAAGGCGGCGGCGCCGTGCGAGAAACGAAGGTTGTTCTGCATGCTTGCTCCGTGGGGCTTCAAGGGGCCAGGGCCGGCGGGTTCGCCGGCGGCGTGGTCTGCGCCGAAGGCTGCAGCCGGTTGGTGCCGTTCTGCACTTCGAAGGCGGTGCCGAAGGTCTGCACGTTGCTGATGCTCTGCACCGTGTCGACGAACCACCACTCGCCCACCACCCGCTGCGGCGTCACGTCCATCAGCATGTAGCCGCGCTGCGTGCCGTTGATGTACTTGAAGTGCGGGTTGATGCTGCGCAGCAGTGCCGCGGTGCCGCCCGTGGCGTCGTTGAAGCCCGGCGAGGTGACCGAGGTGCCGACGAATTCCACCGCGCGCGAGCCTTCGCCGGTGGCCGGGTTGTAGCCGCCGGTGGCGGTGCTGGGGTTGTTCGGGTCCTGGCTCAGGTCGGCGGCCCAGCTGCTGTGGATGTCGCCGGTGAGCACCACGCAGTTGTTCACCGGGGCGTGTTGCGCCGTGCCCTTGAAGATGTCGTAGACACGGTCGCGGGCCGGCTGGTAGCCGTCCCACTGGTCGCTGTTCAGGAACACGCCGCCGCCTTGGGCCAGCGGTGCGGCCTGCAGCTTCAGCTGCGCGAACATCACGCCCTGGCCCAGGAACTTCCAGCGCGAAGGTGTGGTGCGCAGGCGCTCGGCCAGCCAGGCTTCCTGGGTCGTGCCCAGCAGGGTGCGGGTGGCGTCGGCAAAGGCGCCGGTCTGCACGAAGCCGTTGCCGAAAGGCGTGGGCACGGTGGTGGGCAGCTGTTCGCTGCGCGCCGACAGCCGCTCTTCCAGCATCACCAGTTCCATCAGGTCGCCGAAGCGGAAGGCGCGCTGGTTCTCGCGCTTCTTCGTGACGTCGGGAATGCGCACCGGCATCCATTCGTAGTAAGCCTGCAGGCCGGTGTCGACCCGCCCGTTCCAGTCGCCCTCGGTGCCCGGGGTGTGGTTCTGCGCGCCGTCGCGCCAGGCGTCGTTGGTGATCTCGTGGTCGTCCCAGATGGCGATCAGCGGATGCTGGCGATGCATCTCGATGGAGTCTTCGTCGCGCTTGTACTGGGCGTGGCGCAGCCGGTAGTCCGACAGGGTGACCATCTCGTTCGGCGGCTCGGGCGTGCGCAGGCTGCCGTAGACGTTGGGGCCGTATTCGTAGAGGTAGTCGCCCAGGTGGACGACGGCGTCGATGTCGGCGCGTTCGGCGATGCGGCGGTAGGCGTTGAAGTAGCCGGCGGCATGGTTCGAGCAGCTCACCACCGCCAGCCGCAGCCGCGTGGTGGCACCCACCGGCAGGGTGCGGGTGCGGCCGATGGGCGAGTCCTGGCCCAGCGCCGTGAAGCGGTAGTAGTAGGTGGTGCCGGGTTGCAGGCCGGCGGCGTCGATCTTGACGGTGTAGTCGCGGTCGGGGTTGGTCTTGGCCCGGCCCTGCTGCACCAGCTGCGTCATGGCCGGGTCGGTGGCGATGGCGTAGGCCACGTTCACGGCCGAACGCTGCGAGGTGGTGACACGGGTCCACAGGATCACGCGGCTGGCCAGCGGGTCGCCGCTGGCCACGCCGTGCTGGAACACGCCAGCGCCACGGTCCTTGTCCTGCAGGGCCATGGCGGGTGCTGCGGCGATGGCCAGCGCGGCGCCGCCTGAGCGTTGGAAGAAGCTGCGCCGGGTGGTGCCGACGGGAACGGGCTTGATGTGGATGGGGCGACCCATGTGGACTCCTGATGATGTGTTCGTGAACTGCCTGGCCCGGCAAGTGTCCGGGGCGCTTTTGACAGCGTGACGACAGCAGGCTGCGTCACGCCGGCGTGCGGCGCCTCAGCGGGTGCGGCGCAGCCGCCAGCCGATCAGCACCATGCCGGCCGCCATCAGCGCCCAGGTGCCGGGCTCGGGCACTGCGCTCAGCACGAAGAGGCGCGAGTTGGGTGTGCCACTGTCTTCGGCCACCAGGTAGATGTTGCCCAGGGTGTCCACGGTCAGGCCTTCGATGGCCTGCGGGCCCAGGCCCGTGAGGTCCAGGCTGCTCAGCACGCTGCCGGTGCTGCGGTCGAGCTCGATCAGGCGACGCGAGTCCAGGCTCAGGATGAGCAGGTTGTTGGCTGCCGGCGTTCCCGCGAAGGCTGCCACTGGCGACAGGGTCTGCACGTCTGCGAAGTTGTTCACGCCGAACAGCGAGGTCGGGCCACTGAACAGCGTCGTCATGGTCGAGCTGCCGCCGCCCACGGCGAAGTTCAGGCCGCCGGCGCGCAGCTCCATCGGGTTGTCCTGCTTCACGCTGACGAAGCTGTTGTCGCGCGGGTCCCAGCTGATGCCTTCGGTGCCGACGTTGCCCACGCTGCCGGCGGTGCTGCCGACCGGGGCTTGCGGCTGCGACGCCAAGGTCACGCTGCCGCCCGCGGCGTAGTTGAATCGGTAGGCCGTCTGGGGCCGCTCGTCGACGACGACGAGCCGGCCGCCGCCCAGGTAGGTCAGGCCCTCGGCGTCGTTGTTCGTGCTGCCGGTGCCCAGCCAGTCGAAGGCCATGCTGCCGACGACCTGGCCGTTGAGCGTGAGTTCGACCACGCCCAGTCCTTCGTCGCCCACCGCGAACAGCGTGCCGCGGTCTGCGGCGTAGGTGACGGCCGAGAGTTCCAGGGCCAGGCCGCCCAACGCCGGCACGGCGTGGTTGCCGGTCAGCACGTAGTTCTGCAGGCCGATCGAGGTCTGTGCACCGGCGAAGGCGGGCAGGGCGGCGAGTGCCAGGGTGATGAGCTGTCGTTTCATGGCGGCTTCCTCAGGCCCGGCGACGCGTTGCGGCGGCCAGCAGGCCCAGGCCGGCCAGCATCAGCACGACGCTGCCGGGTTCGGGCACGGCCAGGGTGAACTGACCCGGGTTGCCGATGGCGCCACCGGCGCCTGCGTACGAGCCGAAGGCATCGCCCGTGGTGGCCAGCGTCCAGCCCGGCGTCACGGTCAGTGGCACCAGGTCGGCCAGCGAGCCGGGGGTGCCGCTGCGGTCCTGGGTGCGCACGGTGCCGGGGTAGAGCGCATCGCCGTAGGTCAGGCGGTCGACCAGGGTACCCGCTGCGTCGTAGAGGTTGATCTCGTCAGCGCGGCCCAGGTTGTTGGTGAAGCTGCCCAGCACCGGCACGGATGCGCTCAAGGCCCATTCGGCGCGAAACGCCACGGCGCTGGATTCGGTGATGACCGCCGACTGCCCCGGCGCCAGGATGCCGATGGCGCTGAGGCTGAAGGCCCCCAGGGCCACGCTGTTCACGCGCGAGTCGTCGTCGTAGACCCAGCCGCTGAAGTCCACCGGCGTGCTGCCCAGGTTGGTGAACTCGATGAACTCGCCGCCAGGGCCGCTGTACATCCATTCGGTGATCTGCACATTGGCCTGGGCGGCGCTGGCGGCGCACAGGCCCAGCAGCAGCGCGGCGTGGCGCAGGGGATTCTTGGATGGGTTCATGGTGCTCGCTCCGGGGGTGTCTGGTGACTGCACAGGCTAGGGAGCGGCGATGACAAGGCGGCTACAGCCGCGTGCGCCCAAGGCCACGGCAGGCCTGCAGTCACGGGGGGGTCACGCTGACGACATCGTGGCGCGGGACCATGGCAAGGGACATCGAGCCATTCACCATCACCAAGAAGGAACGCCATGAGGAACATCCCCCACCTGCACGCCCTGGCCCTGGCCGCCGCAACGCTGGCCCTGGCCGGCCCTGCGACAGCGCAGTCCACCCTGACCGGCTTCGCGCTGATGCCTGCCAACACCACCAGCGACGGTCCGACCTCGGGCCAGTTTGCCGGTGCCGGTGCCGGCGGTAACGCCCTGCCGCTCGTCAACCGCCAGCCCGTGCAGGGCGTGTCGACCATCCTGAACGGCCCGACCTCCAGCACCTACACGGTGATGACCGACAACGGCTTCGGCGCCCAGAACAACTCGGCCGACACCCTGCTGCGCCTGTACACGCTGCGCCCCGACTGGCGCACCGCCAGCGGTGGCACGGGCACGGTGACACCCGTCAACTTCAGCACCGGCGCGCCGCTGGCCGAATTCAGCGCCGCCAGCCGCATCACCCTGTCCGACCCCAACAACCGGCTCGGCTATGCGCTGCAGGCCGACTTCACGAACTACTACAACAACCCCGCCAACCCGGCCGTGGCGCCGGCCATCCGCACCGGCAGCCTGCTCACCGGTGCCGACCTGGACACCGAATCGGCGCGCCGCGACAAGAACGGCAACTACTGGTTCGGCGACGAGTTCGGCCCCTTCCTGGTGAAGACCGACGCCAGCGGCACCGTGCTGTCGCGTGAAGTGCAGCTGCCGGGCGTGCAGTCGCCGCAGAGCCCCTACCTGAACGGCGCCACCCCCACCCTGGGCAGCTCGCGCGGTTTCGAGGGGATGGCCGTCAACCCGGCCGGCGACCGCCTCTACACGCTGCTGGAAGGCACGGTCACCGGCGACGCCGCACGCACCCTGCGCATCAACGAGTTCAACGTCGACACCGAGGCCTTCACCGGGGCGCAGTGGATCTACACCTTGGAAACCCAGGGCCAGGCCATCGGCGAGATGACCGCCATCAGCAACACCGAATTCCTGGTCATCGAGCGCAACGGCGCCACCGCCACGGGCGGCGGCACGCCGTTCAAGAAGATCTTCAAGATCGACACGACCCGCGTGGATGCCAACGGCAGCCTGCTCAAGACCGAGGTCGTCGACCTGATGAACATCGCCGACCCGAACGACCTGAACGGCGACGGCAGCACGGTGTTCACCTTCCCCTACGTGACCATCGAGAGCGTGCTCATCCTCGACGCCAACACCCTGCTCGTCGTCAACGACAACAACTTCCCGGGCACGGGCGGACGCTTGCCGGGCGTGTCGGACCCGACCGAGTTCCTCCGCATCAACCTGGCCAGCCCGGTGCCGGAGCCCGGCACCTGGGCGCTGCTGCTCGCCGGCCTGGCCGTTGTCGGCGGCATCGCGCGTCGTCGTGGCGGTTGAATGAAGCCGGGTCGGTGGCGGCTATGGCCGCGCCGGCCCGGTGTCGGCCAGCCCGGCCTGCCGCAGGCTCGCCAGCAAGCGGGGCAGCTGCTGGCGTGCACTGCGTTCGCCCGTGGCGCGGGCGTAGCGGAAGTAGCCCGGCAGCGGCGAGGCTGCGAAGTCGAGCTCGGCGTGGATCAGGAAGTCGGCCTGCACTGCCTCGGGCGCGATGCGGGCGCTGCGACGCCGCACCCGCTCCAGCTGCGCGGGGGCCGCATCGGCCGGCGCTGTCTGCGGCCGCGGCGTGACGTCGACGGCGATGACATACGCCGCCCCGGCCTGCCGCGCCGCGCGAACGGCCAGCGGCAGCGACTCGTCACCATCTTCGTACTCGGTGCCCTGGATGCCGACCGGCGACAGGATGCCCGGCACCGCGCTGGAAGCCCGCACGGCCACGCCGGCGTTGCCGGCGGTGAAGAACACCGCGGCCTTGTCGGCGCGGCGGGTGGCGCCCACCACCAGCCGCCTGGGCAGCTGCTCGATGGATTTGTGGCCGAGGTTCGTGTTGACATAGTCCTGCAGGCGCTGGCCGTGGATCCAGCCCCGGTCGGCAAAGGGCGACAGGTCGAAAAGCGTGAGCGGGCCGCCGTCCTGTGACAACGCATCGATCTCGGCCGCGCTGCGCCCGTCGGCCCAGAAGGCGCCGAGCAGGGAACCGACGCTGGTGCCGACGACCAGATCGACCTCGACGCCGGCTTCTTCCAGCACCCGCATCACGCCGATGTGCGCGTAGCCGCGCGGGCCGCCGCTGCTGAGCACCAGCGCCACGCGCGGGCGGGGCTCCATCGGCGCGACCGCGGATCGCGCCACGGGGCTGTCGGGCGCGGCGTAGTTGAAGGGCGCACAGCCGCACAGACCTGCGGCGATCGCGCAGCAGACCGCGGCGGCGAGCCGCCTGGCCGGCGCAAGGGCGAACAGCGGCTTGGCGGATGAACCGGGGGGGCTCGAGAGGCGTGGCGTGCCAGGGTTGCGGTTCACGATGGCTCAGATGTTGACCGTGTCGCCCATTGTCTCGAAATCAGGTTGACAGTGTCAACTCGGGAGCTGCTGCCGGGCCGCCGACACCTCGTCGGGATTCGGACGCTGTGTTAGCTTCCGAACGGGTCTGGTTTTCCGGCCGCGGGCGCCATCGCCCATCATCAGCTCATGCCTCGCACCCAGCCTGTCACGGCACCGCCCCTCGAGCTTCGCGATGCCTGCGTATTGGCGGCGACCGAGCTCATTGCTGCGCACGGCATCGAGAACCTGAGCCTGCGCGAGGTGTCGCGCAGGCTCGGCGTCTCGCATCAGGCACCGTACAAGCACTATCCCAGCCGCGATCACCTGCTGGCCGAGGTCATGCGCCGGTGCTTCCGCCAGTTCGCCGCCCACCTGGACGCGCGGGCGCGGTTCGACGACCCGGCGCAGGACCTCGAGTCGCTGGGGCTGCAGTACCTGGTCTATGCCAGGCAGCACCCTTTGCACTACCGGCTGATGTTCAGCACCCCCTGGCCCGCGACGGTGGAGTCGGCCTCGCTGTCAGGCGAGGCCACGCACGCCTTCGATGTCCTGCGCGGCGTCCTCAGACGTCTGCACGGCGACACCGCAGCCATGCGTGAAGCCGTGGAGCTGGACGCGCTCTACATCTGGTCAACCATGCACGGCCTGGCGGGCGTGATGAACGGCCCCTGCATCGATCAGCTCGGCCTGAAGTCAGGCGTGCTCAAGCGGGCCGTGCAGCACGCCATGGCGCGCATGGGTCAGGGCATCGACGCCTTGCGCTGAGGCCCCGGCCGGCGGGCACATTCACGAGCCCGCCGACTCTGCGAGCTTGAAGACACGCACGGTTTCGGCGAGTTTGCGCGCCTGCTCGCTCAGGCTGCCGGCCGCGGCTGCGCTTTGTTCCACCAAGGCGGCGTTCTGCTGGGTGGTGCGGTCGAGCTCGTTGACGGCCTCGCCGACCTGACCGATGCCCTGGGTCTGCTCGAGCGTGGCGCTGGAGATGCGGCCGATCAGGGCGCTGACGTCGCGCACCTGCGCGACGATGCTGTTCATCGTTTTGCCGGCGTCGGCCACCAGGCGGGTGCCGTTCTCCACCTTCTCGGCGCTGGTGCCGATGAGCGACTTGATCTCTCGCGCCGCAGTGGCGGAGCGCTGCGCCAGGCTGCGCACTTCCGACGCCACCACGGCAAAGCCGCGACCCTGTTCTCCGGCGCGGGCGGCTTCCACCGCGGCGTTCAGCGCCAGGATGTTGGTCTGAAAGGCAATGCCGTCGATCGTGCCGATGATGTCGGAGATCTTGCGCGACGACTGGGCGATGTCGTCCATGGTCTCGACGACGCGGCTGACCATCGCGCCACCCTTCTCGGCCTCGGCCGACGCACTGCCGGCCATGCGGTTGGCCTGGGCGGCGGTGTCGGCGTTGGCCTGCACCGTCTGCGACAGCTCTTCCATGGCCGACGCGGTCTGCTGCAGGTGGCCGGCCTGGACTTCGGTGCGCTGGCTCAGGTCGGTGTTGCCGCTGGCAATCTCGGTCGAGCCGGTGGCGATGGAATCAGAAGCGCCGCGCACCGCGCCCACCAGACGTGACAGGCTTTCCTGCATGGCACCCAGCGAGGCCAGCACGCTGCCGGCCGGTGCGGTGGCAGCGCCGGGCACGGGGCTCAGGTCGCCTTCGGCCACGCGCTGCGCTGCAGCGCCCAGCGCCTGGGGTTCTGCGCCCAGCTGGCCCAGCACGCTGCGTGAGATCAGCCATGCCAGCAGCCCGGCTGCGACCAGGGCGAGCCCCAGCGCGGTGAGCATCACGCCCAGGAAGCCACCCGCTTCCTTGAGGGCTTGCTGATTGGCGGCCTGGATGCGTGCTTCCTCGAAGTCGATGAGCTTGTTCACCGCAGCCAGCCATTGCACGTATTCGGGCTTGGCCTGGGTCCACAGCTGCTGCTGCGCCGCTGCTGCGTCGCCCTGGGCCACGGTCTGCGCCACGCGCTGGGTCGTGGCCACGGCGCGTACTTCGATGTCCTTGATGCCGGCATACAGCGCTGCCAGCTCGGGCGCGGCGCCTGGCGCGTTGATCAGCTGCTCCAGCGGCCCGGCCGACTTCGCGTAGAAGGCCGCCAGGTCCTGGATGGTGGCCAGTTCGCGTTGGCGCGCGTCTGGCGTGGCCGCCAGCACCACGTCGCGGATGGCGATGGCGCGATCGTGCGCCGAACCCCGGAAGTTGATGGCGTGGCGCTGGATCACGGCGTTCTGTTCACTGTTGGCGCGGAGCGCGGCATCGATGGTCTGGACTTTCACCATGGCCGTGATGGCCACGGCCGCCAGCAGCAGCAGCATCAGGCCGAAACCCAGGTAGAGCCGAGTGGCCACTGTCGTGCGGGAGATCGAATTCATGGGGGAACCAAAGTGATTGCTGATGCCCGCAATTATCAATTTCATCAAATAGCTGCCCGATAGATTCAGTAAATCATCGGAATTTGATGAAAACGTGTCGGAACATGCAGTAAGTCACGAAGGCGACCAGACCTTCAGGCCTTCATCAGGGCGCGCACGTGGGCCGCGCTGCCGCGGGCCAGGCCTTCCAGGCTGTAGCCGCCTTCCAGGATGGACACGACGCGACCCTGGGCGCTGGCCCCGGCAACGGCGAGCAGTTCCTGGGTGATCCAGGCGAAGTCGTCGTCGCCGAGCTTCAGGCCGCCCAGCGGGTCGAGCTCGTGGGCGTCGAAGCCGGCCGAGATGATGAGCAGCTCGGGTGCAAACGCCCTCAACGCCGGCAGCACCTCACTGCGCATGCCATCGCGGAAGGCATCGGAACCGCTGCCGCGGGCCAGGGGCACGTTGACGATGTTCTGTGCCACGCCCGATTCGCGCCGCGCGCCCGTGCCCGGATAAAACGGCGACTGGTGACTGGAGCCGAAGAACAGACCCGGATCGTCGTAGAAGGCCTGCTGCGTACCATTGCCGTGGTGCACGTCGAAGTCGACCACGGCCACGCGCTGCAAGCCGTGCCGGTGGCGGGCGTGGAGGGCGGCGATGGCCGCCTGGTTGAACACGCAGAAGCCCATCGCCTGGCCGCGTTCGGCGTGGTGGCCGCAAGGGCGGGTGGCGCAGAATACGTTGCTCGCGACGCCGCTCATCACGTCGTCGACCCCGGCGCAGGCGGCGCCGACGCAGCGCAGCACCGCGTTCAGGCTGCCCGGCGACATCACGGTGTCTCCGCCGTCCAGCGGTTGCACGCCGCGTGCCGGCGCGACCTCGCCGACCCAGTCGACATAGTCGCTGCTGTGCACGCGCTGGATCTGCTCGGCCGTGCCCAGTGGCGCCTCGCGCCAGCTCAGGCCGCTGAATTCCGCCGCTTCCAGAGCGCGGCGCACGGCGCGCAGGCGCTCCGGCGACTCGGGGTGGTGTTCGCCGGGCTGGTGGCCGTAGCAGTCGTCGTGGGTGTAGATGAAGGTGGTCATGGAGATTGAGAAGCTGTGGGCAGTTTTCGATGTTTGTGTCGGCATCAGCGTTAACCCGCTAAGGGTTAACACCATATACTTCGGGAAATCCCGTAGTTCACTGAGAGAAAAACGCCATGTCCCGCTTGAGCCAAACACTGCCGTCCGCACCCCAGAGCGAGCTGTTTTCGGGTGTGAAAGGCCTGCTCCGCAACACCGCATTCATGATCGACGCCATGCTCTTTCCCGGCCGCATCATTGCGGAGGTGTCGGAGATGCGCGCCCTGATGCTGCAGGCCAACCGCCTGGAAGCCACTGACCCGGCACGTGCTGCCAAGCTGCGCCAGCGCGCAGTCCGCATCGGACTTTGAAGCCACGCCTGCGCGCTGGCACGCCGATCACGCCACTGGAGTTCGAAGAGCTCGACGACGAGCAGTTGGCCCGGCTGGTGCCGAAAGCCTACCGGGACTACTTCCCCGGTAAGGACGCCTGCGCCGACGGCTGCTTCTACCTGCACGACGGACGCGCCTGGAGCCTGTTCAAGGGCGGCTTCCTCGACGAATGAGGGCTTCTGGCTGCAAGGCGGCCTGCGCCTAAACTCGGTGGTGTGAGCACGCAGACCGACGACACCGACACCGTTCCCTACATCGCCCACGGCGAGTTCCGCAACGGCTTGCCCTTCGGGCGATTCAGGGTGGTCGTGAATCCGACACTCGCGCGGCCTTTCGTGGTGAAGCGCACCCGGGTCGATCTCGTGGCCATGATCGTCATCGGCCTGGGCGCCGTGTTGGCCTTGACCGGCAACCCGGTGGTCGGCGCGGTCATGGTGGCGCTGGGCATCGCTGCCAACCGCCTCGTGCGGCACCAGGCCGGGCGCATCTTGCTGCACCTGGCCATGACGCAGCCCGCGGTGTATTCCGAAGTCACGAGCAACGGCACGATGGAAGTGCGGCGGGCCGGCTGAGACCGGCCTTCACTTCACCAGCATCACCGGCACTTTGGCCAGACCCAGCGTGGACTGCGCCACCGACCCCAATAGGGCCGCGCCCATTCCGGCACCGTGGGTGCCCATCACGATGAGTCCGCTGGCCAGGCGGCCGGCCTCACCGGCGATGGTGGCGCCAGGGTCGCCCACATGCGCATGGTCCTGGTGCGGGATGCCGGCCTCGTCGAGCATCTTGCGTGCCGGCGCCAGGGCGGCATCGCTCTGCTCCTGGTAGTACTCCTCGATCGTCTTGCTGGCGATGAATGAAGACACATCACCGGACAGCGGGCGCTGCACGTGCACCAGGTGCACCTGCAGGGCCGAGGGGTCGGCCAGGTTGCGACGCAGGTCGATCACCTGCTGGGTGGCCCGCCCCGAGGCTTCCGACTCGTCGACCGCCAGCACCACGCTGCGCAGCAGACCGACGGTGGCCGAGGCCGCGATCGCGGCGACGGCAGCGGTTTCGACCCCGGCCGACCCGCCATCCGCAGCGGCTTCTGCCCGGCGCCACATGAAGAACTTGCCCAGCGCCAGCACCAGCAGCGCCCCGAAGATCCCGGCGCCATAGCGCACATAGTCGTTGGTCTCGATCTTCACGAAACCGGGCATGACCTCCGGGTTCACCAACGCCGGGTCGGTCACCGTCATCGTGCCTGCAATCCAGCCCAGCAGCATGGCACCCACCGTGATGATCATCGGGTAGCGGTCCATCAGCTTGATCACCAGTTGGCTGCCCCAGACGATGATGGGAATGCTGACGAGCACGCCGAAGATGACCAGCGCCATGCCATGGTCGGTGCCCGAGGACTCGGCCGCACCGGCGATGGCGATGACGTTGTCCACGCTCATCACGAAGTCCGCAATGATCACGGTCTTGATGGCGCCCCAGAGCTTGTCGCTGCCTTCGATCTTGGCGTGGCCGTCATCGTGCTCGGGCAGCAGCAGCTTGACCCCGATCCACACCAGCAGGATGGCGCCGACGATCTTCAGGAACGGAATCGCCAGCAGCTGCAGCGCAAAGAAGATCAGGATGATGCGCAGCACGATCGCGCCGGCCGTGCCCCAGATGATGCCCTTGGTGCGCTGGGCCGGCGGCAGCTTGCGGCAGGCGAGCGCAATGACGACCGCGTTGTCGCCACCCAGCAGGATGTCGATCAGGATGATCTGGCCGACGGCGACCCAGAATTGCGGGGAGGTGAGAAATTCCATGGTTCAGGTTTCGGTGGTCGTCAGAGGGTTCAGCAACTGGCCACCGCCATAGCTGCCCAGTTGCGGGGCTTCGCTGCTGCGCTGGACGCGCACCGCGCAGTACTTGAACTCGGGGATCTTGGCGAAGGGGTCCAGCGCGGCGTGGGTGAGGCGGTTGATGGCCGCTTCGTAGTACGCGAAGGCCACGAAGACGGCGCCGCGTGGCGTGCCTTCGTCGGCGCGCGCCCACAACGTCACCTGTCCGCGGCGTGACTCGATGCTCAGCAGGTCGCCCGGCTGGGCGCCCATGGCCGCCAGGTCCAGCGGGTGCACCAGGGCCGTGGGGTCGGGCTCGAGCGCGTCGAGCACGCTGGCGCGGCGTGTCATGCTGCCGGTGTGCCAGTGCTCGAGCTGGCGACCGGTGATCAACACCATCGGGAACTCGGCGTCGGGGCGTTCTGCCGCGGGGATGATGTCGGCGGGCACGAAACGCGCCTTGCCGCCTTCGCGGGGGAAGCTCTCGACGAACACCACGGGTTCGCCCGGGTCGCCTTCGCGGCTGCAGGGGTAGGTGACCGCGTGCTCGCGCTCCAGCCGTTCCCAGGTGATGCCGGCGATGCTGGGCATGGTGTGCCGCATCTCGTCGAAGACTTCGCTGACATGCCCATAGTCCCAGGGCAGGCCCAGGCGCTTGCCGATCTCCTGGATGATCCAGAGGTCCTGGCGTGCGTCGCCCGGCGGGTCGATGGCCTGGCGGCCCATCTGCACCAGGCGGTCGGTGTTGGTGAAGCTGCCGGTCTTCTCGGCGAAGGCACCTGCGGGCAGGATCACGTCGGCCAGGTAGGCGGTCTCGGTCAGGAAGATGTCCTGCACCACGAGGTGCTCCAACGCGGCCAGAGCAGCACGGGCATGGTTGGCGTCGGGGTCCGACATGGCCGGGTTTTCACCCTGCACATACATGCCCTTGATGGTTCCTTGCTTGATGGCGTGCATGACTTCCACGACGGTGAGGCCAGGCTTGGCGTCGAGCGTTCCAGGGGGCAATTGCCATGCCTGCTCGAACCGCGCGCGCACCTCGGGCTGCGACACGTGCTGGTAGTCGGGCAGCATCATCGGGATCAGGCCCGCGTCTGAGGCGCCCTGCACGTTGTTCTGGCCGCGCAGCGGATGCAAGCCCGTGCCAGGGCGGCCGATCTGCCCCGTCATCAGGGCCAGGGCGATCAGGCAGCGGGCGTTGTCGGTGCCGTGCACGTGCTGGCTCACGCCCATGCCCCACAGGATGATCGAGCCCTTGGACGTGGCGTACAGCCGGGCCACCTCGCGCAGCGTCTGCGCGTCGATGCCGCAGATCGGTGCCATCAGCTCCGGCGTGTAGCCGGCCACGTTGCGGCGCAGTTCCTCGTAGCCGATGGTGCGGCTGGCGATGAAGTCCTTGTCGACGAGGTTTTCGCTGACGATGACGTTCATCAGGGCGTTGAGCATCGCCACGTCGGTGTCGGGCTTGAACTGCAGGAAGCGGTGCGCCAGACGCGCCAGGTCGGAGCGGCGCGGGTCCATCACGACGAGCTTGCTGCCGTTCTTCACCGCATTCTTGATCCAGGTCGCGGCCACCGGGTGGTTCACCGTCGGGTTCGCGCCGATGATGACAATGACCTCGGCCTGCATCACGTCCATCACCGGGTTGCTGACCGCACCCGAGCCGATGCCTTCGAGCAGGGCCACCACCGAAGACGCATGGCACAGCCGCGTGCAGTGGTCGACGTTGTTGCTGCCGAAGCCCGTGCGCACGAGTTTCTGGAACAGGTAGGCCTCTTCGTTGCTGCCCTTGGCCGAACCGAAGCCGGCCAGCGACCGCGGGCCGTGGGTGTCGCGGATCTGCCCCAGCGTGCCGCCGGCGAAGGCCAGCGCTTCTTCCCAGCTGGCTTCGCGGAAGATCTCGAGCACACGCTCGGGGTCCATGACGAAGTCGCCGCTCTTTGGCGGCGCGTCGACGCGGCGAATCAGCGGCTTGGTCAGGCGCTGCGGATGGTGGGCGTAGTCGAAGCCGTAGCGACCCTTGACGCACAGCCGGCCGTGGTTGGCCGGGCCGTCGCGCCCTTCGACGAACTGGATCTTGTTGTCCTTGACGTGGTAGGCGAGCTGGCAGCCCACGCCGCAATACGGGCAGACCGACGCCACCTGCTTGTCGGGCACGGCCAGCGCCGCCTCGCGTGCCGGCATCAGGGCGCCGGTGGGGCAGGCCTGCACGCATTCGCCGCAGGCCACGCAGGTGGACGCACCCATCGGGTCGTCCATGTCGAAGACGATCTTCGCGTGGTCGCCGCGGAAGGCCAGGCCGATGACGTCGTTGACCTGCTCGTCGCGGCAGGCGCGCAGGCAGCGGGTGCACTGGATGCAGGCGTCGAGGTTCACGGTCATCGCCGGGTGCGACACGTCCTGCGGCGGCTGTTCGCGCGCGGCGAAGCGGGGCTTGCCCAGGTCGATCCACGCCGACCAGCGGTCGACCTCGTTGTGGCGGGTGTAGTCGGCCTCGGGCATGTCGGACTGCAGCAGCTCCAGCACCAGCTTCTGCGAGCGCCGGGCCCGTTCGCTGTCGGTCTGCACCTTCATGCCCGACGTGGCGGCACGGCAGCACGACGGGGCCAGCGTGCGTTCGCCGTCGATCTCGACGACGCAGGCGCGGCAGTTGCCCACCGCTTCCAGGCCCGGCGAATAGCACAGGTGAGGAATCTCGATGCCTTCGCGCTTGGCGATCTCGATGATCGCCTCGCCCTTCAGGCCGGTGACTTCCTTGCCGTTCAGGCTGAAGCTGACGGTGTCGCGTGCTGTCATGACAGTTCCTCGGGAAAGTACTTCACGACGCAGTCGACCGGGTTGGGCGCGGCCTGGCCCAGGCCGCAGATCGAGGCGTCTCGCATCACGGCCGACAGGTCGGCCAGCAGTTCCAGGTCCCAGGTCGGCTTCTCGATCAGGCCCAGGGCCTTGGCGGTGCCGTTGCGGCAGGGCGTGCACTGGCCGCAGGACTCGTGCTTGAAAAAGCGCATCAGGTTGCGCGCCGCCCCGACGGCGCTGTCCTGGTCGGACAACACCACCACCGCGGCCGAGCCGATGAAGCAGCCGTAGGGCTGCAGGGTGTCGAAGTCCAGCGGGATGTCGCCCAGCGACGCCGGCAGGATGCCGCCCGAGGCACCCCCGGGCAGGTAGGCGTAGAACCTGTGCCCTTCGGGCATGCCGCCGCAGTGCTCGTCGATGAGTTCGCGGATGGTGATGCCTGCAGGCGCCAGCTTCACGCCCGGCTGGCGCACGCGCCCGGACACCGAGAACGAGCGCAAGCCCTTGCGCCCATGGCGGCCCTGCTGGGCGAACCAGGCCCCGCCGCGCTCCAGGATGTCGCGCACCCAGTACAGGGTCTCGAAGTTGTGTTCCAGCGTCGGCCGGCCGAACAAGCCCACCTGCGCGACATACGGCGGACGCAGCCGCGGAATGCCGCGCTTGCCCTCG